>JAUZFQ010000267.1 GCA_030838445.1 Pyrinomonadaceae bacterium | reverse complement strand
CCGCCTTCCGCGAGTTCGTTACGAACATCCGCGAGGTCGGCGGCGTCGGCGTTTACTATCGCCTCGGCACGACCGGCAATCCCTTCAATCACCCGCCCTTCGTCGTCCACTACCTCGCCGCGCTCGGCCGTCTCGCCAACGCGACGAAACTCCCCTTCGCCTTCTGGCTGCGCTTCCCCTGCCTGCTGGCCGACCTCGGCACTCTCTACCTCGTCTGGAAACTACTCGCGCGTTCGCACGCGCGGCGACGCCTCTCGCCGTGGCTGCTCGTCCTGCTCGCGCTCAACCCCGTCTCGATCATCATTTCCGGTTTTCACGGCAACACCGATCCGGTTCTCTTCTTCTTCGTCCTGCTCTCCGTCTATCTCCTTGAGACGCGGAGCGGCGGCAACGACAACGGCGTGCGCGTCTGGCTCGCGGCCGTCGCTTACGGCTGCGCGCTCAACTTCAAAGTCGCGCCGCTCATCCTCGCGCCCGCCGTCTGGTTTTACCTGCCGCGTCTGAGAGAGCGCGCGGAGTTTTTCGCCATCGCCGCCGCCGTCTTCCTCTGCGGCTCGCTCCCTTACGTCCTCTACGATCCCGTCAACATCGCGCGCAACGTCTTCGGCTACGGCAGCCTCTACGGCCACTGGGGCTGGACGCGTCTCGCCGCCGCGTGGTTTCCCGAAAGCCTACAGTTCGCCCTCCCGCCGCACGGCGTGATGGGCGCGCACGCCGTCGCCGCCTCAATCGGGAAATGGTTGATGCTGTCGTTGATCGTCGCCGCCGCTCTCTGGCTCAACCGCCGGGACGACAACGGCAAGCCGCCGCTCGCGTTGCAAGTCGGCCTCGCCGTCGCCCTCTTCCTCTTCCTCACGCCGGGCTTCGGCTCGCAGTATTTGTCTTGGCTCGTGCCGTGGGTGATCTTTCTCGGCGTGCGCGCGTGCCTCGTCTATTACCTCGCCGGGGGGCTGTATCTGGCCGTTGAATATAGTTGCTACATCTACCGCGCCGCGCCGCCCGTCTATTGCGTCGAGCCGCTCACCGTCTCGCTCCCGCTCGTCTGCTGGGCGTCCGTCTTCGTCATGCTCGTCTGTTACCTACGCCTCTTGCGCCGCTCAACAGCGGTTGACCACTGACGCACGAAGACACGTAGAAAACTTGACGCGTTAACTTCGTGCCTTCGTGCCTCAATGGTTGACTCTCTCACCCACTAACCACCCTCGCATGTGACGCGAGCCGCACTTCCCCGCTACAATGCCCCGCATGAAAAACGACGACCGCGACGCGCCCGACGCCCCGCGCCCCGACGCGCCGCCCCCGACGGGCGACATGAGCGCCGAGGAGTTTCGCCGCCACGGCCACGCGCTCATCGATTGGATCAGCGACTACTTCACCAACATCGAAGCGCGCCCCGTGCTCGCGCAAGTAAAGCCGCGCGAGTTGATCGAAAGTTTGCCCACGGCCGCGCCCGCCGCGGGCGAACCGATGGACGACATTCTCGCCGACGTGGACAAACTGATCGCGCCCGCGCTCACGCACTGGAATCACCCTTCGTTCTTCGCCTACTTCGCCACGTCAACCTCTGCGCCCGGCATCTTCGGCGAACTCTTGAGCGCGGCCTTCGACGTGAAATCTCTGCTCTGGCGCACCGCGCCCGCCGCCGCCGAACTCGAAGAAGTCGCGCTCTCCTGGCTGCGGCAGATGCTCGGCCTGCCCGATGAATTCGCGGGCGTCATCTACGACACGGCCTCCGTCTCCAGCCTCCACGCCATCGCCGCCGCACGCGAGCATCTCGCGCTCGACATCCGCGAGCAGGGCTTGAGCGGTCGCCCCGACCTGCCGCTCCTGCGCGTCTACGCTTCCGAGCAGGCGCACTCTTCGATTGACAAAGCCGTCATCGCGCTCGGCCTCGGCCAACGCTCGCTCCGCAAAATTCCGGCCGACGCAGACTTTCGCATGGACGCAGACGCCCTCGCCCGCGCCGTCGAAGAAGACAAGCGCGACGGACTGTTGCCCTTCTGCGTCGTCGCCACCGTCGGCACGACCTCGACGACGAGCATTGATCCCGTCGCGGCGATAGCCGACGTTTGCGAGCGACGCAAACTCTGGCTGCACGTTGACGCCGCCTATGCAGGTTCGGCGGGCATCGTGCCGGAACTGCGCCCGCTCGTCCTCGACGCGTGCGAGCGCGCCGACTCGCTGACGCTCAACCCGCACAAGTGGCTCTTCACGCCCTTCGATCTCTCCGTCCTCTATTGCCGCCGGATCGAAGTGCTCCACCGCGCCTTCTCGCTCGTCCCCGAATACCTGCGCACGCCCGCCGCCGAAACCGAAGGCGTCAGAAACGGTGCGGACTACGGCGTCCAACTCGGCCGCCGCTTCCGCTCGCTCAAGCTCTGGATGATCCTCCGCTACTTCGGGCACGACGGACTCGCCGCGCGCATCCGCGAACACTGTCGCCTCGCGCGCCTCTTCGCCTCCTGGGTCGAAGCCGACCCGCGTTGGGAACTGCTCGCGCCCGTCCCCTTGAGCGTCGTCTGCTTCCGCGCCGTCCCTCCCCTAAACGCAGCAGGCGAGACTGGCGACGCACGCGCCGCAGGTGAGCCTGACGACGCACGCGCCGCGCGCCTCGACGCACTCAACGAGCGTCTCATGCACGCCGCCAACTCGACCGGCGCACTCTTCATCTCGCACACGCGCCTCCATGGCAAGTTCACCCTCCGCCTCGCCGTCGGCAACATCCGCACGACCGAGGAACACGTCCGCCGCGCGTGGCAACTTTTGAACGACACCCTGCACACGACACTATGACAACTGCACGTTTCACCTTTCTGACAACTGCGCGTTTTGCCTTCGCGCTTCTTTGCCTTCTGCTTTCGGCCGCCGCCGGCGCGCAGCCGCAGCGCGGGATGACGCCCGCCGACACGCTGCGTGTGGCGAACGTCGGCGAGGCGCAGATCGCGCCCGACGGGGGCACGGTCTGTTACATGGTTTCGACAATTGAAGGCAACGCGACGCGCACGTCGCTCTGGTGCGCGCAAGTCGGAGAAGAACGCGGCGAGAGTGCCGCCCCGTCGCCGCCGACGCCTCGACGCGCGCCGCAGCAAGTGCTCGGCGGCGACTGGAACGTCTCGCGCCCGCGCTGGTCGCCCGACGGCCGTCGGCTCGCCTTCGTCGCCGCGCGCGGCGAACAGAGCGGCCTCTGGGTGGTGTCGCCGCGCGAACGCACGCCGCCGCGCTTCGTCGCGCCCGTCCGCTCCACCAACTTCCACATTCCTTACGCGGGCGAATCGTTCGCGTGGTCGCCCGACGGCCGCCGCCTCGCCTTCATCAGCGCGACCGAGGAGACGCAGGATGTCGCGGCGATCACGGCAACGGGCGCGTCGAACGCCGACGAGCGTGGCGCGCGGCGCGACGACCCGCGCATCGTTGATCGCATCCAGTACAAATCGCGCACCGCCTTCTCCGACACGCTGCGCACGCACGTCTGGCTCGTGGACGTGGACGACTCCACGCAGCCGCGTCAACTGACTTCGGGGCAATACTACGATCATGCGCTCGCGTGGAATCCGCGCGGCGACGAGATCGCCTTTCTCTCGAATCACGAGAACGACCCGGAGGCCGTCAACAACTCGGACATCTTCGCCGTCACGACCGACGGCCGCGTGCGTCGCCTGACGGAGACGCGCGGCTGCGAGTATGAACCCGCTTGGTCGCCCGACGGCAAGTTCATCGCTTACACGGCCACGACGCGCGACGTGACGACCATTGACAGCGTGGCCGAAGACACGCACGTCTGGGTGATCGAAGCGGCGGGCGGCACCGCGGCGCGCGGGCGCGAACTCACCGCCACGCTGGATCGCCGCGCGCGCAGTCCCAAGTGGATGCCCGACAGCAGAGGGATCCTGTTCCTCGCAGGTGATCGCGGGCAGTCGCTCATCTACCGCGTCGGCGTGGCCGGAGACGCGCTGCAAAGTTTCAACTTCTGCGACGTCGAAAATAAGGTCGAGTTCGGGCAGGGTCAGATCGCGGGCTTCACGAATTACCCGTCGCGCAGCGGCAACTACTGCAAACCCGGCACGCCGCGCCCGGTGCAAATCTCCAACTACAGCATCAGCACGGCGACGCTTCCGGCGACGACTATCTCTCACCCCGGATTCAAGACGAGGGCTTCGCACATCCTAGCCTACGTGTTGAGCGACGCGTTGAACCCGGCCGAAGTCTGGACAACGCCCGCCGAAGGATTTCTCGCGCGAAAGTTGAGCGCGCACAATCAGGAGTTGATGCGCGCCTTCAACCTCTCCGCGCCCGAAGAGTTCACCTACCGGAGTTCCGACAACCTGCGCGTGCAGGGCTGGCTGATGAAGCCTCTCGGCTGGCGCGCGTCGGAACGCTACCCGCTCATCCTGAGCATCCACGGCGGGCCGCACGGCGCGTACGGCTACGGCTTCAACGCCGCCTTTCAGGCTTACGCCGCGCGCGGCTACGCCGTCCTCTTCATCAACCCGCGCGGCTCAAGCGGCTACGGGCAGAAGTTTTCCGACGGCACGCTGCGCGAGTGGGGCGGCGGCGACTACCGCGATTTGATGGCGGGCGTTGACGAAAGCTTGCGGAGATTCACATGGATTGACCGCGGGCGCATGGGCGTGACGGGCGGCAGCTACGGCGGCTTCATGACGAACTGGATCATCACGCAGACGACGCGCTTTCGCGCCGCCGTCTCAAGCGCGTCCGTGTCGAACCTCGTCAGCTTCTATTCCACGTCGCTCTATCAGGATTTGATCCACGCGGAGTTTGGCGGCTTCCCCTGGGACGACTATGATCTGCTGTGGCGCTGGTCGCCGCTGCGCTACGTGCGCTCCGCCGACACGCCGACGCTCTTCATTCACGGCGAACTGGACAACGATGTCCACATCACGCAGGCCGAAGAGATGTACATGGCCTTGCGCCGCCGCAATGTTGAGACCGTGCTCGCGCGCTACCCGCGCGAAGGCCACGGCTTCCGCGAACCGCGCCACCGCGAAGACGCGCTCGAAAGAACGATTGACTGGTTCGATAAATATCTGAAATGAGAACTGTCCGTTGTTCGTAGTCAGTTGCCCGTTGTTTGTTTTTGGTAAGCTGACGACTGAAGATGAGAGCCTCGACTGACGGAACGAAGAAAACAACTGACCTCGGACTACGGACTACGGACTATTATGCTTACACACATTGTCATCTGGAAATACCGCGCCGAGGCGACCGAGGCGGAGCGCGAGGAACACTTGGCGCGTTTGCGTCGCCTGCCGAATTTCATCCCGCAGATCGAGAGCTTCGCGGTCGGCTTCGACGTGTTGAAGTTGCCGCGCTCTTACGACGTGGGACTCGTCGCCGTCTTCCGCGACCGCGCGGGGCTGGACGTGTACACGGATCATCCCGAACACGTGCTCGTCGCCGTCTACGGGCGCAGCCTGTCGGAGCACATCGCGTCCGTTGATTTCGAGAGCGCGGATTGAGCGCGCGACGAATGATGAGAGCGCCGCTGGCGGGAATGCATCGCGGCGGCGGCGGGTCGCCGCGCGCGACGTGAACGGGGTCGCCGCGCGCGGCGTGAACGAGCAATTCGGCTGAACAAGATGAAACGTCTGTTGAAACTGCTGGCGGTCGTCATCCTCGTCGTGCTCGCGACGCAGACGCCCTTCATCTACCGACGCTACCAACTCGGCCGTCTCGACGCGAAGATTCGAGAGTTGAACAGCGCGCGCGTCGCCGACGCCGATCCCGTTTACGCCGACCACAAGGGCGCGATTCACGTCCACTCGTTTCTCGGCGGGCACAGCGCGGGCACGTTCGCGGACATCACGCGGGCGGCGCAGGCGAACGGCCTCGCCTTCGTCGTGATGAGCGAACACCCGTCGGGCGATTACGACACGCGCTCTCTGACGCTCAAGGGTATGCGCGGCGGCGTCCTCTTCGTCGCGGGCAGCGAGACGAGCGAGTCGGACGCGGATCGTTTTCTCACGTTCGGCGGGACGCCACTCGCCGCGACGAATGATGCGGCCGCGCCGCCTTCGACGCAGGAGAGCATCAACCGCGCCAAGTCAGGCGGGCAACTCGTCTTCGTCGCGCACCCCGAAACGTTTCGCAGTTGGCGCGAGGCGCAAGGCTTCGACGGCATGGAGATTTACAACCTCCACGCCAACGCCAAACAGATCAACCGCCCCCTCCTCTTCTTCGACGGCCTCTGGTCTTACCGCAGCTACCCGCACCTGCTCTGGACGCGCTTCTACGAAAGCCCCGACGCGAACCTCAAACGCTTCGACGAACTGACCACGCCACAACAGAGCGACGGCAGCGGCAGCAGTCGCAGACTCGTCGCCATCGCGGGCAACGACGCGCACGCCAACGTCGGCCTCGCGTTACAAGACCTCGCCGGTCACACTCTCTTCTCTCTGAAACTCGATCCTTACGAGCGCAGCTTTCAAGTCGTCCGCACGCACGTCCTCGTCGAACGCACTCAACCTTTGAACGAAGAGACTCTGCTGTCTGCGCTCGCACGCGGCCACGCCTACGTCGCCTTCGACCTCCTGTGCGACGCGAGCGGCTTTCGCTTCACGGCGACGAACGACGGCGCGGAGCGCAAGTTGATGGGCGATGAGATCGCGCTGAGCGGTGGGAGCGTCCGCTTTAATGTGGCGACCCCGGTTAACAGTCGCATTCAAATCATCAGGAACGGTCAGGTCGTGAGTGATGTGCAGGAGGCTTCGTATCACGGGTGGGAAACGACGGAGACGGGCGTCTATCGCGTCGTCTGCTATCTGCCGCAACTCCCCGCGCCGCTCGACCAAAAGCCCTGGATCATCTCGAACCCGATCTACGTGCGCTGAGAGTTTGGCGGAGATTTCGTTAGCGGAAATTTCGTCGGCTGGACACGACATCGCCCCGAACAGTTAAAACTCTTCGGGGCGGTTTCGCGAACCGGAAAGCTCCGGCTCAATTTTCGGAAGCGGCGTCTTAAGTCGCCTTGTCGTCTGTAGAGAGTCACGTGTTTGACCCTTCGCACGCGGCAATCTCAAGTGTCAGAGAAGCGCGTGTACAGGCTTCCTATTAAGTTGTACCAAGTGCCCGCAATCTTATTGATCGTGAGCTTCACTGTCAAGTCGCAACTTGACCGTTTCCAACGCGTACAGGCGCGCAAGTTTGTTCGCGTGTCGGGCTAAACTTCAAGCCGACTCAGGCCGACTGCCGCAACTCTTTCATCCCCTGCGTTAACCACTCGGCGCGCAACTTTTCGATTGCCAGTTCCTTATGCTTGGCCTCGACCTCGATCCAGGGGGCGCGCGCGTAAGACGAAGGCATGTCGGTGATGAGATCGCTGTGGTGGCGGTCGTTGAAGGCGGTGCGGCCGTTTGAGATGTGGACGAGTTGCCATTCGGGCACAGGCCACGTGCCGCGCGCGGCGGCGAGGTAATAGGCCACGCTCTCGTCCTCGTAGCTGTCCAACTTTTCGCGGCA
>JAUZFQ010000247.1 GCA_030838445.1 Pyrinomonadaceae bacterium | reverse complement strand
GGATTGCGGAACATGAAGATTTAACTTCCATGGCGGACTTTATAATCCGAAATCCGCATTCCGCAATAAACTAAAAGCCGCTTGACCCGTGAAGGCCAAGCGGCTCTTGGTTGCCGGAGAGTGTGCGAGGGGGCGTTCCGAAGAACGCCACCATCTCACCGACGAACGCGTTCAAGATTTCTATTGCTAGGGCTGTTTGTTTTCCGCCACCATCTCCCTGACTTCGATGTTCTTCGCAAACTTGACCGGCTTCTCTTCGTCGAGCACGATGGTCACCACGTCGTCTACGCGCAGGTCTTTGCAGTGAACGTACTGCTTGCCACGCTTCACCTGCGTGTTGATCTGGCAGACGGCGATGACGTGTTCGACCCCTTCGCGCGTCATCACGGAAATGCGCTCGTCGCTCACCTCCACCACACGGACATTAACCAGACGCCCCTCCGTCTCGTTATCGTCGAGACTGGCCGCCCGTGCGACGTTCGCCCCAAGCATGAGCATCAAGGCCAGTGTGCCTAGAATCGCGCGATTGAATGTTCTCATCTTCTTTACTCCCGCCGCCACGTTTGTCTTGGGAGAGACACGTTTGACAGTTCGCAGCGTTGTCCAGAGCAAGCATTGTGCCTCTCACCCGGCCACGGGCGACGGGGCGAATTTTGGGGGCGAAATGCGCGAAAACGTCCGTTCGCCGTGTTCGCGGCGAAAGCCTGATGACCGTTTGCCGTCCGTATTGTTACGCGACGACGCGGACGATTGTATTGTTGCAAAACGCTCGAACCGCGCGCCCTGCCACGCCGGGGATCTCGTCAAGATAAAAAAAGGCCGCCCCTTCGCGCGAGGGGGCGGCCTTGATTGAGTCGGTTGTGGTCTTAACCGAAGATGTCGCGGACGCGATCAATGAGTCCCTTGTCTTCGAGGTCGCGGTCTTCGATCTTGGAGAGTTCTTCAAGGAGGCGACGCTGTTCGCGCGTCAGCGTGGTCGGCGTGCGGAGCGCGACGGAGACGAAGAGATCGCCGCGGCCGCGCCCGCCGAGCACCGGCATGCCGTGGCCTTTGAGCGAGAAGAATTTGCCCGTCTGCGTGCCCGCCGGAATCTTCAACGGCTGCTCGCCGTTCAGAGTCTTGACCATGATCTCCGCGCCGAGCGCAGCCTGCGCGAACGTGATGGGGACGGCCGTGTAGAGATTGCTCCCCTGCCGCTGAAACTGCTCGTGCTCTTTAACCTGAAAGACGATGTAGAGATCGCCCGCAGGGCCGCCCTGCACGCCGCCCTCACCTTCGCCCCTGACAGGCAGGCGCGAGCCGGTCTCGACGCCCGGCGGGACTTTCACTTCAATCTGTCGCTCGCGTTCCACGCGCCCCGCGCCCCTGCACGTCTCGCAAGGGTTCTTGATCATGCGACCCGTGCCGCGACATGTGCCGCACGTGCGCGCGACGGAGAAGAAGCCCTGCTGGTAACGCACCTGCCCCGCGCCGCTGCACGTCGCGCAAGTCTCCGGCTGCGTGCCGGCCTTCGCGCCCGTGCCCGTGCAAGTGTCGCACGTCTCAAGCCGGGGGATGCGCAGTTGCGCCGTCATCCCTTCGGCCGCCTGTTCGAGCGTGAGTTCCAGATCGTAGCGCAAGTCCGAGCCGCGCTGCGCGGCCGAACGCCGTCCGCCGCCGCCGCCCGCGCGCCCGCCGAACACGTCGCCGAAGCCGAAGAGGTCGCCGAGGATGTCTTCGATGCCGCCGAAGCCCTGCGCGCCCCAGTCCGCGCCCGCGCCCGCCGCGCTGTTCGAAACGCCCGCGTGGCCGTAGCGATCATAGCGCGCGCGCTGCTCCGCGTTCGAGAGGATGCCGTAAGCCTCGGCCACCTCCTTGAACGTTTCCTCGGCCTCCGCGTCGCCCGGATTTTTGTCGGGGTGGTAACGGATCGCGAGACGCTTGTACGCGCTCTTCAACTCCTGCTCGGACGCCTTGCGCCCGACGCCTAAAATTTCGTAATAGTCCTTTTTGCTCATAACTCAAAAGCAGTGACGAGTGACGGGTGACAAGTTGGAAAGGAAACCTGCTTTAACTTGTCACCTGTCACTTGTCACTTGTCACTATATTATCCGGGATCGTTGCTGTTCGAGACGATAGTGCCGGCGGCCGGGGTCGCGCCGCCGAGCATCGCGTTTGTGAGTAGCGACGCGATGCGCTCGATGTCGGCGAGCGCGCGGCGGACGTGCTCCTCGTCGGTGGACTCCACGGCCTCCGCGCTTTCGCTGAAGACGCGCACGGCGTCGCTCCGCTCTTCGGAGGAGAGCGCGGCGGCCAACTCTTTATACGTGCGCTGCGTGTTGCGCAGCAGGCTGTCGAGCCGGTTGCGCATGTGGATGAGTTCTTTCGCGCGCTGATCCTTGCCGGCGGAAGTGGCGGCTTCCGCGATCAGAGTGTCAATCTCGTCGGGGTTCAAACCTGAGGTCGGCGTGATACGCATCTGTTGTTGCCGCCCCGTCGCCTTCTCCTGCGCCGAAACGCTGAGCAACCCGCTCGCGTCCACTTCAAAACTCACCTCGATCTGCGCTGCCCCGCGCGGCCCCGGCGGAATCCCTACCAACTCGAACTTGCCGAGCGAGCGGTTGCCCTGCGCGATCTCGCGCTCGCCCTGCAACACGTGAATCTCCACGCTCGACTGATTGTCCGCGACGGTCGTAAACGTCAGACTGCTCTTCAAAGGGATGGTCGAATTGCGCTCGATCAACTTGGTGAAGAGGCCGCCGCGCGTCTCAAGGCCGAGCGAGAGCGGCAGCACGTCGAGCAGCACGATGTCTTTCACTTCGCCCGTCAGCACGCCGCCCTGAATGGCCGCGCCCATCCCGACTACTTCGTCCGGGTTGATCTCCGACGAAGCCTCGCGCCCGAAAATCTCCTGCACCGTGCGCGCGATGATCGGCGAACGCGTCTGCCCGCCGACGAGCAGCACCTTGTCAATGTTGTCGGGTTGGAGCTTCGCGTCCCAGAGCGCCTTCTGGCACGGCTCGATGGTCTGTTCCACGAGGTCTGCGACGAGCGTCTCAAAAGTGTCGCGCGTGAACGTCTTGCTGAAATGCTTCGGCCCGGAGGCGTCGGCGGCGATGAAGGGCAGGTTGATGTTCGTCTCGGTCAGCGAAGAGAGTTCGCACTTGGCGCGCTCGGCGGCCTCTTTCAGACGTTGGAGGGCGAGACGATCTTCGCGCAAATTGATGCCCGTCTCTTCGCGAAACTGTTCGACCATCCAGTTGATGATCCGCTCGTCGAAGTCCTCGCCGCCGAGGAAGGTGTTGCCCGACGTTGACAGCACCTCGAACACGCCGTCGTTCATTTCGAGGATCGAAACGTCGAACGTGCCGCCGCCGAGATCGTAGACGACGATGCGCTCGGAGGTGGAGCGACCCAACCCGTAGGCGAGCGCGGCGGCCGTCGGCTCGTTGATGATGCGTTCGATGCGCAACCCGGCGATCTTGCCCGCGTCTTTGGTCGCCTGCCGCTGCGAGTCGTCGAAGTAGGCGGGCACGGTGACGACGGCCTCCGTGATCGCTTCGCCGAGAAAATCTTCGGCGGCGGCCTTGAGGCGTTGCAGCACGATACCGGAGATTTCCTGCGGGCTGTAGATGCGACCCTGCACGCGGATGCGCGCGTCGCCGTTCTGCGAATCAATGATCTCGAAAGGCGTGGTTTCGAGCGCGCGCTGCACTTCCGGCGAGTCGAACTTGCGGCCGATGAGACGCTTGACGGCGTAGACGGTGTTGGCGGCGTTGGTCACGGCCTGCCGCTTGGCGATCTGTCCAACGAGCCGCTCGCCCTTATCCGTGAACCCGACCACCGAAGGCGTCGTGCGCCCGCCTTCCTTATTCGGGATGATCTGCACCGCGCCGCCTTCCAGCACGGCCACGCAGCAGTTCGTCGTCCCCAAATCTATGCCGATAACTTTGCCCATAATCTTTAGGTTTCAAGTTTCAGGTTTCAAGTTTCAGGACTGAGGTTCTCCGGTCTTTAACTTGGAACCTGAAACCTGAAACTTGAGACTGCTACCTCGTTGCCACCTTGACCATCGCGGGGCGCAGTAACTTATCGCCGAGGCGATAGCCGCGCACGATCTCTTGCATCACCGTATCAGGCTCGAACTCCTCCGTCTGTTCGGTGGCGATGGCTTCATGGACGTGCGGGTCGAAGGGACGCCCGACCGTCGGCACCGGCTCGATCCCCAGACTCTCCAACACGCCGTTCAACTGCTTGCTGATCAACTCGACGCCGTGCAGAAAGTTCCTGAACTCCTGCGACTCCGTGGCCTCGACCGACGACTCGGCCTCGTGCGCGCGGCGCAAGTTGTCCATCACCGGCAACAACTGCCCCACCACGTCCGCCACGATGCGGTTGTAAGTTTCGCCGCGCTCGCGCTCGACGCGTTTGCGGTAGTTGTCGAAATCGGCCTGCCGCCGCGCCGCGAGGTCTTGCAACTCCTGACGCTCGGCGCGCGCCTTCTGCAATTCGGCCTCGACGACATCCAACTCGGCCTGCGCGGCGAACAGTTCGGCCTGCATCGCCAGCGCGGAACTCGCGCCGCCCCCGCGCCCGCCCGCCGGACGCGCGTTCGACTTCCCGCCGCCGTTCGCGTCGCGTGCGCCCAAGTGGCGGTGCGTGTCTTGTTCGTCGCGTTCTTCGGGCACCTCGGCACGCGTCGGCGTGCCCGCCGTGTCGCGGTCGTCCGCGTCGTCCTTGCCCTGTCCGCTGTCCTGCTCCGCGCCGCGATCAATGCGCCGCTGCATCTCTGTCTCGCCTTCGTAACTCGACGCGCGGCCGAGTTCGTCGGCCGTGGGCGTGTTGTCGTCGTCCGCCGTTTCGGGCGCGGCGTGGTAATCGGCGTCGCCCTCTTCATCTACGAAGCGGACGGGGATACGCTTGGGAGTCGGGCTGTTTTCGTTAATCATTTCCATTCGACCTTGGAAGACCCTTCTGCTGGCATGGAAGCCGGAACGACGCGACTCGCCCCGCCTTCGTGTTTAGACATGCGCGCTGTCTTCGCGCATTATACGTTCAATCAATTGCGACACGTAGCCGACGACCGCCATCATGCGTTCGTACTCGATCCGCATCGGGCCGACCACGCCGACCGTGCCCGCGACGCCGCCCGACCCGATGCGGTAAGGGGCGGTGATGAGCGCGCAGTTTTGCATCGAAGGCGTCGTCAACTCGCGCCCGATCTGGACGCGCACGTCGCCGAAGGCGCGCTCGCGCGTGATGCACTCGTTCAGAATTTTGATGAGCCGCGCCTTCTCTTCCAGCGTGCGGAACAACTGGCGCAGCCGCTCGATGTCCGTGAAATCAGGCTTGACCAGAATGTTCGACGCGCCGTCAACGTACACGTCGCCGGTCGCGGCCTCTTCGCCTTCCAGACTCAACTCGCAGAGGAGCATGGCGTTTTGCAGCAGCCGGTCATAGAGCGCCTTCTCGGCGCGCATCAGTTGAAGAATCTCCGCGCGAATCGTTTGCAGATTCTTGCCGCTGAACTCCGCGTTCAAATAGCGCGCCGTGTGTTCGAGTTCTTCCTGCGTGAGCGGTTCGTCAATGCGGATGATCTTGTTCTGGATGATGTTCGGCGCGAAGACGAGCACGACGAGGATGCGCCCGTCCGACAACTGCACGAACTCGATGTGCTGTAAACGGTTGTCGGCCATTGGCGGCGAGATGACGATGCCGACGTTCTCCGAGAGTTCCGACAGCAGGTGCGAGACTTTCTCCATCAAACGGTTCGGCGCGGTCATGTTCCCCTCGCCCTGACGGATGCCGAGCAGACTGTCAATCGCCGCCGTGTCGGCGCGCGACAGGCGCGCGTCGCCGAGCATGTTGTCCACGTAATAACGATAGCCGAGGTCGGTCGGGACGCGACCGGCGGACGTGTGCGGCTGCTCGACGAGTCCGGCGTCTTCGAGTTCGGCCATCACGTTGCGGATCGTGGCCGCGCTCCAATTCGCCGCGCCCGCCAGCCGCTCCGAGACGGTGCGCGAACCGACCGGCTCGCCCGTGCCCAGATGCTCTTTGATGATGGCCGACAACACGAACTGAGAGCGCGCGTCGGGCAGCCGCTCGAAGGTCGTCGTTGATGTGGAACTACGATTTGCCATTTGATGCTTGAAGGGGAACGCGGGAATGTTGCAGGCCACTTCCGGGCGGTCGGCCAAAACCCCGCCGGGTGTCAGTTCCATCATTACCGCCGCGCCTAAAACCTGTCAAGGTTCAATCTTACAGGTCTGACACACGTCTTGCGCCCGAAGTATAGCGGATGTGGGAAACGGGGCGCAATCGCGTGCCGCCGCCCGCCCCTTTGCGCTCCGCCGCTCCTGCCGCTTAACTCAATTTGTAGATTTCACAAGAGTTAGCGTCGTAAAAAGGCGGGCAACTCTCGCCCAACTGTTAACTACTTCTGTACAATAGACTTAACCACTGTCGTGCGCGGCCCTCCGACTGTCCGTAAATCGTTCTCGGCTCACAATTGATGCTTTAAAAAGGCTTAGCGGCGGGCGCGGAGAGCATCGTTGACGCCTTGCCGGAGCACTCGTAATATAGGGCTGCGTCCGGCATCAATCGTCTTCTCCGGCAGGAGCTTCGGAGTGAAGTTTTTTCGTGAAGTCTCCAGCCACTTCTCCGGCCGTTCTTTTCACGGTCAACCCGTGCATCGTCATCGCAGAACTTAATTTTCCCATGTCAGCCGCGCAGACACATCTCAGCCCCCTGTTCGTGGACGCCTTCCGGCAGCTTGAGCGTCAACACCTGACGCCGGAAATTGAAGTCCGCTTCTACCCCTACGCCGGGCTGACCCACACCATCCGCTCGCGCGCCGGGCGCATCCACGTCCGCATCTCCGACATCTTCCGCGACGCACCGCCGAACGTGCAACGCGCGCTCGCCTTCATCCTCATCGCCAAACTGCTGCGACGCCCGACGCCGCAAGTTCACGAACGCGTCTACCGCGACTACGCCATTTCGCCGCACGTCCAGCGCGCCTCAGACATCGCGCGCCGACGCCGCGGCCGCCGGACAATCTCCACCGCGCGCGGCGAGCATCACAACCTCGACCGCCTGTTCGCGCGCCTCAACCGTCGTTACTTCGACGACGAAATGGAGAAGCCCACGCTCGCCTGGTCGCAACGACGCACGCGCCGCATTCTCGGCCATCACGACCCCTCTGATAACACTATCGTGATCAGCAAGACGCTCGACGCGCCCGACGTGCCTGAGTGGTTCGTCGAGTACATCCTGTACCACGAGATGCTGCACATTAAACACCCGGCGCGCGTCGTCAAAGGCCGCCGCTTCTCGCACACGAAAGCCTTTCTCGCCGAAGAGGAACGCTATCCGCTCTTCGACGAAGCGCAAGAGTGGCTCGACCGCGTGGCGCGCCAACGCCGCACGCCGCCGTCGCACGCGGCCGCCGCCTGAGAGCAAAACACGGTCGGGAATTTTTTGAAACTTTCTCCGCCTCGCGCCGTTATTACAGGCAGGAAGGTGGGCTCCTCCGAAGAGAACGGGCGAGCAACAAGCACGTGTTATCAACCGATAACATTGGCAAGTTGTTCGCCCGTTCTTAATTTGTCAGTAGCTAGTTGTCCGTGGTCAGTTGTCAGTTGTTGTGATTATGAACGCGAGTTACTAAAAATGTGGATTGAACGACTGACAACTGACGACTGACCACGGACAATGAGCTAACGGCAGTTCCTTGACACACCATACCTCCCGTGATTTCATGCCTTACATCAAGTCTTAAAATTCGATCCGAAGTTTTGCAAGGAGATTCCACTATGGGCGAGAGTGTTTTCAAGGGTGTCGAGATGGTCGGGACATCAGATCAGAGTTTCAGCCACGCCATCGAGGTGGCGGTCAAGCGCGCGCGGCAGTCGTTGCGCGATCTCTCATGGTTCATCGTGAAGGAACAGCGCGGCGGGCTGCAACAGGGGCGGCTTGAGTATCAGGTGACGCTCGAAGTCTACTTCAAACTGGAAGCCGAAAACGGCGACAAAGCGGCTGACTGAGATCGTCTCTCAGCCAGTCGCTTTCGCACCGGCTCGCCGCTGGACAAAGCGTGCGCCCGCTCGCTAGACTACGCAGTTTGCGACACGGCCTAAGTTTCAACCGAAGTTTCGACCGAGCGCCGTGCGCCGTCCGAGCGGGTAAATTTTTCGATACGGAGCAAGAAATTTCATGGCGATTCCAGCAACCCAAATCCGGCGCGGGATGGTAATTCTGTTCGAGGGTAATTTGTGCAAGGTGATTGACTTTCGTCACCACACGCCCGGCAACCTCCGCGCGATGGTGCAGACGAAAATGCGCAACCTGCGCACCGGCGCGTCCTTCGAGCACCGCTTCCGCTCCTCCGACACGGTGGACAAGGCCGCGCTCGAACAGCACGAGATGGAGTACATGTACTCGGACGGCTCGCAGCACCATTTCATGAACACGGAGAACTACGAGCAGACCGCCCTGAGCGAAGAAGACCTCGCCGACATGGCGCAGTGGCTCATGCCCGGCATGCGAATCCAGGCCGAGTTTTACGAAGGCCAGCCCATCGGCATCACCCTCCCGCCCTCGATGGAACTCACCGTCACCCGCACCGACCCGACGCTCAAAGGCGCGACCGTCTCCAACGTCAACAAGCCCGCGCTGCTCGAAAACGGCGTGACCGTCACCGTCCCGCCCTTCGTCAACGAAGGCGACCGCATCCGCGTTGACCCGACGGAAGGCCGCTACATCGAGCGAGCTAAATAAAGTAACGAGTGACGAGTGACAAGTGACAAGTCGAAACCAAAGGCTTGCTTTGTTCTGACTTGTCACTTGTCACTCGTCACCGGTCACTGATGTACCTTCTCTACAGTCTCCTTCTCACGCTCGCCATCATCGCGCTGCTGCCGCTGTTTCTGCTCGACGCGCTGCGTCACGGGAAATACGTGGCCGGACTCGGCGAGCGTCTGGGCAACGTGCCGGAGGTTGATGCGGGCGGGCGCGAAGTCATCTGGCTGCATTGCGTTTCGGTCGGCGAGACGCAGGCGGCGCGGCCGCTGGCGCGCGCGCTCGTCGAACGATTTCCTTCCCACGCGCTCGTCGTCTCCACCACCACGCTCACCGGGCAAAGACTCGCGCGCGAAGTTTTCCGCGACGACGCGGCCGCGATTTTTTACTTCCCCTTCGACTGGGCGTGGAGCGTGCGTCGCTCCCTGCGCCGCATCAAGCCCTCGCTCGTGCTCGTCATGGAGACGGAACTGTGGCCGCGTTTTTTGCGCGAGTGCCGGAAGCGCAACGTGCCCGTCGCGCTCGTCAACGGGCGCATCTCCGAGAAGTCTTTCAAGGGCTACCGGCGTCTGCGTGGCTTCATCAAGACCGTCGTCGGCACGCTCACGCTCGCCGTCATGCAGACCGAGGCCGACGCCGAAAGAATCCGCGCGCTCGGACTTTCACACGCGCGCACGCGCGTCTCCGGCAACATCAAATTCGACGCCGACACAGACACGGGCGAGCAAACGATCACGACCGAACTGCGCGAGCGTTTCGCGTTCGACGACGAGCAGCGGCCGCTCATCATCGCCGCCAGCACACACGCGCCCGAAGAGGCGATCACGCTCGAAGCATTCCGGCAGACGCGCGCCGCGCTCACGGGCGACAGACGCCCGCGCCTGCTCTTTGCGCCGCGCCACCCCGAACGCTTCAACGAAGTCGCCGCCTTGCTCGCGGCGTGTGGTCTCCCGTGGGCGCGTCGTTCGAGCGCGCCGCGTGACGACGACCGCGCGTGCGAAGTCGTCCTGCTCGACAGCATCGGCGAACTGCGCGGGGTCTACCCGCTCGCCGCGCTCGTCTTCGTCGGCGGCAGCATCGCGCCGACCGGCGGGCACAACGTACTCGAACCCGCCGCCGCCGCCCGCTGCATCGTCACCGGCGCGCACACCTTCAACTTCTCTTCCATCATGCGCGACTTCCGCGAACGCGACGCGCTCGTGCAGTTGCCCGCGCTCGCCGAGCAGGACGCACCCGCCGCGCTGGCACAAATTTTCCGCGAGTTGTTAAATACGGACGAGCGGCGACTCAGCATCGGTGAACGCGCCCGCGCCGCGCTCGAAGAGAGTCGCGGCGCGACAGACGCCACGATCAAACTTCTCGCCCCACTGTTGGAACAGAGGTCAGAGGTCGGAGGTCAGAGGTCGGTCAAAAGTTGAACCATCGCTCTCAACTGTTATCAACCGGACTCCAACCAATTTTCTTCAACTGACCTCTGGCATCTAACCTCCGACTTCTGATTTTATGTTTCAGCTAAGAGACCTTGCGTTCGCACCGCTCGGCGTCGCTTACGGCGCGGCGGGGAGCGCACGGCGCGCCCTGTATCGCGCGGGCGTGCTGGCGGTCGAACGCGTCGGCGCGCCGGTCGTCAGCGTCGGGAACATCACGGCGGGCGGGACGGGCAAGACGCCGCTCGTCGAATGGCTAGCGCGCGCCGCGGCGCAAGAGGGGCGGCGCGTCTGCATACTCACGCGCGGTTACGGTCGCGCCGACGCTGGAGCGCGCGTCGTCGTCTCGGACGGCGAGCGCGTGCTGGCTGGCGTGCGCGAGGGGGGCGACGAGCCGCGCCTGCTCGCTGAAAGTTTGCGCGGGCTGCACGTCGCCGTCGTCAGCGATGCGAACCGGGTCGCGGCCGCACGTTGGGCGTTGGAGAATTTGCGCAGCGAAGTGTTCATCCTCGACGACGGCTTCCAGCACCTTCGCATCGCGCGCGACTTGAACATCCTCACGCTCGACGCGACCGACCCGTGGGGCGGCGGGCGACAGCTTCCGCACGGCCGCCTGCGCGAACCGCTCGGCGAGATGCGACGCGCCGATTTAATCGTCATCACCCGCGCCGAACTCGCCGGAGACGTGGAAGACTTGCGCGCGCGTGCCGCGAGTTTAAGCGGCGGTCGCCCCGTGCTCGTCGCGCGCACCGACACACTTCGCATCGCGCCGCTCGTAACGATGGCGGTTGGGGCCGCCGCCGACACGCACGAAACGAACGACTTACCAACGCCCTTCACGAACGACTTGCAGCCGCCGCCCGCCGCCGTCATACCGCAACCGCTCGTTCGTGTCCCGCAACCGCTCGCCGCGTTCTGCGCCATCGGAAATTCGCAGGCGTTCTTCGCGCACGCGCGCCGCGAAGGTCTCGCGTTGAACTACACGCGCGCCTTCAAAGACCATCACACGTACACGCAGCGCGACGTTGACGAGTGCTCGCGCGAAGCCGCGCGGCACAGCGCGCGGGCGTTGCTGACGACGGCCAAAGACGCGGTTAAACTCCGCGCGCTCGACTTCGCGCTTCCCTGTTACGTGTTGGAAGTGGCGTTGAAGTTTGACGACGAGCAGCGGATGCGCGCCGTCTTGAATGAATGTCTCTCGCGCCGCGCCGTCGGGCTATGACAAATTGCTGTCGGGCGGCGGGTCTGAGGCCGGGGTGGACAGCGAAGGCGGCGGCGTCGCTCTCGGAGTCGGCGGCGGCGGGTCGTCCGCCGGCGTCGGAGTAGTTCTGGCCGGGGGCGGGGTCGGGTTGCGACGCGGGGTCGCCGTTGGTGTCGGAGTCGGAGTCGGATCGGTCTCGTCCTGCGGGGCGTTGCTGTTCCCGGCGTCGTCCGGCGTGGGCGTCGTCGCGGGGGGCGTCGTCTCAGGGGTCGGGTTCGGGTTGGTGGTCGCGCCGGTTGCGCCCGTTGATGTCTGTCCGCCGGCGGGCGTCGGCGTGCTGGTCACGGGCGTGATGTTACTTTCCCCCGCGCCCGTCGGCGAC
>JAUZFQ010000224.1 GCA_030838445.1 Pyrinomonadaceae bacterium | reverse complement strand
TATAAACTATTTACTATTCACGATTCACGTCTTTTGAATCTATTCACGATTCACGATTCACGATTTACGTCTTCTTAATCTATTCACGATTTACGATTCACGATTTACTATTATTGGTGTAATCTCGCAGCCGTTCGATCCCACAATCCGGCCGATAGGTCTTTGCTTCATGGCACACAAGAGAAGTCTCATGTTGCGAGCGGTAGGGGCAGGCGTGCGCACTCTGGCGTTTGTTTGCGCCGTCGCGTCGCTGCTGTTCATTGCGTCGAGCATTTCGATTGCCCGCGTCGAAAGCGGCGGCAACGTCGGTTCCGGCGCGTCGTTTGACGGTAAGACGCTGGTGGTGCGCTTGCGTTCGTTTGCGCCGCGCGCAAGCGGGCGTCTGGAAGTTGAGCCGACCACGGGCGGCGGGCGCGTGCGCCTGACGGCGGTGAATCTGCCGACGCCGCAGAGCATCGCGCCGAATGCGCGCACGTTCGTCGCGTGGGCGAGCGGCGGCCGCATCCTGCGTCTCGGCGAGTTGCGGCGCGGCTCGCGCGGGGGCGGTTCGCTCGTCTTCACGCACCCGGCGGAGTTCGCGCGCTACAGCCTGATCGTGACGGCGGAAGGAGACGCGCGCGCCGAACGCCCGACGGGCGCACCCGTCTTCTCGACGCGCGCCAACGAAGTGGCCGCGCTCTTTCCCGAACCGCCTGCCGTTGACGACCGGCGCGCCGCCACCGCCCGCCGCGAAAGGCGCGCCGCCGCTGCTCCCGCGCGACGCGACACGCCCGCCTCCTCTCCGCCCTCCCGCGCAACGACCACAACGACGACGACTGCGGCGGCCGGAGAGAGGAACGCGACGCCGCGCGCCGCGAACGCCCCGGCGACGACGACCGCCCTGAGAACGAAGGGCGGCGCAGGCGACGGGGCGGGCGAGTTTTTCACGAATGTTGACGAGGCTTTGAAGCGGGACGCGGCGGCGCGCACGCTCGTCCTCGTCGGCGACCGGGGAGCGCGACGCGCGCGCGGGACGGCGCGCGTCGCCACGCTGGAAGACGGCACGGCTTACGTCCGCGTGCGGTTCCGGCGCGTGCCGCCGCCCTCGCGCTTCGGCCGCGGCAGGCGTTATGCGATGTGGGCTTTGAACCCCGAAGACCTCGGCACGACCTACATGGGAACCCTGCCCGCTCGCGACATCAATCGTCGCCAGACCTACGCCCGCACCGAAGGCGTCAACTCCGACAAGTTCCGTCTCCTCGTCACCGCCGAACGCCGCGCCGCGCCCGCCCGTCGCCCCACCGGCCGCCGCGTCCTGATGACTTACAAAGGCCGTAGGAGGAAGTGACGAGTGACGAGTGACGAGTGACAAGTCAGCGGAGAGCTGAGCATGAATCGTCAAACTTGAACGGAAACGGGCGCACGCGTCCGTTCAAGTTTGACGATTCATCGTTTACGGTTCGTCTCGTCACTTGTCACTTGTCACCCGTCACTGTTTTAATTGTCTTATGGCGAAGAAGGGTTCGGTGCTCGTCGTTGACGACGAGGAGATCATGCGCGATGTGTTGGAGACGCTGCTGTCGGCCGAGGGCTACCGCGTCGATCTGGCGAAGACGGGCGAAGAGGGCTTGGAGGCTTACGGGCGGCGCGCTTACGACGTGGTGCTCTTAGACGTTTCGATGCCGGGCATGGGCGGCCTGCGCGCGCTCGAAGAGATTCAGAAGACGGACGCCGAGGCCGTCGTCGTGATGATCACGGCTTACGCCACGTTCGACACGGCGGTCGCCGCGTGGGAGCGCGGCGCGTTCGGCTGCATCCGCAAGCCGTTCAAGAACGAGCAGGTGACGGCGACGATTGCGGCGGGCGTCAAGCGGCGGCGCAAGGAGGAGGAACGGCAGACGCTCCGGCGCGCGATGGGGCGCAGCGTCAACCGCGGCATCATCGGTCGCTCCGAGAAGATGCAGGCCATCTTCCAACTCGTGGATCAGGTCGCGCCCGCGCGCTCCACCGTGCTCATCACGGGCGAGTCCGGGACGGGCAAAGAAATTCTCGCCCGCGCCATTCACGATCAGAGCCAGCGTGCCGCCAAGGCGTTCATGCCCGTCAACTCCTCGAACATCCCTTCCGAACTACTCGAATCGGAACTCTTCGGCCACACGCGCGGCGCGTTCACGGGCGCGGTTGCGGCGAAGAAGGGATTGTTTGAAGTGGCCGACGGCGGCTCGGTCTTCCTCGACGAGATCGGCAACATCCCGCCCGAAACTCAGGCCAAACTTTTACGCGTCATACAGGAACGCGAGTTCACGCCGCTCGGCGACACGACCGCTCGGCGCGTTGACGTGCGCATCATCGCCGCCACCAACATCGATCTCAAAGAGGCCGTTCGGCAGGGCACGTTCCGCGAAGATTTATACTACCGCCTCGCCGTCGTGCCGATTGAGTTGCCGCCTCTGCGCGAACGCCGCGAAGACATCCTCCCGCTCGCGCAACACTTCATACGCAAGTACAACGAGGAGAACGCGCGCCACATCTCCGACCAACTCGCGCCCGACGTGCTCGCCCTGTTGGAAGCCTACACGTGGCCGGGCAACGTCCGCGAGTTGGAGAACGTGATGGAGCGCGCCGTCGTCATCGCCCCGACCGACGAAGTGAACTGCCAATGCCTGCCGACGGAAATTTGCGAACCGCAGAAGTCGCTCGGCGCGAGCACGAGCGCGGGCGCGGAGGGCGTGGACATCGGGCGCGGGATAGACTTCTACGACGAAGTGCGCCGCTTTGAAGTTGACCTCATCCGCCGCGCGCTCGAACAGACGGGCGGCCACCAGTCGCGCGCCGCGCGCCTCTTAGGCATGAACGCGACGACGCTCAACTCGAAAATTAAAACTTACAACATCCAACTGCGTTCTTAACGACGCCGACTCTCGATCAACAAAGCCCGCGCCGCACGGAGGTCATAGCTTCCGTGCGGCGCGGGCTTTAGTTAATAAGCGTCGGTTAAATTACTTCGCCGTGCATTCAGGCGCGGGCGAGCGTGTAGATGTGTGAGAGGGCGCAAAGTTGCCCGGCGCGGGCGTCTGTTTGACGCGCGGCGGGCGTGACGCTCAACCGTTTCCCGTGCGCCCGGCGAGGCTGGCGACGACGGCGAGCAGTTCGACGGGTTCGATGGGCTTCGGGACGTGAACTTGGAAGCCCGCGTTGAGCGCGCGCACGCGATCCTCGACGCGCGCGTAGGCCGTCAGCGCGATGGCCGGGGTTCGCTCGCCGCTGCCCGCTTCAGCCGCGCGCAGTTTGCCGATGAGTTCGTAGCCGTCTTCGCCGGGCATGCCGATGTCGCTGATGATGATGTCGGGCTTCGACTGTGTGAACGAAGCAAGCGCCTCGGCGGCCGACGCGGCGGTCGTCACTTCCGTGCCGCAACGTTCGAGCACGGTGCGCAGCAGGCGGCGCGTGTCCGGTTCGTCGTCCACGATGAGGACGTGCAAGCCTTCGAGCGACGGCGGGCAGTCGAACGAGAGGTCGTCGCCGCCTGCGGTCGGGTGTCGCCGTGGGAGCACACCGACGGCGTCCGGTTGCCTGCTCGTGACCATCACCGGCAACTGCACGACGAAGGTCGCGCCCTGATTCTCGCCCGCGCTCTCGACGCCCACCGTGCCGCCGTGCAGTTCGACGAGTTGGCGGACGATGGACAGCCCCAGCCCCAGCCCGCCGTGCCTGCGCGTGCTCGTGCCGTCGGCCTGCCGGAAGCGGTCGAAGACGTGCGGTAGAAACTCCGCGCTGATGCCTTTGCCGCTGTCGCTGACGATGATCTCGACGTGCGAGTTGACGCGTTCCAACCTGACCTGCACGCGCCCGCCCTTCGGTGTGAACTTGATGGCGTTGGAGAGCAAATTCCAGACGACTTGTTGAAGGCGGTCGGGGTCGCCGGAGACGGGGCCGGCCTGCGTGTCGAGCAGCGATTGGAGACGAATCCCCTTCGCCTCGGCCGTGGGGCGCAAGGCGTCAACCGTCGCCGTCACGACGCTCGCCAGATCGACGGGGCGCACATCGAGCCGCAGCTTGCCCGTGATGATGCGCGAGATGTCGAGCAGATCGTCAATCAGTTTTTTTTGCGCCTGCGCGTTGCGCTCGACGATCTCCAGTGCGCGTTCGTAGTCGGCTGCGGAGAGCGTCTGGCTGCGGAGCAGTTGCGCCCAGCCGAGGATGGCAGTCATGGGCGTGCGCAGTTCGTGCGACATGGTGGCGAGAAACTCGTCCTTGGTGCGGTTGGCCGCTTCGGCCTCGGCCAAGAGCAGAGCGCGTTCTTCCTCGGTGCGCCGCTGCGCCAGCAGGTGCTCGCGCACCTCGTACTGGCGGCGGCGCGCGCGCAGTGAAGCGTGGAGCGCGCTGACGAGCGTGATGACGCGCGTCGGGCGTTCGATGAGCGTGACGTTCCCGGCGGCGGCGAGCGTCTTCAACACGCTCAGGTTGGGCGGCGCGTCGCCCCCGCCGCTGGTCAGGACGACGAGCGGGAAGTCTGACCACGGCGGCTGTTCGCCGAGCGCGTCAACGAGACACTGCAAGGCCGCTGCGTCCAACGCCTCTTCGGTGATGAAGGCCGCGCCCGCGCCTTCGGACATCTGTCGGCAAAAATCGTGGATGTCGCCGCACGCCTCGGCCGAGACGCCCGCCTCGCCGAGCACTCCGGCGATCATCTGCGCATCCCTCCCCGTCGGCGCGAGCAGCAGCACGCGCTCGTCATGCGCGCCCGACTCAGGCGTCGGCATCGCCACGCTCCCCCGGCTCTTCACGGATTTCTTCTCCCGACGACCGCCGGTAATTTGGCAAGCCCGTCAGCACGCCATGAAACTCCTTGAGCGGCTCGCCGACGGCGATGCCGCCCGACGACATGCGCATCTCGCGGATCGTGTTCTCGTGGTAGCCCGTGCGTTTTTTGACGACCGAGATCGCGCGTCGCACTTCGCCGCGCGCCTCGAAGAAGCGCAGCAGGAGCACCGTGTCGGCCAGATAACTAACGTCAATCGGCGTGCCCATCTGGCTGCCCATGAAGCCGTGCTGCGCCATGACGAGGATCGTCACCACGCCCTTCTGGTTCAGGTAAGTCAGCAACTCGTGCATCTGCACGGTGAGGAAACGCTCGTCGGGCATCGCCTGCAAGTAGCCATTCAGACTGTCGATCACCACGACGCGCGCGCCGTCTTCATCAACGGCGCGGCAGACGAAGTGCGCGAACTCGCCCGGCGACAGTTCCGCCGGATCGATCTGCTGGAGCGACATGTGCCCGGCCTCCACTAGTTCCCGCATATCGCGGCCGAGTCCGGCAGCGCGCGCCAGATAGTTGCTCGCGCCCTCGTCGAAGATAAAGGAAGCGGCACGCTCACCGCGTTGGGCGGCGGCGGCGGCGAACTGCGCCGCAATTGAAGACTTGCCCGAACCCGCCGGGCCGAGCAGCAGCGTGCTCGAACCGCGGTCGAGGCCGCCACCGAGCAACTCGTCCAACTGCGCGATGCCGCTCGTGATCGCTTCGCGCGTGAACTCCTGCCGGTGTTCCGCCGCGATGAGGCGCGGGTAGACCACGACGCCGCCCGTCTCGATCCTGAAATCGTGGAAGCCTCCGCGATAACGACTGCCGCGCAGTTTGACGACGCGCAGACGCCGCCGCTCCGCGCCGTAGTCCAGCGCGATGTGTTCGAGTTCGACGACGCCATGCGCGATTGATCGCACCTGCAAGTCGCTGACGGTCGCGGTGCGGTCGTCTAAGAGGAGCACCGTACAGTGTCGCCCCGCGAAGTATTGTTTGAGCGCGAGAATCTGCCGCCGGTAGCGCAGCGGGTCGCGCGCGAGCAGGCGCATCTCCGAGAGCGAGTCAAACACGACGCGGCGCGGCTGGATGCGCTCCACCTCTTCGAGCACGGCGGTCGTCGTCTCGCCGAACTCAAGTTCGGAAGGATGGAAAATGGTGTACTGCGTCTCGGCCTTGAGGCTCTCTTCGGAAGGGATCAACTCGTAGATGTTGATGCCGTCGAGCGACCAACCGTGCGAGGCGGCCACGTCCTCGATCTCCTCTCTGGTTTCCGAGAGCGTGACGTAGAGCACCGGCTCGCCGCGCGCCGCGCCTTCGAGCAGGAAGTTGAGCGCGAGCGTGGTCTTGCCCGTGCCGGGGTCGCCCTCCACCAGATAGAGGCGGTTGGCGGGGAAGCCGCCTTCCAGAATGCTGTCGAGTCCGGCGTTGCCGGTCGCCAATCTTTCGGGCGCGGAAGGCGGGTTGCCGCGCGCGTTGTCGGTCGTCGTTTTTTTATTCGCCATAGCCCTGTCGCTCGTGGTGACGACGATTCGCAACCGCTTTCCGCCTGCGGCGGAGACGTCGGAATGCCGTTTAATATTTTTGAGAGCGAGACAGGGTAACACGCGGTAGAATAGTTTTAAATTCTAAATCGCGCGCGTGGCGGCTCGGAAAATTCATCTTGCGCCGCACATGGACGAGCTAAACTATGGACAGAAAGCTCAACGTAGTCGAACAGATCACGGAAGGCGAGGCGCGTTTCGAGCGCGTGCGGCGCGCGGCCGGGTTCGTGCTCGCGCCCACGGTCTTCATCCTGCTGTTGCTCCTGCCGCTGCCCGCGTTGAAGCCGGAGGCGCACCGGCTGGCGGCGGTGATGGCGGCGGTCGTCATCCTGTGGGTGACGGAGGCGCTGCCGCTACCGGCGACGGCGCTCGCGGGCGCGGCAGCGTGCGTCGTGATGCGCGTCGCCCCGGCGCGCGACGTGTTCGCGCCGTTCGCCGACCCGCTGATGTTCCTCTTCATCGGTTCGTTCATCATCGCGCGGGCGATCTTCTTACACCGTCTGGATCGGCGTCTCGCCTTCGGCGTGCTCTCGATCAAGTGGGTCGGCGCGCGACCGGGAAGGATACTCGTCGCCTTCGGCGCGGTGACGGCCTTCATCTCGGCGTGGATATCCAACACGGCGACGACCGCCATGATGTTCGCCATCGGCATGGCCATACTCGCCTTCCTCTTCGACAACGAGCGTGAGGGCGGAAGCAAAATCAACCGCCGCTACGCGACCGGCCTGATGTTGATGACTTCATTCGCCGCCTCCATCGGCGGACTCGCCACGCCCATCGGCACGCCGCCCAACGTCATCGGCCTCGGCTTCATACGCCAACTCGTCGGCGTCGAGTTTCCCTTCTTCAAGTGGGCGATGATCGGCACGC
>JAUZFQ010000137.1 GCA_030838445.1 Pyrinomonadaceae bacterium | reverse complement strand
TAACTTGTCACTCGTCACTTGTCACTTGTCACTTCCGAAGGAGATTGCTTGAGTCCGACGCGCCGTTTCAACGCCCGCACGCTGCTGCTGATACTCGCCGAAGCATTGCTCATGTTCGGCGGGATGGTGGCGGCTGCGGAGATTCGGCTCGGCGCGCAGGACGCTTACTACGAACTCGTCGCCCGCAACGGCTTCTACAAGGCCGCGCTCGCCACCGCCTTCTGCCTCGGCGCGTTCTACCTCTACGACCTCTACGATTTCGTCGTCATGCACGACCGGCGCGAACTCGTCCTGCGACTCATACAGGCTTTGGGGCTGGCGTGGATCGCGCTGGCGATAGTCTTCTACCTGCTGCCGCAACTGATGCTCGGCCGCGGGATCTCGCTCATCGCGCTGCCGCTCGCACTCGGCCTGATGGTCGCGTGGCGCGTCTCGATCCACTGGCTGCTCGGCCACCCTCTGGTCGGCGAACGCATTTTGATCGTCGGTTCGGGCACGGCCGCCATCGAGATCGCGCGCGAAGTTTTAGACCGCCGCGACGCAGGCTATCGCATCGTCGGCTTCGTGGACAACGACCCCGCGCTCGTCGGCCGCAGCATCATCAACCCGCGCGTGATCGGCGTGACGACCGACATGGCCGAGATCGTCCGGCGCGAAAACATTGATCGGATCATCGTCGCGCAGGGCGAGCGGCGCGGGCAGTTCCCCACTAAGCAACTGCTCGACCTCTCGCTCGGCGGCAACGTCGCCATCGAAGAGGGCGCGTCGTTTTACGAGCGCACGACGGGGCGCGTCCACCTGCACATGATGCGGCCGTCGTGGCTCATCTTTTCGGGGCGCGGGCGACAGGCGCGTCTCTCCGGCGTGACGCGCACGTTCCTGCACCGCGGCGTCGCGCTTCTCGGCGCGCTCGTCTCGCTGCCCATCGCTCTCCTCGCCGCGCTACTCATCAAGCTCGAATCGCCCGGCCCCGCGCTCTACCGGCAGGAGCGCGTCGGCAAGAACGGCCGCCCGTTCACGATCATGAAGTTTCGCTCGATGCGACTCGATGCGGAGAAGGACGGCCCCGTCTGGGCGCAGACGGGCGACGACCGCACGACGCGCGTCGGGCGCGTTATCCGCAAAATTCGCGTGGACGAGATTCCGCAGTTCTGGAACATCCTCAAAGGCGAGATGAACTTCGTCGGGCCACGTCCCGAACGCCCGCACTTCGTCGCGCAACTCGCCGAGGAGATTCCGTTCTACGAACAGCGCCATTTGATCCCGCCGGGGCTGACCGGCTGGGCGCAGATCAAATACCCCTACGGCTCGTCCATCGAGGACGCGCGCCAGAAGTTGCAATACGATCTCTACTACATCAAGAACCAGAGCCTCGTGCTCGACGCGGTGATCCTGTTCGAGACGGTCAAGACGATCCTGTTCGGCCGCGGCGCGCGCTAAGACAAACGCGCCGCAGCCGCCAAGCAGTTTTCCAGAGGTACACGAAATGAAAATCCACACGATGAAGTTGACGACGCTTGCCCTCGCGGGTCTTATGCTGACGGGCGGGACGACGGGTTTCGTTCGAACGGCCACCGCGCAGGAGAAGGACAAGAAGAAGTCCGAGCAGAAGACGCGGCCGCGCACGACCGGCACGACGACCGCCGCCCCCCCGTTGACTACCGGCGCGGGGAATCCCGTAACGGTGGCGGGCGAGCGGCTCGAACCGGACGACACGAGCGCGCCGCCGCGCGCCGACGTGCCGGAGGCGATGCTGGCGAACCGGCGCGAGACGCTCTCGGAAGATGAGGCGGCCGTCGTGCCCTATTACAACAACTTCATGGCGAGTTACCGGCTCGGCCCCGAAGACGTGATTTCGATCACGGTCTTCAACCTCGACCGCTACTCGAAGGCGGGCATCACCATCCCGCCCGACGCCGTCATCTCGCACCCGCTCATACCCGAAGGCGTCTTCGTCGGCGGGAAGACGACCAGGCAGGTCGCAGACGAGATCACGAAGAAGCTCGACGAGTACGTCATTGATCCGAAGGTGACGGTCTCGCTCGACAAGGCGCAGTCGGCGGTCTTCTGGGTCATCGGCGACGTGGCGCAGCCGGGCATCCGCCCGATGTCGCGCCGCCTTTCGGTGACGGAAGCGCTCGCGCTCTCCGGCGGCGTGCTCGACACGGGCAACAAGAAGAAGGTGATGGTGATGCGCCGTCAAGCCAACGGCTTCTTGCAGCCTACGATCATTGACGTCGCCGCCATCGAGAAGGGGCGGATGCCGGACAACTATTTTCTCAACCCCGGCGATCAGATCATCGTCCCCGGCAACCGCATGAAGAACGTGCAGAAAATTTTGAGCCTCCTGCCCGTCGTCAGTTTCTTCCGCATCTTCACGGGAGGGTTTTAGGAAATGCGGATTGCGGGTTGCGGATTGCGAATTGCCGGAGCGAAAGCCGTCAGGCTTCGTCCGGCATTTTCCCGCGCCCGCCGTCCCGCCTGCCGCGTCCTCCAACGTTTCGCGTCTCTCGCCGCGCGCAATTCTTCCGTCATTCCGCATTCCGCATTCCGCAGTTGATAGTCTTCTGCTTACTGCTCACCGCACCCGCGCTCGCGGGCGCGTGGGAGGTGCAAACTTCGGGGACGCTGGCGTGGCTGCGCGCGGTCTATTTTGTTGACGAGGCGCGCGGCTGGGCGGTCGGCAGCAAGGGCGCGCTCCTTGCGACGGAAGACGGCGGGCGGAGTTGGACAGTGCGCCGCGCGCCGACCGAAGACACTTTGCGCGACGTTTACTTTGCGAACGAAGCGACGGGCTGGCTCGTCTGCGACCGCAGCATCTATCTGCTCAGGACGAAACAGGAGCCGCGCTCTTACCTGCTCAGGACGGCGGACGGCGGCGCGAGTTGGTCGCGCGTCGAAGTGACGGGCGCGGACGTTGACGTGCTCTTGACGCGCGTCGCGTTCGTTGATGACGCACGCGGCTGGGCGTTCGGCGAGATGGGCGCGCTCTACGCGACGGCCGACGGCGGCGGAAGTTGGGAGCGGCAAGTGCTGCCGACGAAACATCTCTTGCTCGGCGGCGCGTTTCTCGCGGCCGGACAGGGCTGGCTCGTCGGCGCGGGCAACACCATCCTCTACAACCCGGACGGCGGTTCGCAGTGGCGCGCGGGCGCGTCGCCCGTCATGCCCGCGACGCGCTACAACGCCGTCTCCTTCGTCGGCGAGCGGCGCGGTTGGGCGGTCGGCGAAGGCGGCCTCGTGCTCTCGACCCCGAACGGCGGGCGTTCGTGGTTCAAGCAAGAATCGAACGTGACGGTTGACCTGTCGGACGTGAAATTCATAGACGCGTCGGAAGGCTGGGCGGTCGGCGCGGAAGGCACGATCATCCACACGACGGACGGCGGCGCGAACTGGCGACTCGAACCGAGCGGCACGCGCCACCCGCTCGAACGCCTCTCGGTCGCCTCGCGCACGCGCGCGTGGGCGGTCGGCTTCGGCGGCACAATCGTCAACTACGCGAACACGGCCGCCACGCCTATACCGCCGCAGTTGAAAGCTCCCGGCCGGGAACAACCGAAAGAACGACCGCGCCGCGCCACCCCGGCGACGGCAACGACGCGCTGACCCGAACCCGGCGATGCGCTGACTTGAACGCGGAGATGCGCTGACGCGAACTGCTCGCCGCACACACGCACACGCGCCGACGCACACCTCCCGCACGCGGGACTTAGCCGAAACTCCGACGGAGAATTAAAGATGCCGGAACAACTCTCGAACTCGAATCAGACAGACGCCCGCGCCCGCTTCGCGCGACGCTTCACACGCGCCGCCTCGCCGCTCGTCGTCACGGTCGCAACAGCCGTGGCCGTCGTCGTCGCATCGTCGTGCGTCGCGCCCGTCGCCTTCGCGCAACAGGCGTCGAAGCCGCGTCAAGCCGCCCCGGCGTCAACTCAGTCGGCGAAGCCGGGCGAGGCGAAAGCGGCCGCGGCGCAAGGGGAAGAGAAGCCCGCGCCCCGGCGTTCGGCCTCCGAAATCACGCGCGCCCGCCGCGCCTCCGCGCCTTCCGCAACTCCGTCCGTCATTCCGTCCGCAACGCCGTCGGCTGCTCCGTCAACAAACTCATCTGCTGCTCCGTCAATAACCGCGACCGTCGCGCCGAAGGCCACTCCGTCTGTCGCGCCGAAGGCCGCCTTGTCAGCCGCGCCGAAAGTTGTTACGCCGTCGGCTGCGCCCTCAGTCGCGCCTGCCGTCGCTGCCCCGCCAGTCAGTGTCGTGATCGCTTCCGCGCCGAAGAGTAGTGATGCGGCGTCGAAGTCGAACGTCGAAGAGGCGGAACTCGAACGCCTGCGTGTCGAGATCAAAGACGCGAAGCCGGGCGCGGAGCGGGCGCGTCTGCAACGCACGCTCGTCGAACGACTCGTCGCGCTCAAACGGCAGCCGGAAGCGCTCGACGCGCTGCGCCTGATGATTCACGAAGACCGCTACGACCCGCCCTTCTTCTTCAACACGGGCAACGCCCTTGCGCGTCTCGGCGACGCGAGCGCGGCCGAAGACGCTTACCGCAAAGCCATCTTGCAGCGTCGCGGCAACTACTCGCGCGCGCTCAACAATCTCGGCGTCATCCTCATCCGGCAAGGCCACTGGGAAGAGGCGCGCGAGACGCTGGCCGCTGCGCTGATGCAGGAGAACTTCACTTACGCCGAAGCGAGTTACAACCTCGGCCGTCTACACCTGCTGCGCGGCGAGGCCGACCTCGCCATCCGCGAATGGCTGCGCACGCTCCGCCTCGAACCCTCGCACGCGGAAGCCGCCGCCGCCCTCTCGCGCGCCTACACCGAAGACGGCGACCCGGAGCGCGGCGTCAGCGTGCTCGACGCGTTCGTCGCGCGCTCGACGCGCACCGGCGCGGGCGTCCCACGCGAGATCAGTGATGCCCGGCGCGAACTCGCCGCCCCGGCGGCCGCCAACACGGAAGACTCCTCAGACGCCGCACACTTGAAGACCGGCGGCGGTGGCAACGACGTTCGTCCCGGCCGTCCCGGCGCAAAGTTCCGCGCGCACGAAGTTGATCGCGCCACTTACGATCTCTTGCGCGCCGCGCGCGCCGAACGCGAGGGCGGCAGCGTCGAAGAGGCCGTCAAGCGTTATCAAGGCGTGCTGCAACGCAGCCCCGGCGGTTACTTCCCGCCCGCCAACCTCGAACTCGGAGCCGCGCTCATCAATCTCAAACGCGACGAAGAGGCCATCGCCGCCCTGCTCCCGCTCACGCAAAAAGACGCGGCGCGCTACCCCGTCGCGCATTATCATCTCGGCCGGCTCTTCGAGCGGCAGGGTCATCTCGCGCGCGCCGCAGACAATTTCCAGCGCGCCGCCGAACTCTACGGCGACACGAACCCGCAGGTACTCATAGACCTCAGCCGACTGCGCGAGCGCGCGGGCGACCACGCGGGCGCGCTCAACGCCATGAACGACTACGCCGCCGCTCTGGGGCGACAGGGCACAGTCCCCGCGTGGGTCGCCGAACGGCAGGCGAAACTACGGCAGAAGGCCGCCGCCTCGTCCGCCTCTTCCGCGCCGAACGATTCGACGCCGACCAGACAGTAACCTGTAGCCCTTCATCAACACCGCCCGGCGCGCCACGCGAAACCGGAATAATGAGAGGGGCGGGACTTATTCTCGCCCGCATGATTGCAAAAAAAGAGGGGCGACGGAGACATCTCCGCCGCCCCTCAAGTTTAGTTAGACGCGTTCAGTAGTTTTCTCCGCGGACGCTTAGCCCGCCGCGTTGACTTCCGACACCTTCGTCGCGCGCAGGTTGCTGCCGTCGAGCGTGCCTTCGACTTCGACCCGCAAGCCCTTCTTGGCCTTCGTCGCCTTCAACACCGCGAGCGCGGCCTTGTTGCCCGCCTCGTCCAGTTTATAAATCTTCTTCTCCACGACGAGCGAGTAGCCGGTCGCCGAGCAGGCGGGCATCAGCGCGCACGCGGTCGGGTGGCCTTTGGCCGTCTCTTCCACGCCGTCGCCCTCGCCCTCCGCGCCCGCGCACATGTTGTCAACCAGATAGCCGGTCAACTTCACCGGCTGCTTCGCCTCTTGCGCGAACGCGAGGACACCGGCCATCAACACCAACAGGGACAATGCAAAAATTTTTCGGGTCATCTCAAATCATCTCTCTTTCACGCCCGCCGCGTCGGGCGAGGCTCAAAAATGTAGGGGTTAAAAGTTCGGGGAACGAGTCACGCTCCCTGCCCGCCCGCTTGTTCGTTAGCTGATTCCGCCGTTTCGTTCGCCGCCGCCTCTTCCACTTTCGGCGCGGCGGGGCGCATGTGCGGGAAGAGGATCACGTCGCGGATGGAGCGACGATTCGTCAGGAGCATTACGATGCGGTCAATGCCGATCCCGATGCCCGCCGCCGGAGGCATCCCGTAAGCGAGCGCGCGCACGTAATCCGTGTCCATCTGCATCGCCTCCTCATCGCCACGCTCCCGCGCCTGCCCCTGCTCCCGAAACCGCTCATACTGCTCCACCGGATCATTCAACTCCGAAAACCCGTTCGCACACTCCATGCCCGCGATATACAACTCGAAACGTTCGGCAACTGAGGGATCATCCGGCGACGCTTTCGAGAGAGGTGAGACAGGCTTCGGAAAATCCGTGATGAAGACAGGTTGTTCTAATCTACCAATAAAGTATCCTTCGACAATGCGCTCAAACAGAAATTCAATCTTCCTGCCGATTTCTTCAGGGTCGGGCAGTTGAGGTGAGGAGATCGTAGTTTTTGCCAGTTCATTAAAGTTAATGAGGTTAAGTCGGCCACGAATTTGATCGTTAACAGAACCGCCTTCTTGCTCTATATCTAATGGATATGGTTCTCCCTCTAGCTCTAAAAGTCTTTTCTCTAAGCCATAGACTACTGCGGGGTCATTTAGCATTTCCGCTGTGAGCGGGTTCTCTGAATTTTCAATCGTCAAGCAACTTACGATAGCTTGTTTCATAGTTAGTCGCTTGAAGTTATTGAAGTCTATTGACCTTCCATTAAACTGCACCTGTAGGCCGCCGCAGACAGTATTAACTACCCGCTTTATCATCTCTTCGCACAAGTCCATCATGCCGTTGACATCCATGTAGGCGCAGTAGAATTCGAGCATGGTGAACTCAGGGTTGTGGCGCGTGGAGATGCCTTCGTTGCGGAAGTTGCGGTTGAGTTCGTAGACGCGCTCGAAGCCGCCGACGACGAGCCGCTTGAGGTAGAGTTCGGGCGCGATGCGTGCGTAGAGGTCTATGTCGAGCGCGTTGTGGTGCGTCTTGAAGGGACGCGCGGCCGCGCCGGAGGCGATGGGCGTGAGCATCGGCGTCTCGACTTCGATGTAGCCGCGCTCGTCCAAGAAGGCGCGCATCTCGCGGATGATCTTGGAGCGGCGTTCAAAGACTTCGCGGGTGGTGAGTTCGTGCGCTTGGCCTGCGCCGCCCTCTTCGTCCCTGTCAATTTTGAGGCTGCCCGCGATGAGGTCTGCGTAGCGTTGGCGCTGGCGGATTTCGGGGTCGCTGATGCCGTGCATCTTGTCGGGCATCGGCAAGAGAGCCTTGGCGAGAAACTCGAACTCGCGGACGTGGACGGAGAGTTCGCCCGTCTTCGTGACGAAGAGGAAACCTTCGACGCCGATAAAGTCGCCGTGGTCGAGCAGCGAGAAGAGTTCCCAGCCGTCGAGAGTGCGCCCGCGGTGGTTCAACTGTTGCACGTCGTCGCGGCGCACGTAAATTTGCAAACGCTCCCGGCCGTCGGAGAGGTGGACGAACGCGGCCTTGCCCATCACGCGCGGCGGCACGGCCAGCCGCCCGCTCACGCGCACGTCGCCGAACGCCTTCAACGCCGCGTTCGCCGCTTCGAGTTGTTCCGGCGTCGGCCGCTGCCCTTCGGCGCGCGGCGGCTCGTGGTGTTTGAACTGCGCGACGACGGACGTGATCGTGTCTTCGCCTTCCGCGCTCGTCGTCAGGTTCGTGCGTCGGAACTTGTTCGGGTAGGCGTTGCCGGTGAGTTGCTGAATCCGTTCAAGGTGCTCGCGGCGGGCGCGCGTCTGGTCGTTGTCTTCGATAAAGGGCGTCTGGTTGTTCTCTGTCATCTATTCCTGCTCCGAGGGAAAAGGGGGATTATAGCAACAAGTCGTCCGTTGTCCGTAGTCAGTAAGTCGTCAGTAGTCAGTAGTCAGTTGTTCGTGATTATCAACGGAGTTTCTAAAGAATGGATTGAACGACTGACCACGGACAACGGACAACGGACAACTGACTACGGACAACGGGCTACTGACTACTGCTTCCCGTTCGTGTTAGCATCTTCGCCATCGCAGTTTATGAACGAGAAGATACTTACGCCGGATGAGGCGCGCGCGGCGCGCGTGCGTTTGCGCGCCGAGGGGCGGCGGCTCGTGTTCACCAACGGGTGCTTCGACATCCTGCACGTCGGCCACGTCCGCTACTTGCAGGCAGCGCGCGCGCTCGGCGACGCCCTGCTCGTCGCCATCAACTCGGACGCGGCCGTGCGCGCCCTCAAAGGCGACTCGCGCCCCGTGATGAATGAAGCGGAGCGCGCCGAAATGCTCGCCGCGCTCGGCGCGGTCAGCTACGTTACGATCTTCGACGCGCTCTCGCCGCGCGCGCTGATCGCGGAGTTGCTGCCCGACATTCTCGTCAAAGGCGGCGACTACGGCCTCGACGAAATCCACGGCCGCGAGGAGGTTGAAGCGGCGGGCGGGCGCGTGCTCGCGCTGCCCTTCATCGAGGGCGCTTCGACGACCGACATTATCGAGAGAGTAAGAAAGACAGTGACGAGTGACGAGTGACAGGTGACAAGTTAGAAAGACACGCTGTTTTAACTTGTCACTTGTCACTC
>JAUZFQ010000119.1 GCA_030838445.1 Pyrinomonadaceae bacterium | reverse complement strand
ACCAACCAGTTTTAACTTGACACCTGTCACCTGTCACTCGTCACTGTTGTAAATCTACTTGCCGAGGATGACGTAATCGCCGTGCGAGGTCGCCATGAAGAAGAGCATGGGGAGCGAGAGCCAGGAGTTGGCGCGCGAGGCGAGGAAGGCGCGGCGCGCAAGTTCGGGCGGCGCGGCCGGCCCCGTCCCGGCGGTGGCGGCGATGATGCGCTTCTGCGAAGGCCAGATGATGCCCCAGACGTTGAGGAGCATGATGATACCGAGCGCGCCGCCGATGCCGATGGAGAGCGTCTTGTTGCTGGCGTAGCTGTCGCCGCCCGGCGTGGTCAGCGAAGAGTTGAGCCAGTACACGATGATGATCGCCATCACGATGACGAGGATGGCGATGACGACGGCGAGCACCTTCCCGTCCTTCGTCAGCGCGGGCACGCGCGTGATGATGAAGAACTCGATGGCGAAGGTGGCGACGGCGATGATGAGCCAGACGATGAGGATGAGCCACGTGTTGGCGTTGCCGCCGTTCGCGTTGGCGTTCACCACGTCGCCCTTGAGGATGTACATCGCGTAGTACATCAACCCGACGAGCACGGTGACGAGCGCGCCCCAGCGAAAATACCAGAGGGCGCGCGTGAGCAGATCCGGGTTCACCTTCTTCTTCGTGTCGGCGTCCAGACCCTTCTGGAAGGGGACGTTGACGAGGTTGAAAAAGTACAGCAGCCCGATCCAAGTGATCCCGGCGACGAAGTGACTCCAGCGCAGCAGGACGCGCACGAGCGCCTCCGCGCCGGGAGCGTGAAACATGTCTTGCAGCATCGCGAAACCGAAGGGGAGATGAACGGACGACTCGATCAGCATATGACCTCCGAATGATGTTCTTGGTTGAGTTGTGGCTTGCTACCGGATGTTACGCGCGAGAGATTAGCACCAAGCCGGATGTGCCGCAACGGATTTTAGAGGCCTGAGGTGGGTTTAAAAATAAAGGGTCTTTGCTAGTATCTATACGACTGCAAATTCTTTAAGAAGAACTTAACCAATTGCTATTGACACGGAATAAAAACAGGAGCAAAATCTGGCCACGCGTTTCAACGATGCAACACTGATCCATGGCCGACAAGGGAGGTGGAAATGCCGCTCAGCAAAGATGATAAAGACGAAATCAGAGAACTGATTGCAACAGAAATGAAGAAAGCGGTGAAAGCTGCTGTCAACGGAGTTTTGAACGCTCCTATTCAACTCCACGAAATCTACACGGCGATGTCGCCCGAGGGTAGGCAAGCGCGGGAAGAAAGAAACAAACTCGTGCGGGAGATTGGCGACGCTACTGTGAAGTCTTTTGAAGCGATTGAGAGGGAGGCACAAGCACGGGTCGTTGAAAAGACTGACCCCGCAAGAGCAGAAAGAATTAGGAATTTTGTTCCTACGTTCTAGGTTACAACCATAAGGAGGTTGATATGCAGACCTACTATGCCCTTATTGCAACAGGCTCGTCTTACACTTTTGCAAACGGGGCTGGGCACAGGTTCAACGGAATCAATGGCTTCATGGAAAGTGCGGCCGAAAATCGCGTGCAGGCAATTCTTAATCTCTACCGGAAGTTAAGTGAAGATAATGAGGAGGTCACCGCCCTAAAAACTGAATCCCAAAACTTCATGCTTGGACTCACCGCTGAGGAATGGGATGAGCTATCAAAACACGACATCCGCATCAAAGAAGGTTACCCAGAGAAGGCAGGAGTCCAGATTCAGGCAATTAGCGAAACGCCATTTGTCTGAAGAAAATCGCTCATGTGCCCTTATGACTACTGATTGGTCAAATTCGTAGCGGCCGTAGAGATTTGTAGTCACAAAGACACATGAGCCAAAGTCTTTAATGCTGCCTCTGACCTTTGCTTCTTAATCTTCGCTTGGTCGAGTTCCCGGCGCAAGGTTGTCAACGCTGGCTTGGCGTATGACGCGCACTTTGAGATCGTCCTCGACGCGCACCTGACAGGAGAGGCGGATGGTTTCGGCGAGGTCGGTCTCCTGCGCGAGACGTGCGCGCTCGGCCTCGCCGATTTCACCTGGGTCGCCCGCCAGCACTTCGACGCGGCAGGTGGTGCACTTGGCGTTGCCGCCGCAGCGGTGGAGGATGTCAATCCCGGCGTCTTCGAGGACGAGGACGAGTTTGCGTCCTGCCTCCGTGTCAATCTCTTGCGTGCCGGTCGCGGTCTCGGCTTGGATTACGGGCATCTTCGGGTAAGCTCCTAATCTGAAATTTCGGGTGATTGCTTCGGTGGGCGAGAGTTTACACCAAAAACGGAGAAGCGCGGTACGCGAACGTGCGAACGCGCCTGCCGCCCCCGTTGAAGAGGGCGACAGGCGCGTTCACGCTTTCACGCGCCGCATCTCGAAGTTCGGACGCCGCGTATGCGTTTTCGCTTAGGCGGTGAACGAAGACCCGCAGCCGCAGCCGCCGGTCGCGTTCGGGTTCTTGAACGTGAAGCCCGAACCCATCACGCCGTTGACGTAATCAATCTCGACGCCGTTCAAGTATTGCATGCTGAACATGTCCACGAAGAGACGCACGCCGTGCGCGTCCTGAATGTGATCGCCCGGCTTCGACTCCTCTTCGATGTTCAGGCTGTACTGGAAGCCGGAGCAGCCGCCCGGAACCACGCGCACGCGCAAGCCCGACGTCTCCGGCAAGCCCTCTTCGCTCGACATAAACTTCTTGATCTCAATCGCCGCGTTCTCCGTCACGTTGACCGTCACGGTCGGCATCGTTGCAGTTGACATGGTTCTCTCTCCTTAAAGTATGACCCGTTAATTCAGTATGCGGTTATTAACAACTTTTAGATGTCAGTTGTCCGTCGTCCGTTGTCAGTTGTTCAGAGCAACTGTGTCACTAATATTAACCGCCTTGCCCGTCAGCCACAAGCAAAGAATAGCCTCAACGAACAACTGACAACTGACCACGGACAACTGACGGTTTACGCCTGCGTCACCACCACTTTGAGTTCCGGCTTCAACGCTTCGATTGAGACTTGCCGCGCGATCTCTTCGGCCACGCGCCGGAACGCTTCGGCCTGCGGCGAATCCGGGTGGCTGAGGACGACCGGCACGCCCGCGTCGCCGCCCTCGCGCACGTCCAAGCCCATCGGCACAGCGCCGAGGAACGGCACGCCGTAGGCTTCGGCCAACTTCATGCCACCGCCCTCGCCGAAAATGTTGTAGCGCGTGCCCGTATCGGGCGCGATGAAGTAGCTCATGTTCTCCACGATGCCGAGGACGGGTACGGCCACGGTCTCGAACATGCGGAGAGCGCGGCGCACGTCGGCCACGGCCACCTCCTGCGGCGTCGTCACCAAGACCGCCCCTTGCACGGGGACGAGTTGGGCGAGCGAGAGCTGCACGTCGCCCGTGCCCGGCGGCATGTCAACGATCAGGTAGTCGAGTTCGCCCCACAGCACGTCCTGCAAAAACTGCCGGACGAGGCCGTGCAAGATCGGGCCGCGAAAGATCATCGGCTCGTCGCCCGGCTTCAAGATCGCCATGGACATCATCGAGAGGCCGTGCGCTTTGACCGGCAGCAGTTTGTTGCCCGCCACCTCCGGCTTCGAGTCGCTGACGCCGAGCATCAACGGCGCGTTCGGCCCGTAGACGTCTGCGTCCATCAAGCCGACGCGCGCGCCGTCGCGCGCGAGCGCGACCGCGACGTTGACGGCCACGGTTGACTTGCCGACGCCGCCCTTGCCCGAAGAGATCGCGACGATGTTACGCACGCCCGGCACAGTCACCTTCTCGCCCAAGCCCCGGCCTTTCGGGACTTCCGCGTCCATCGTCACTTTCACTCCGGTCACGCCCGCGAGCGCGCCGACGTACTGCTCGGCCGCCGTCTGCATCTGCTCCTTGACCGGGCAGGCCGGGGTGGTAAGGACGATGCGAAACGAAACCTCGCCGCCGTCTATGCGTAAATCTTTAATGAATCCGAGTGTCACGATGTCCTTGTGCAGATCGGGGTCAACGATCCGGCGCAGGGCATCGAGCACGCTTTGTTCTGAAACTTGTGCCATAATTGCCATCGGGTAAAGTATAAAGGTATTGACCGGCTACGTACAATTGAGCGGCATGATTAACGAACCCGAACGCAAAATAGTTCGCGCGGCCTGCCCGCACGATTGTCCCGACACCTGCGCGATGCTCGTCACGGTCGAAGGGGGACGCGCCGTGCGCGTCGCGGGCGACCCGGCGCACCCCTTCACGCGCGGCACGCTCTGCACCAAAGTCGCCAACTACGAACAACGCACGCACAGCCCCGACCGCATCCAGACGCCTCTGCGCCGTGTGGGCGCGAAGGGCGCGACTGGTGAAGCGCGCTTCGAGCGCATCAGTTGGGACGACGCGCTCGACGAGATCAGTGCGCGTTTCCGCGCGCTCGCCGCGTCCGCCGAAGGCGCGGAGACGATCCTGCCTTACAGTTATTGCGGCACGATGGGCTTCGTCCAGTCCGAGTCAATGGACAGGCGTTTCTTCCACCGGCTCGGCGCGTCCCTGCTCGACCGCACGATCTGCGCCTCGGCCGGTGCGGCCGGTTACGACGCCACCAACGGCGCGCGGCTCGGCACAGACCCCGAACGCTTCGCCGACGCGCGCCTCATCATCCTCTGGGGCACGAACACCATCACGAGCAACGTCCACCTCTGGCCGTTCATTCTCGAAGCCAAGCACAAGGGCGCGCGCGTCATCGCCATTGACCCGCGCCGCACGCGCACCGCCGACCAGTGCGACGAACACGTCGCGCCCCTGCCCGGCACCGACGCCGCGCTCGCGCTCGGACTCATGCACGTCCTCTTCGCCGAAGGCTTACAGGATCAAGACTACCTCGACCGATACGCCGTCGGCGCGGACGAGTTGAAACAGAGAGCGCGTGAGTACGCGCCCGCGCGCGTCGCGGAAATCTGCGGCATCGAAGCGGAGACAATCGTGCGGCTCGCGCGCGAGTATGCGACGACGCGTCCCGCCGTCATCCGTCTCAACTACGGCATGCAGCGGCACGCGGGCGGCGGCATGGCGGTGCGCACCATCGCGTGTTTGCCCGCCGTCACCGGCGCGTGGCGCGATGCGGCGGGCGGCGCGCTCCTTTCGTCGAACAGCGCGTTCCCCGTCAACCACGACGCACTCAAACGCCCTGACCTGCTCCCCTCGCCCGCGCCGCGCATGCTCAACATGTCGCAACTCGGCGACGCGCTGACGAAAGTTTCTGACCCGCCCGTCCGCGCGCTCTACGTCTACAACTCGAACCCGGCGGCGGTCGCGCCCGATCAGGCGAAGGTGCTCGAAGGCTTAAGGCGCGACGATCTGTTCACGGTCGTGCACGAGCAGTTTATGACCGACACCTGCGACTTCGCAGACATCGTCCTACCCGCGACCACGCAGCTTGAACACTTCGATCTGCACAGGGCTTACGGCCACCTTTATCTCACCGTCAACGAGCGCGCCATCGCGCCGCTGCACGAGTCGAAGCCGAACACGGAAGTGTTTCGCCTGCTCGCCGCGCGTCTCGGATTCGAAGAGGAGTGCTTCAAGGATACAGACGAGGAGATCGCGCGGCAGGCAATTGACGTGGCTCACCCCGCGCTCGAAGGCGTCACGCTCGAACTTTTACGCGAACGCGGATGGATGCGCCTGAACGTGCCGGAAGCTTACGCGCCCTTCGCCGAGGGAAACTTCCCCACGCCGTCCGGCAAGTGCGAACTTCTGAACGCGCGGCTCGAACTGCAAGGCTTGCCCGCCGTGCCTGAGTTCATCCCGCCGCGCGAGTCGCACGCGAGCGCGCCGGAACTCGCGCGCCGTTTCCCGCTCGCGCTCATCAGCCCTGCGGCGCACGCCTTTCTCAATTCGAGTTTTGCCAACCTACCCAAGCAACTGCGGCAGGAGCGACGCCCCTTCGTCGAGATCAACCAGGAGGACGCAGCCTTGCGCCGCATCTCTGACGGCGACCGCGTGCGCGTCTCGAACGAACGCGGCTCGTGCGAACTGACGGCGGTCGTCACGACGCGCGCCCGCCCCGGCGTCGTCGTCTCGCCGTCCGTCTGGTGGAACAAGCTCTCGCCCGGCAACACGAACATCAATCAACTGACTTCGCAAACCCTGACCGACATGGGCGGCGGCGCAACCTTCTACGACGCGCTCGTCGAAATCGAATTACTGGATTGATGTTCCGACCGCGCCGGTTTAACTCTCGCCATACTTCCCGGCGATCATAAAGATCACTATCAATAACGCGGCCGAGAGGGCGACGCTGACCGCGATTCTGCCCCCGGTCGAGAGGTTATGTCCCGTGACCTGTTTCACCTGCGGGTAAAACACCGTGGTGGACATACTCGTCTTTGGATCAACGACGACAAAGTGCGCGTCGCTCACCTCGCTGACGTAGCCTCTCAGTTTCGTCTTATCACGCAACGTAATTTTCACCTGAGCCTCCGGCCCGCTGCCGAGCGTGGCAAGTTTGGTCTTCAACTCCGCTACGAATTTCGCCTCTTTCTCCGGCCTCGTGCTCGCCCTCACGGGCGCGGCAAAGCTCAGGTTGAGTAGCAAGCCGACGACAACGAGTGAAATGGTTTTTTTAAGCATAATTTTCTCCTCATCCGGGCATGATTTTTTTCCTCATCGCTGAGGCGCAAGTCTCCACGACGCGCCGGTCGAAGTCTGACAGACAGGCGCGTCGGCGGCGGGATAAAGTCGGGCGCGTGTCAGTCGAGCGTGGAGATCAGGACGGCGAGCACCGTGAGGACTGAGCCGACTCCGATGGTCGTGCCGATGGCAATGTTGCGCGCGGTCGAGTGGCCGCGGTTGCTGTCAACTCTCGCGACATCCCGGTACAGGACGACGCTCGGCGCGTCCGTCTTGCGGTCGCGCACGATGAACTCTTCGTCCTTCGCCTGCGAGATGTAGCCCTTTAGCTTCGTCCCGTCCTTGAACCGCACCGTGACACGAGCCTTGTCGCCGATGCCGAGGCGCGCGACCTTCACCTTCACCTGCTCCGTCAACCCGGCGTCGCCCGCCGCCTGCTTCTTCCCCGCCGCGACGGCGGCAGAGGGCATCACGGCTAACGTCTGAAGCAACAAGGCGACCAGCGCGAGCGTCAAATATCTTCTCTTCATCTTCCACACCTCTTTCAATTGTCGAATAAATACATAGCAGCAATGGCAAACGTGATGCCAGTCGGAGATTGTGTGGAACGGGCGTGAAAAGGCGTCGGGCGCGCAGAGAAATTCCGCGGCCGTGTGCGCCGAGCGCAGTAAAGTTCAGACAGGTGGCGGAAGATTGGGGGAAAGGGCGAAGTCGGGGCGCGGCGAAAGGCGACGGAAGAAATTCACCCGGCCACCTTAAAGTTTGCTTTCATCCTTCACCCTTGCGCTCGGCCGTCTCTGCTTTTTCCGACTTGACAGAAGCGGCGCGACTCGCCGATACATACATGAAGTTTCCCCGCGCATGCGCCGTGCGCCTGACAGTGGCGCGGGCTATCCCGAAAGTAAATTTAAAACTCATGCGAACTATGGTTCACACGGAAAAAGTATCGAGCCTTGCCGTCGCCAACGGGCGCGCCGCGACTGTCGCTGATGGGCGCGCCGCAACCGCCGCCGACAGTGGCGATGCAGCCGTCATAGGCAGACGCGACGCGCACGTCGTCACCGCGCTGCTGACGTGCGCGCTGTGCCTGCTCTTCACTTGCGCGCCCGCCATCGCACAGGCGAAGCGCGCGGCGGCACGCGCACGCACGCCCGCGCGCGCGGCAGTCGTGCCCGAAGAGACTTTGCTGCGCATCGTGCGCGCAGAGGACGAGCGGCGTTGGGACGCGGCAGACCTCGGCGCGCTGCTCTCGGACGCGTCGGCGAGCGTGCGTGCGCGCGCCGCGCTCGGCGCGGGACGCATCGGCGACGCGCGTGCGGTCGCCCCGCTCGTCGCGCTGCTCCAGACGGACAAGCACGCGGGCGTGCGCGCCGTGGCGGCCTTCGCGCTCGGCGAGATCGAATCGGGCGCGGCGGCCGAAGGGTTGTTGAGTGTCCTCGAACGTAAACCCGCGGCGGCGGGCGTCGTCGCCGAAGTGCCGGCCGTGCGCGCGCGCGTGGTGGAAGCCCTCGGCAAGATCGCGGCGGCCATGCCGGAGGCGGACGCGGCGCGCGTCAAAGAGATCGGTCGTGTGTTGCTCGTCGAACTCGAAACGCGCGGGCGCATCGCGGCGAACCGCGAAGCCGCTCTGCTCGGACTGACGGCCGTCCTGCGCGCGCGTCCCGAAGGCGCGGGGCGCGTCGTCGCACTCTTCTTAGACTCCGCGGACGCGCGCTTGCGCGCCGACGCCGCCAGCACGCTCACGCGTTTGCGCGCGAAGAACGCCAACGATCAACTGCGCAAACTGCTCGCCTCGGACACTGACGCGGTGGTGCGCGCCAACGCCGCCCGCGCGCTCGGCACGGCCGAAGACAAGGGCGCGTTCGAGTTGCTGATCGAACACGCCGCCAACGACAAAGACGAACGCGTGCGCGTCAGCGCGCTCCGCTCGCTCGGCACGCTGCGCGACGCGCGCGCCGCCGACCCGCTCGTCAAACGCGGCGAGACTTTGCTGAACGCCTACCGCGCGGCGAAGACCGCGAACGCGTCGGCGCGCCCCGCCGAGTTGAACGAACTGCTCGAACTCGCCACCTCAATCAGCCGCGTGCTCGCGGGCACGGGACACGAACGCGCGCTCGCTTTCGTCCGCGCGTTCCGCGAGGCCGAGATGTGGAGCGCGCCGGAAGCCGAAGTCGCCTTCGCGCGCATCGCGCCCAACCAGTATTTGCGCGAACGCCCGTTTCATCAACTCGCCTTCCGCGCCCCCGACAGCCGCGTCACCTGGCAGACTTACGCGGCCGTCGCGCAGGGTCTCGGCGAGGTCGCCGCCGTAGCGAACGAGCGTGCGGGCAACAGCGTGGTCTCCGTGCAGGCCGACGCGCAGTTGGCCTTGCGCACGATGCTCGGCGAGGCCACGACGCCTCCGCTCGCCGTGCCCGACGTGCTGACGGCCATCGCCGCCTTCAAACCGCCCGACGGCGCGCTCGTCATGCGCGGCCAACTCGCCGCGCCCGACGTGATCGTGCGCGCCACGGCCGCAGGCCAACTCGGAGAACTCGCGCCCGACCCGGAGAACGCGTCTGCGCTCGCCGCCGCGCTGCCCGCCGCGCTGCGCGACGAGATGAACGATGCCGCGCTCGCCATCCTCGACGCGCTCGCCAAGCAAAAATCCGAAGCCGCGCTCGCCGCGATCCGCACCGCGCTCGATTCGCCCGACTACCTCTTGCGCCGACGCGCCGCCGCCATCCTGCAAGCCGCGCAGCCCGACGCCGAAGCCAATGCCGAAGACGGCCGCATCGAAACCGTGGCGACGCGCAACCGCATCGGCGATTACCGACGCGCGCTCGCGCGACGCAACGCCCGCGTCGTCGCCACCGTCAACACGGACAAGGGCGTGTTCAAGTTGGAACTGCTGCCCGACGACGCGCCGCTCACGGTTGACAACTTCGTCGAACTCGCGCGTCGCGGCTACTTCAACAACATCGCGTTCCACCGCGTCGTGCCGAACTTCGTCATACAGGGCGGCGACCCGCGCGGCGACGGCAACGGCGGCCCCGGCTATCAGATTCGCTGCGAGATCAACGCCACGCCTTACGCGCGCGGCGCGGTCGGCATGGCGCTCTCCGGCAAAGACACTGGCGGCTCGCAGTGGTTCATCACGCACTCGCCGCAGCCGCACCTCGACGGCGGCTACACCGTCTTCGCGCGCGTCGTCGAAGGCATGGAGACGGTTGACCGCATCACGCGCGGCGACCGCATCCTCGCCATCAACGTAACGGAAACGAAGCGCAAATAATCTATTAATTATCAAATGCCCCTTGCGGGACTAAAACCGCCATACCTTTTTCACCTAGACGCATGAAGCAATGTATCAAGCAGGCGACGCGAATAAATTTATTCCTCATTTCGGCGTTGCTCTGCTTCAGCGCGTCGCTCGCTTCCGCTCAATCGCCGCGCGTCGCTTCATCTCAGGAAAGCAAACCCGCCAACGCGACGCCGACGCGCCCGACGCGTTACCAGATCAATTTCGCGCTCGACTTCGACGCGCGCACGTTCACGGCGACCGAGCGCGTGCGCTGGGTCAACAACGACGACCGCCCCGCCTCCGTCGTCTATTTCCACCTCTACGCGAACCAGCGCAGTAACAACGGCAACGCCGGCGGCGGTAACAACAACGATGCGCCGCGCGCCGCGGGTGAAGAGACGACGACGGCGACGGACGAACCGCGCATCGAGATCAAGAGCGTGCGCCACGCCGAGACGCAGAGCGCGCTCGCCTACGCGCTCGACGAACCGGCGACGCTCTTGCGCATCAACCTGCGCGAAGCGGTCGCGCCCGGCGCGGCGACCGACATCGAGATCGCGTTCGCGGGCAGCGTCCCCGAAATTGACCCCGACGAAACGAGCCTCCCCTCGCACGTCATCCAGCAACTCGGCGCGGCCTTGCGCGACACGCGCGAGACGCGCCGCGCGCGCGACACCAACTTCCGCGCGCGCGGCGTGATGCTGCTCGGCACGGCCTACCCGGTGCTCGCCGTGCGCGACGGCGGCGAGTGGCAACGCGAGGTGCGCCCGACCGTCGGCGACCCGCTGCACACGGAAGTGGCCGACTACGAAGTGACCATTGACGCGCCCGCCGACATCGCCCTCTACACCTCCGCCGAAGCGCGACGCGCGGGCACAGTCACGTCGAGCAGCAGCGCGGCCACGACAAGCGGCGGCGCGATCACGAACAGCAACGCGGGCGGCACTACAGACACGAGTGGCAGGGCGGGCGTTAGTGGCGGCACGAATGGCGGCGCGGGCTTGAGTGTCGGTACGGGCGTGGACGCTATGAAGACGGGCGCGCGTTCTTTTGCCGGAGAGAATCTGCGCAACTTCGCCATCCTCGCGGGGCGCGGGCTGCAATCAGGAGAACGGACGGTGGGCGGCGTGCGCGTGCGCTCCGTCTGGGCGTCGGAGCACGAGAAGATCGGCCGACGCGTGCTCGACACGGCGGCCGAGGCCGTGCGCGTCTTCACGGCGCGTTACGGCGCGCTGCCCGTGGCGAGTTTGACCGTGGCGGAAGCCCCGCTCGTCGCCGGACTCGGCAGCGCCGAGTTCGCCAACCTGAGCGTCATCGCCAGCGCCTTCTACGTAGACTTCGACTCGCCCGCCGTCCGCAACCTGCCCGAACTCGTGCGCGAGCAGCGCGCCTCGGTCGAAGACAGTCTGGAGTTTGCCACCGCGCACATGCTCGCCCATCAGTGGTGGGGCATGCTCGTCGGCAACTCGCCGGAGCGCGCGCCCGTGCTCGACGAAGCACTCGCACACTGGTCTGCGCTCGTCTACTACCGCGAGACGCACGGCGCGATTCGCGCGCAGGCCGCGCGCGACGATCAACTGCGCGGCGTCTACGAAATCTACCGCACCTTCGGCGGCGAAGACATGCCCGCCCTGCGCCCCGCGCGCGACTTCCGCAACTCCTTCCAGTACGCCGCCATCGTCTCGGCCAAAGGCGCGCTGATGTACGACGCGCTCGTCAAACTGCTCGGCGAGGAACGCGTCTTCACCGCCCTGCGCCGCTACGCCGAGGCCAACCGTTACGAGATCGCCGAACTCGACGATCTGCGCGGCGCGTTCGTCGCCGAAGCGCCCGTCGCCGAGCGTCGCGCCGTCACGCGCACCTTCGACCGCTGGCTCTCCGAACGTCACGGCGACGAAGACATCGCCCCGCCCAACCCGCAACTCGCCGCCGCGCTCGGCCTCACGCCCGAAACCACCGGCACGCCCAACCGCAACCCCGTCTCCCGCCTCGGCCGATTCTTCTGGCGACAGATGACGCGCATACGCTAATCCCCGCACGCTTCCGTCGCCTCAACCCATCTCGGCGATCAGTCATTAACTGATCTTCTCCGCGCCCCTCTGTTCGCTATAACTTTCAACGCGTCTCGTCGCGTGTAAAAAATCTGGAACTACTTCTCGACTCGCGTGAGGGGTGTTTCCAATTCAGGTGGCGCGCGGGCGCACGCGTCTGTTTGAACGGTCAGCTTGATGTCGCCTGAGTCAAACAGACGCGTGCGGGCGGCGCGCGTGGCGCGTGCGTTCGGTTTAGAAAAGGTTTCGTGACGGGTTCAAGCGGCACGCCGATTGTTTAAGTATCAGCGTCCGGCGAAACATCCTGCCGCGCCACCCGCTATAGCGGAACAGGCTTTAAATACACGAGGAACATAATTGATGCGTAGGTCACCCCCCCTGACCCTGTTACTGGTTTATTCACTTCTGCTGTCGCTCGCGGGCGCGTCGCTGCCGCTCCCCTCGGCGCGCGCCGCGGTTGGAACTCCCGCCCGCCGCGGCGACGATGCACGCACCGGCAAGCTATCGAACTTGTTACGCTCGCGGGCGCGGCAGGCACGGCGTGGCGAGGGCGCGCGCACGCGCGTCATCCTCAATCTCTCAGACGAGTCGGCGGCGGGCGAGGCGCGCGCGATGTTGCAGGGCGCGGGCGCGAGCGTCCGGCAGGAGTTGAACGAACTCGGCGTGATGGTCGCGGATGTGCCGGTCGAGCGGCTCGAAGAACTCGCCGCGCGCGACGAAGTTTCATGGCTGTCGGAAGACGCGGAGGTGCGCACGCTGGCGACGAAGACCGACAACACCAGCCATCTTGAAGTGACGACCGGCGCGAGCAATGTCTTGCCCGCAGACGTGACGGATGGCGGCGCGGGCAACGGCGTCGGCATCGCCTTCCTCGACAGCGGCATCAGCCGCCCGGACGCGGCCGAGTTCGCGGGCTACAAACTCGAATCCACCGGCGGCCTGCTCGGCGGCGGCGGTCTGCTCGGCACGGGGCTGATCTCCACCCCGACACGCACGCCCTACAACCGCATCGCGCAGGAAGTTGACTTCACCGGCGAAGGCACGAAACTAGACAACTACGGCCACGGCACGCACGCCGCCGGGGTCGCGGCGGGCACGGGTCAGGCGAGCGAAGACTACGCCGCCGCGCACGCGGGCACGCCCACCTACGGCGGCATCGCGCCGATGGCGAACCTCGTCAGCGTCCGCGTTCTCAACTCGCAGGGCGTGGGCACGGTCTCCGGCGTCATCGCCGGAATCAACTGGGTCATTCAAAACAAGACGACCTACAAAATCCGCGTGATGAACTTGTCGCTCGGCACTTCGATCACGCAGAGCTACAAGACCGACCCGCTGTGTCAGGCGGTGGGGCGTGCGGTGGACGCAGGTATCGTCGTCGTCGTCGCGGCGGGCAACCTCGGCAAAGACAACAACGGGCGGACGATCTACGGCGGCATTCTTTCGCCCGCCAATTCGCCGAAGGTGATCACGGTCGGCGCGACCAACACGCAGGAGACCGCCGGGCGTTCGGACGACACGGTAACGTCTTACTCGTCGCGCGGCCCGACGCTCGTTGACGGCCTCGTCAAGCCCGACCTCGTTGCGCCCGGCAACCGCATCGGCGCGGCCGAGTCGTCCGTCACCTCTCCCACGGCGAGCAATTCTTATTCGACGAGCGGCGGCGGTCTGCTCGGCGGACTGGTGTTAGGCAACTCCGCCACGACGACGCCGGACGCGACCGGCACGTATCGCATCTGGAGCGGCACGTCTTTCGCCGCGCCAGCCGTTGCGGGCACAGTCGCCTTGATGCTCGAAGCCAACCCGTCGCTCACGCCGCGTCTCGTCAAAGCCCTCGTCATGCGCACCGCGCAACGCCTGCCCTATTACGAAACCAGCGTGATGACCGGGAGCATGTCATCCTTCGAGCGCGTCATCACCGAAGGCGCGGGCGAGTTGAACGCCAACGCCGCCGTCGCGCTGGCGCGTGCCGTCCGCAAGGACGCAGACCGCGCGCGTGTGGGCGAGAACCTGATCACGAACACCAAGATCACTTACGCCACCGTCCCCGGCATCACCTCGCCCATCGGCGGTCAAGCCGTGCCGCTCAACAACGGCGTCGTCTGGGTTGACGGCGTCGCCTTCAACAGCCGGATGCAACTCACCAACTGCTACCAACTCGCCGACGGGCAGACGATCTCCGGCGGCTTCGCCGTCGCCGACGGCTACATGAACGCCAACGGAAGCTACGTGCTCAGCAACGGCATCGTCGTCGCGAGCGGGATCGTCGTGGCAAGCGGCATCGTGGTGGCGAGCGGAATTGTCGTCGCCAGTGGCATCGTCGTGGCGAGTGGGATCGTCGTCGCGAGTGATTACGTGTTGGCCGACGGGCAACTCCCTTCCGGCGCGTCGAGCGGATTGAGTTTCGACAACGAGGCGATCTGGGCGTCGAATTTAGTTGACCCGGCGACGGTGGACATCCGACCGGATCGGGTCATCCTGCTCGGCGAGGACGCGGTGCCCGTCGGCGTCGCGCGCCTGTCACATAACAGCCCGCTTTACCCGCGCCCCTAACCGGGCGGCGCGAGACGGGGCGGGGCGTCGTGCGCCCCGCGCCCGCTGACCTTCGAGAGTGCGGCACATGACGGAAGAGAACCCGACAACAGGAAGCACCACCGCTACGAGCACCACCGCTACGAGCACCACCGCGACGATCTACCCGACGATGCTCACGGTCTTGAGCCTCGCGTTGTGGCTCGCGGCGACCGTGAGTTTTGTTGCCGGGGGCGCGTCATGGCATGAGCAACTGAGCGTGCTCGCGCTCTTGCCGCTCGTCGTCGTGACGGGCATGTTCCCCAACACGCTCCCGCTGCCCTCCGGCCTCAAACTGTCGCGCGAGCGGATGAACTTCACGCTCTCCGACGCGCTCGTGTTGCTCATCGCCTGCCGCTACGGTTTCGCCGCGTGCGTCTTCGTGGCGGGCATCGAGGGACTCACCTCTTCGCGCCGCGCCGTGCGACGCCTGTCCAGCAACCTCTATTCGTTCGGCATGATGTCGCTTGCGGCCGCGGCCGCCGCCGCGAGCCTCCGTCTGGTGCTCGGCTACGGGTTCGGCGAAGTTACGGGAGGTGCGGAACGATCTTTCCCGGCCGTCGCCGTGGGCGTGCTGGTGGCGAGCGTCGTCCACATCAGCGTCAACACGGGCGTCATCTCGCTGCTGTTTGCGACGCGCCTCGGCGTCTCCGTGCTGTCGAGTTGGCGTGAGAATTTCCGCGTGGCCGCGCCGCTGTTTCTGCCGACGAGCGCGGCGGCGAGTTTGATGTACGTCGGCCTCCAATCGGGCGCGCTGACGATGTTCGCCATCGGCGCGCCCGTCCTCATCGCCATCCACTTCGGCCATCGCCGCTACCGCGACAGCATGCAGGAGCAACTCGACATCATCGAGCGCGCGCAACAGGAACGCATCGCCACGATGGAGAAGGCGCACCGCGAAACTATCGAAGCCCTCGCCGTGACCATCAACGCCAAAGATGAAGTGACGCACGAACACGTCCTGCGCGTGCAGATTTACGCCGCCGGGGTCGCACGCCTCCTCGGCTGTTCGGACGCCGAGATCGAAGCGCTGCGCGCGGGCGCGCTCCTGCACGATATCGGCAAGATCGCCGTGCCCGACTACATCATCAACAAGCCGGGCAAACTCACGGCCGCCGAGTTTGAGCAGATGAAGATGCACACGCTCGTCGGCGCGCAGATTCTCGGCCGCGTCGGCTTCTCCTACCCGGTCGTGCCTGTCGTCCGCTCGCACCACGAGCGTTGGGACGGCAAAGGCTACCCCGACGGGCTGGCGGGCGAAGCCATCCCGCTGACGGCGCGCATCCTCACGGTCGTCGACTGCTTCGACGCCGTGCGCGAAGACCGACAGTACCGCAAAGGCATGACGCGCGCAGAGGCCGTAGAGTATCTGTTGGGCAACAGCGGCACGCAGTACGACCCGCGCGTCGTCGGCACATTCATCACGCACCTGCCGGAGTTCGAGGCCGAGATCGCGGCGCACCGCAACACGGCCGCGCCGACCTACGGTATCGAACCCGTCGAACAACTCTCCGAGGCCGCGCGCCACGTGCCGCCCGCCGCCGGTCTGGCCGAAGCGACGACGGGCATGTCCCGGTTCGCAGATGTCGCCTTCACCGACGCCGAGCGCGCGACGCTCGACGACGCCGCACGCCGCTTGGGCGAGGCGAACAGTCTCGACGAAGTGCTCGCTTCGTTCGTGGAGAGCTTGAAGGCCGTCGTGCCTTATGACACGTGCGCGTTGACGCTCGCGCCGCCGCACGTTGACGATTGCATCGTGGCGCACGCGGACGGGCGGCACGCCGAACAACTCTACGGCCGCACAATCATCGCGGACGAAGGCGTCACGGGCTGGGTGCTCGTCAACCGCCAGCCGTTCTACAACGCCGACCCCAGACTCGATCTCCCGCCCGCGCTCGCCGCGCGCGACGCCTCCTACCAGACGCTCGCCGCCTGCCCCGTCATGCACGGCACGGAACTCCACGGCGTCGTCACACTCTATTCGTCAAGCCTCCCGAAATACGAGGCCGCGCACCAGCAACGCCTCGAAGCGTTCGCCACACTGCTCGCAACACGACTGTCAAACGCTGCGTCGCCCGAACTATCAAACGTCGTGTCGCACAACTCGCCGCATCTCTCGTTGACCGCGACGCCCTTCGTTGTCGGCGCGTCTCAAGTCGCGCCCGTTTTCGCCTTGCCGCAGACGAGCCTGACGGGCGTTGCGGTTGAATCCGAGTTGTCTCACTAAACTTTCCGACGCCGCGCGCGCTCTCTCCCCCATCTAATTTTTCCTTTCCGTAGTCTTTCCACGCCGCCCGTTCGTACTACTATGTGGGGCGCGACCGCATCTGATTGTCGGCGCGTCGCAGTTCGGCGCGCGGGCTTGCCACGACGGCGTGGACGCGCCGGACGGTCGGAATCGTTGCAGCACGGGGAGGGATCGCGTTGAGAGAAATAAAACAGGCGGGCGGCGGGCGCGAGACGGCGAAGGAGTTGGCGCGCGCGGCGGGCAGGGCGCTCGTGCCCGAACGGCCGCGCTCTCAAGTCGAGATCGAGCAGAGCCTCGATCAGTTGAGCCGCTGGATGGACGGGTTGTTCCGCATCCCCGGCACGGGCTGGCGGTTCGGCCTCGACGCCATCGTCGGCCTCATTCCCGGCGTCGGCGACACCGTTTCGACGCTCACAGGGTTTTACATTCTCGCGGCGGGCGTGCGCTACCGCGTCTCGAAGGTGACGCTCCTGCGCATGGGACTCAACATCGGCGTGGACTACGTCTTCGGCGCGATCCCAGTCATCGGCGACATCTTCGACGCGGCGTGGAAGTCGAACACGAAGAACGTCGAACTGCTGCGCCGCCGCGCGACCGTCTCGGCCGCCGACGCGCACTCCGGGCGCACGAGCGACTGGCTCTTCGTCGGCCTCGTCATGCTCGCCCTGCTCGCGCTGCTCGTCGGCTCGATCACCATCCTCTGGTTCATCCTGAGATTCATCTACGGCCAACTCGCGACCATCTTCTAACAACCCGACGCCACTAAAAGTGAAGCGGGCGATCCTTTCAAAAGGATCGCCC
>JAUZFQ010000101.1 GCA_030838445.1 Pyrinomonadaceae bacterium | reverse complement strand
TTGACGCGGCCGCGCGCGCCGGGGAGGCCGGGGACACGGAAGCGGCGCGCGTCTAGCTGGAACGCGCGCGCGCGATTGTTGACGCGCGGCTCGACGCGCTCGTGCCCGCCGCGACGGTCGAGCCGGTCGCGGTGCACGCGGCGATGCGTTGGAGTCTCTTCGCGGGCGGCAAGCGGTTGCGTCCCGCGCTCGTCCTCGCTACGGGCGAGGCGTTCGGCGCGCCCGCAGAGCTTCTCGTCAACACGGCCTGCGCCTTTGAACTCATCCACACTTACTCGCTCGTCCACGACGATCTGCCCTCGATGGACGACGACGATCTGCGGCGCGGTCGCCCCACCTGCCACGTCAGGTTCGGCGAGGCGACGGCCATCCTCGCGGGCGACGCCATGCAGGCGCTCGCCTTCCAGTGCATCGCCGAAGACGACGCGCTTGACGCTGACGTGCGCGTCCGCCTCGTCGCCGAACTGGCGCGCGCGGCCGGGACGCCCGGCGGGATGGTCGCCGGGCAGGCGCACGATCTCTCGGCCGAGTCGCGCGAAGACGTGACGGCCGCCGAACTCGATCTCATCCACCGGCACAAGACGGGCGCGCTCATCGTCGCCGCCGCGCGCGCGGGCGCGCTCGTCGCGGGCGCAAGTGAGAGTGAACTCAGCCCGGTCGGCGACTACGCCGCCGCGCTCGGTCTGCTGTTTCAGATCACAGACGACCTGCTCGACGTGACGGCCACGGCGGAGGCTCTCGGCAAGACGCCCGGCAAAGACGCGCGCGCGCAAAAAGCCACCTACCCCGCGCTCCACGGCCTGGAGGCCACGCGCCTGCGCGCCCGCGCCGTCTACGAACAAGCCCTCGACGCGCTCGACGCCAGCGGGCAGAGCGCGCCCCTGCTCGGTTCAATCGCGCGCCTCATCCTCGAACGACGCGCTTGAAGCATCTTGACACCCTCCAAGTCTGCCAACATAATCAACGCGCTAAACAGAGCATCGTGCGGGTAACGCTCCTCCGAAGCACTCGTTCCATAGACATTCGACCGGCTGGTTTCAACTTGCCGTCAACTTGAAAATTTCTCGCCCCCGCCGCCGCCAGCAGAGGTGCGCTTGCGCTGGAGAATTAAGATGTACCCTCAGAGAACCAAAAGAAGCCTGCCCGCAGCATGCTTCGCCTGCCTCCTTTGCGCCGCCGGGCTGACCCTCTATCTCGCGTCGCCGACACGCCCGACCGCCGCCGCTCCCAGTTCACACGTTGCGCCGTCATCATCCTTGTCCGCGTCTCCTGCCGCCGCGCCGTCGGCCACGCCCGTGCGTCGCCGCCTCAACGGAAAGATCGCCTTCGTCAGCGGCGACAGCATGAACTGGAACAACTCCGACATCTGGGTGATCAACCCCGACGGCAGCAACTACACGAACCTGACGCCGAACACCCCGCAGACCGCCGAGTCGTCGCCCGCGTGGTCGCCCGACGGCGCGAAGCTCTCTTTCAGTCGTACCGCCAGCGCCACTGTCGAGGGCGGCATCTACGTGATGAACGCCGACGGCAGCAACCAGACCAAAGTGCCCATCGCGGCCGACGCAAACTCCGCCGTCTGGTCGCCCGACGGAACTAAATTCGCCTACTCCGCCGCGCGCGACGGCGCGACGCATATCTGCGTCTCGAACGTGGACGGAAGCGGCGAAATGAATTTGACGAAAGGCGGCGCGGGCGGCATCAGCCCCACCTGGTCGCCCGACGGCGCGCAGATCGCCTACGTCTCCAGTGGTCTCATGGTCATGAACGCCGACGGCAGCAACCCGCGGAAGATCGCGGATCAAACTCTCGTCAACGACATCAGTTTGCCCAAGTGGTCGCCCGACGGCTCGCTGATCATGTTCGTCGGGGGGCTGTTCCAGAACCCCGGCCGCCAGAAGGCTTACTTCATCGCGCCCGACGGCAGCAACTTCTCATCCATCAACGGCGACTTTTTTGAACCCGCGTGGTCGCCCGACGGCAAGCGCATCGTCTATCGCAACGACGACGAACTGAACGCCGACATCAGCGTTATCAATTTCGACGGCACGGGCTACACGGAGTTCACCCCCAACAACCGGATCATCGACAGCCAGCCCGCGTGGCAACCGCTCGTCGGCGGCGAACGCAAGATCGTCTTCACGAGCGAGCGCGACGGCAACTCCGAAATCTATTCGATGGACGAGGACGGCGGCAACCAGACGAGACTCACGAACCACCCGGGCAAAGACGCGACGCCCGTCTGGTCGCCCGACCGCACGCGCATCGCCTTCACCAGCGACCGCAGCAACCGCTCGAACATCTACGTGATGGATGCCGACGGCGGGAACGTTCGCGACGTGACGAAATATCCACTGACGCCGACGAGCGATGTGCGCGTCTACGACCCGGCGTGGTCGCCGGACGGCACGAAGCTGGTTTTCGTCGGCACGCTCGCGGGCGGTGTGTCCGGCCTCTACGTCGTCAACGCCGACGGCAGCGGCGGCGAAGCCCGCCAAATCCTCGAAGGCAGCACGGAAGTGGCCGACCCCGCGTGGTCGCCCGACGGTTCGCGCATCGCCTACACCGCGCGCGAGCCGTTCTTCAATCCGGAAGACAGCGTGAGCTTCTACGTCTTCGTCATCAACGCCGACGGCAGCGGCAAGACGCGCGTTGCGCTCAGCCCGCTGCCCTTCAATTCGTTCGACTACCCGCCCGCGTCGAGCGGCCCCGCGTGGTCGCCCGACGGCGCGAGCCTTGCCTTCTCCGCCAGCCTCTCCACCGGCAGCACGATCCCGCAGATTCAGTCTGTGCAGGCGAGCGGCGGCCCGCCCACCGCCCTCTCGAGCCACCCGTCGGCGCACACGCAGCCCGGCTGGACGGCCGACAACCGGATCGTCTACACCAGCAACCGCGACGGCCAGAGAGAAATCTACTCGATTCCCGTCGAAGGGAATGTTGACCGCCCCGTCACGCGTCTGACGCAAAACGCGGCGGCCGACTACGACCCGAATTCGCAGCCTGACCCGTTCGTCCCGCAGCGCACGCCCTCCACCTTCCAGTGGCGCAGCCCCAACTTCCGCGTGCGCGAGAGCAGGCAGGGCGGCGACCCGCTCGTCGTCACGCGGCTCGGCGACGTATCGCGCGCCGCCTCCGTGGACTTCGAGACGAGGGAGTTGCCCGAGTGCCTCGTGCCCGAAGGCTGCCCGCGCCGCGCCACCGAGCGGAGCGATTACCTCAGGACATCGGGCACGCTCAACTTCGCGCCGGGCGAGGCGAGCAAAACGATCAGCGTCCCGCTCGTTGACGACGTGTTCGTCGAGGGCGACCAACTCTACGACCTCATCTTGACGAACCCGACGGGCGGCGCGACGCTCGGCGCGCAATTCAGCACGCGCGTCGTCATCACGGACAACGACAGCGCGGGCAATCCGCCTGCGCCCAACCCGATTGACGAGCCGAACTTCTTCGTGCGGATGCACTACCTGGACTTCCTCGGCCGCGAACCCGAACCGGCCGGGCAAGAGGCCTGGGTCAACGTCTGGAATCGCTGCCCCGACATCAACCGCGACGAGAGTTGCGACCGCGTGACGATCTCGTCGGCCTTCTTCCGCTCGCTTGAGTTTCAGATGCGCGGCGGCTTCGTCTACCGCTTCTACCGCGTGGGCTTCAACCGGCGGCCGACCTACGCCGAGTTTGTGCGCGACATGGCGCGCATCAGCGGCCAGACGCTCGCCGAGATTGACGCCAGCAAAGACGCCTTCGCGCAAGCCTTCATCCTGCGCGACGACTTCCGCGCTCTCTACTTCGGCGTCGGCGTGCCGGGCACTGAGTACGTCCGGCGGCTCGAAGCGAACTCCGGCGCGACGCTGACGGGCAACGTGACGCGCGCCACGCTGGAAGCCGATTTGAGCGCGGGCAGGCGCACGCACGCAGGGGTGCTGCGCGCCATCGTCGAGCACCCGAACGTCGAGGCGGCGCAGTACAACGAAGCGTTCGTCACGATGCAATACTTCGGCTACCTCAAGCGCGACCCGGAGGAAGAGGGCTTCCAGAACTGGCTGCGCGTCATCAACCGCGGCGACGGCTACCGCGTCATGGTTCACGGCTTCGTCAACTCCGTCGAGTACCGCGCGCGCTTCGGCACGCCGTGATAGAAAAAGGGGAAAAGGGGAAGGGGTAAAGGGAAAGGGTGAAAGACAAAAGCGGGGCGCAGCGATCAAGTGCTGCGCCCCGCTTCCTGTTTTTACCTTTCCCCCTTACCCCTTTCCCTTTACCCTGTCGTCTTGTTCAGACTCCGGTTATCGGCTGGCTCATCGCCACCTTGCGCTGCATCGCGCGCAGTGGTTCAGGCATGAATGAGGTGAGATGGTGCGTGGCGGTGTGGCCGTCGGCGAAGGCTTGGTAAAGCATGCACTCGGGGAGTTGGAGACAACTGAGGGGCGACGTGTGGATGTAGCCGCTGTCAATGCCGATGGCGCTGTGCGAGATGTAGATGCCGTGACGGCCGAGGCGTCCGCGCAAGGGGAGGAGCGGCGCGGGCGTGTGGCCGAAGACGCAGGGCTTGCCCGTGTAGTTGCGGAAAAAATTCCCGTCGCGCGACCAGAGTAGATGCTGCGCGGGCGTGTCGCGCGGGTGCGCACCTTCGCGCAAACCGGCGTGGACGTAGAGCGCGTAATCGTCTTCGTAAAAGAGCGGGAGACTGCGGAAGAACTCGACGTGCGCGGGCGGGATGGCGGCGGTGAACTCCGCGCGCAGCGTGGCGAAGTCCTGCTCGCTCCGCACGCGCAGGGGCTTGCCCGTGTACTGCTGGAAAGTGCATTCGCTCCCGACGGCCGCGTGCAGCCAGAGCGTCGCGCCCTCGTCCACGAAGTCGAGCAACATCTGTTCGTGGTTGCCGCGCAGGGAGAGCACGCGCGTCGGGTGTTCCGCGCGGAGGCGCACCACATCAGCCACCGTGCCGGGCACGTCGTCGCCGCGATCAATGAGGTCGCCGAGCAGGACGAGCATGTCGCGTTCGGGGTCGCGCGGGATCATCTCGATGATTTGATTCAACTGCGCGCGCCGCCCGTGTACGTCGCCGATGACGAAGGTTTTCATGGTGAGTTCAACCTGTCCCCGCCCTTGCGCGTGTTATTCCACGCCGACTCTCGCCTGCGCGTGCGACTTCTCGATGCGCCCCATCAACATCTCGAAGCGCGGGTCGTCCCTGAGCGCGTCCCATTCGGGGTTCGCCCTGAACCACGGCAAATTCTCGTTGCCGCGGTTGATGGCGCGCTCCAACCACTTGAACGCCTGATCGCGCATCCCCTCGACGGCGTAGGCCGTCGCCACCCAGTAGGGCGCGTCGTGATCCGCTTCGGCCACCTCCTTGACGCGCTCGGTCAACTGCGCGCGCGCCGCTTCGTGTTGGCCGATTTTGCTCAGGGCGATGGCGTAGTGCGGGCGGATGCCGTCCATCTCCGGGTGCGTGGCTAACACATCGCGCAGGATTTCGGCCGCCTCCGCCGCCTTGCCCTGCCGGTAGAGCGCGACGGCGCGGAAGGTGCGTATAAAGGGGTGGTCGGGTTCGATCTTCGCGCCCTCCGCGAGTTCGCCCATCGCGTCGTCCATCCGCCCCTGATACATCAGGACGCGCGCGCGGTTGTAACTGACGACGACGCGCTCGGCCGGGTTGAGACTGAGCATGCGGTCGAGACTACGCAGAGAGCGTTCGTAGTCGCCGTCGAGACGATAGAGGTAAGAGGCGACGAACTGCACGCCCACATCGTTCGGCGCTTCGTGACGCAGATTCTCGACGGCCGCGCGCGCCTTCGCCTTCTCGCCGCGCGCGAGATAGATGAAGACCATGTGCATCCGCGCTTCCATGATCTTCGGGTCAATGTCGAGACCCTTGCGAAAGGCTTCTTCGGCGCGCTCGTAGTCCTCGAAGTCGCCCATTGATTTGATCACGCGGTTGGCGTAGCAGCCGCCGAGCGCGCAGTGTGCGAGGGCGAAGTTGGGGTCGAGTTCGATGGCGCGTTTGAAACTCCCGATGGCCTCTTCCACGTCCTCGTTGGCGAGCGTGTGGTAGATGTAGCGACCCATCGAGTCGCGCCCGCGCAGGTAGATGTTGTAGGCGTCGGAGTTGGCGGTGGCGCGCTGCGCCAGCCCGTCGCGCTCGGCCGTCGTGAGTTCGAGGCGCAAGCCTTCGACGATACGCTGCGCGATGGTGTCCTGCACGGCGATGATGTCGTCGGCGGTGGCGTCAATGCGATCAGACCAGAGCAAATCGCCCGAGGCCACGTCGAGCAGTTGCGCGTTGACCCGGAGCTTGTCGCCCGCGCGCAGGAACGAGGCGGCGAGAACTGCGCCGACGCTCAACTCCTCGCCGATCTCGCGCGGGTCGCGCTGCTGCCCCTGATACTTCACGATCAGCGACGACGGGCGCACCACGAGCGAGCGCAGGCGCGCGAGTTCCGTGATCACGGCGTCGGCGAGCGAGAACTCGTAGAAGCTGACCTCGGCGTCGCCGCTCAAATTGCGGAAGGGGAGAATCGCGATGGACTTCTGCCCGCCTTCGGAGACGTTCGTGCCGTGCTGCGTCCCGCCTTCGGTGCGGTGCGGCGCGGCGGAGATGTTGCGCGAAGCGGAGGGCGGCAAGGAAGTTGACTGCGCGGTCGAGGGCGTCTCGTTGCCCGTGATGTTACGCAGCCAGCGGCGGAAGGTGCGGCCGAAGGAGTTGTTGCTCGACTGGTGGCGCGGCACGACGGGTTCAAACTCGTCGGTCGTATCGAGCGTGACGGGGCTGGCCGCGGCCATTTCGCGTTTGACGGCGCGCAGGTCGTCGCGCATGTCGGCGACGCGCTGGTAACGATCCTTCGGGTCTTTGGCGAGCGCGCGGTCGAGTATCTCTTGCAGGCGGGGCGGCGCGTCCTGCCTGAGTTCCGCGATGGGCACGGGCGTGTCGTGGAGGACGGCGTAGCGCACCTCGACGTTCGTCTTGCCCTGAAACGGCCAGATGCCCGCGAGCATCTCGTAGAGCAAAACGCCGGTCGAGAAGATGTCGGCGCGGTGATCCACGTGCGCGCCCGTGGCCTGTTCGGGCGCGGCGTAGGTGGCCGTGCCGTAAGGGACGCCCATCTCGGTCAAGTGCTGGTCGGACTTCGAGCCGCTCGACTTGTTCTCGTCGAGCAGTTTGGCGAGACCGAAGTCGAGCACTTTGGCCGTGCCGCTCTTCGTCACCATCACGTTGCCCGCTTTGATGTCGCGGTGGATGACGCCGCGCGCGTGGGCGGCGGCAAGCGCGTCGGCCACCTGCATCGTGATCGAGATCGCGCTGCGGAGTTCGAGCGGGCGACCCTTGACGAGTTGGCGCACATTCTTCCCGTCAATGTACTGCATCGTGATGAAGTGCAGCCCGTTCTCTTCGTGCAGGCCGTAGATGATGCAGATGTTCGGGTGGTCGAGCGACGAAGCGAGCTGGGCTTCGCGCTCGAAGCGTTTGAGATTGGATTCGCGGGAAGTCAATTCGGGCGAGAGCACTTTGAGGACGAGCGTGCGTCCGAGCCGCGTGTCGACGGCCTTATAAACTGTGCCTTGCCCGCCTGAGCCGAGTTTTTCCGTGATCCGGTAGTTGAGCAGAGTTGAACCTAGCATTGATGGTTACTATCTTAACTCCGAGGGTAGGGGAAATAGCAAAGGTGAAAGAGTAAGGGGAAGGGGTAAAGGGAAGATCAATTTTTATCTCTGCTCGAACGTCTTCCCGTTTACCTGTACCCTTTCCCCTTTGCCGTCGGTTGCGGCTGGCGCACGGCCAGCGTTAGTCGTGTACCGTTCAACCGCGCGGGGGGGTGCCCCAGCCCGACGAAACATACTCTCCGTTTTCGACGATGCACGGCACGGTCGGGTCGCCGTCGGAAAAGGCAAGCATCTCCTTGCGCCGCGCGCGATCCGTCTGCGCGTCGTACTCCGTAAACGCCACCCCCCGCGAGTTGTAATGATCACGCGCCTGCTGGCAATAAGGGCAGCCCGGCTTCACATAAATCACGATTCCCATTATTTGCTTCGACCTCCCTTCGCGCCGTGTAGTTTAGCAAGAACGATGAACAGTGACGAGTGACGAGTGACAAGTGACGAGATAAAGCCGTGAATCGTGAATAGAGAACACCTGTCTTCGTCTATTCACTATTCACGATTTACTGTTTTAACTTGTCACTCGTCACTCGTCACTGTTCTTACCACTTGTCACTGCTTTCCAGTTATACTCCCGCGCAAAGTTCTGCCGAAGGCCGGTAGGAAGGGCAGGGTCGAAATCCTCTTGATTGACAACGATCTGTTCGAGCCATACGAGCGTCTGGTGACGATTGAAATTCTCGGCCGCCCCGTGGAAGTGCCGGAGAACAACCGCCTCCTGCGCTGTTTCCAGTTCATCTCGATGCGCAGCATCTCCTACGGCGACTTTTGCTGGAACGGCGACTGCACCAACTGCCAGTTCTGGTACACGGAAGAGGGCGAGCACGGGCGCGACGACAAGACCGCGCTCTCCTGCCGCTTTAAAGTGCGCGAGGCGATGGTCATCACCCGCCTCAGCGAACACGTCAAACTCGAAGGCATCAACAAGGAGAGGGATGAGGGCGGAGGGATGAGGGATGAACAAGAAGTCGCTCAAGAGAGTTAAGCATTCCTTTCATCCTTCATCCCTCCGCCCTCATCCCTTCATCGTTAGCCCGCCGTGCGCTACACTTCCGCTTGAAAAGTTCTGACAACTCAACGCCTCGCGCCGACGGAAAGGATCGCTAGAGATGCGCTTCGAGTATTATCACGCGGGTCTGGAAGACGTGCCGAAACTCTCTGTGGACGGCGTCGTCCCCGGAAGCATCCACTTCTCGCACTGGCAGGGCAACGCGACCCCGGCGGCGGTCAAGGCCGACAGTTCGACCGAGATCGCCTTGAACGTCGTCGCCTCGCCCGCGCGTGAGGAGTTGACGCAAGGGATCGAACTCGTCACTAACAACCACTTCGACACGGACGGCGTGCTTTCCGTCTGGACGATGCTCACGGGGGCGCGCGCTCTCGACCTGCGCGCCGCGCTCGTCGCCGCCGCCGAAGCGGGCGACTTCTCCGCGAACACCGGCGCGCAGGGCATCCGCGCGAGCCTCGTCTTGCAAGGGGGCGACGGCTTCGTGCCCGACGCCGCCGGAGTCGCTTCGCCGCTCGCGCGCCACTTGGCGTCCGGCGCAGACGTGGACGAGGCGCGCGCCTACGCGCTCGTGCTGCCGGAAGTGGAGCGCGTCATCACGCGCACGGATGATTACGAACAACTGTGGCGCGACGAGTGGGAGCGGATCGAACTGTCGCTGGAGAGTTTTGCGAGCGGCGCGTCGCGCGTGGAAGAGGACGCGGCGACGGGGTTGTCAGTGGTCACCCTCGGCCGCGACCTCTACGGCGCGCGGGGCTTCTCGCCGACGCGCCACGCCGCGCCCTACACGGCCATCACCGAGCACGCGCGCGGACGCGTCTATCTCATCGCCCTCCCGCTCGCAGACGGTTGGGGCTACCGCGTGGATTATCCTTACTACTCCTGGGCGGAGACGGTGGTGCGCCCGCCCATTACGCGTCTCGACTTCGCGCCCGTCATCCGGCAACTCGACGAACTCGAACAGAACCGCGAGGGGCGTTGGCAACTCGACACGGAGGGGTTGAGTTCGGCCTTCAACTTCGTTGACGCCGCGGGACTGCTCCGCACCTCTAGCCTCGCGCCCGACGTCGTCGCCGCGCACCTCTGCGCCGCGCTCGGCACGCGTGCGGAATCGCCCGCCGCCGTCAGTTAGTTATGTACGACGCGATCATCATCGGGGCGGGCGCGGCGGGCTTGTCGGCCGCGCTCTGGTGCGAGGAGTTGGGGTTGGACGCGCTCGTGCTCGAAGCGGGCGCGGAGGTGGGGGGGCAACTGCTGAACGTCTACAACCCCGTCAACAACTACCTCGGCCTGCGCGCGGAGAACGGGCGCGCGTTGCGCGACATCTTCGCCGCGCAGATCGCGGAATGCGAGTTTGACCTGTGGACTGAGACCGAGATCGAGAGCGTTGACTTGAAGGCTAAACGCGTCTCGCTCAAGAGCGGCGAGGCGTTGCAGTCAATCGGCCTCGTGCTGGCGACGGGCGTCAGGCGCAGGCGGTTGGGGATTCCGGGCGAGGCCGAACTGGCGGGGCGCGGCGTGGTTGATTCCGTGATGCGCGACCGCGAGTTGCTGGCGGGGCGTGACGTGTGCGTCATCGGCGGCGGCGACGCGGCCGCAGAGAACGCTTTGCTGCTCGCGGAAGTGTGCCCCACGGTCACGCTCGTCCACCGCGGTAAACGCCTCTCGGCGCGCGCAGAGTTTGTCGAACGACTGCGCTCGGAGCATTGCGTCACGATCTTCACCGAGTCGGAGGCGCAGCGCATCATCGGGGAGGAGCGCGTCGAGGCGATAGAGATTTTGCGTCGCGGCGCGATCAAGCCGTTTCAGATGGCGGTGGGCGGCGTGCTGGTGCGCGTCGGCGTCCAACCGAACGACGAACTGTTTCGCGGCCAACTGCGACAGGACGAGCGCGGCTACGTCGCGGTGTCGAGCGAACAGGAGACGAGCGTCGAGAACGTCTTCGCCGTCGGCGACATCTCCAACCCGCACAGCCCCACCATCAGCAGCGCGACGGGCGCGGGCGCGACCGCCGCGAAAGTGCTGGCCGCGCGGCTGAGTCACAAGCGGCAGTAGTCAGTTGTTCTTTGTCAGTAGTCCGTGGTCAGTTGTCAGTTGTTCAATTCAATCTTTAGCGACTCGTGCAATAATCACATGCAACTGACTACTGACCGCGGACTACTGACTACTCTGTTATGAATTACGAGACGATCACGCCGGAGGAGTTTGCGGCGCGCGCGGCGCGGGGCGAGCGCGTGCGTCTGATTGACGTGCGCGAGCCGGAGGAGTTTGAGTTGGCGCGCGTCGAGGGCGCGGAGTTGCTGCCGCTTAGCCGTTTCGCGGAGTGGGCGGGCGCGCTCGACGCCGAGGAGGAGATCGTGGTGATGTGTCACCACGGCATCCGCAGCGCGCAGGTCTGCGCCTATCTGGCGGGGCAGGGTTTTGCGAAGATGGTCAATCTGGCGGGCGGCATCGAGCGTTGGTCGTGGGAAGTTGACCGGAGCGTGCCGCGATATTGAAGAAAGAGTGTTAAGCAGTAAGCAGTTGAACGAAAACAACTACGGCATACTGCCGACTCTCACGGCTTACTGTTCGCTTGTTGAGGACGAGATGAATAATCCTGAATCAATCATCACGATGTTGGAGAACGCGCCGTCGGTGATCGTGCCGCTGGTGCGTGAAGTGCCGCCGGAGGTATTGAAGCGCAGGCCGCGCGCGGGGAAGTGGTCGGCGCACGAGCACGCGTGCCATCTGGCCGAGGTGCAGCCGATGTTTCTCGCGCGTTTGGAGGCGATGCTCAAAGACCCTGAGCCGCGCATCACGCCCTACACTCCGAGCGCGGATGACGAAGACGGCGCGCTGCTCAAGTCGGATTTGAACGACGCGCTCGAACGCTTCACGCGCGGGCGCGCCGAACTCGTCGAGGAGTTGCGGGATTTATCCGCAGAGGATTGGGGGCGCACCGCCGAACACGCGGAGTACGCGCATTACTCCGTCTTCATCATGTTCCGCCACCTCGCGCTCCACGACATGCTCCACTCTTACCGCATCGAGGAACTGTTGTTGAAGCGCGACTGGGAGACGGAGTGAAGGAGGGTCAGTTGTCCGTAGTCAGTTGTCAGTTGCACGTGATTATCACGCGAGTCACTAAAGTTAAAATTGAACAACTGACAGCAAACAACGGACAACGGACAACTGACTACGGACAACTGACGTTTTCCCATTCGCTCCGTATAATGTCTGAAATGGACGACAGCGTAGATGAGATGTCGGCGGCTTACACGGCGGAGCACGCCGTCGCGTACCCCGGCGATTATCTGGCGGGGATCGATCTTTACAACGCGGGCGAGTTTCACGCGGCGCACGACGCGTGGGAGGCGCGCTGGGTGGACGAGGCCGGGCCGCGCGAGAAACTTTTTTTGCAGGCGATGATCCAGTCGGCAGTCGCCTTTCACCATCTGGAGATCGGGCGGCGCGGGGCGGCGCGGCGGATGTACGTGATGGCGAAAGAGAAGTTTGCGCGTTTGGAGACGCCTCGCTTCATGTCGCTCGACCTCGTGGATTATCAAGCGCAACTCGACCGCGCGCTCGCGTGGCTCGACAGCGTGCCCGACCCGCGCGAGTTGGCGATGCCCGAAATGCAGTTGCCGACGATCAGGCTGCTGCCGGAAGTGATGGACTACGATTGATGGATGCGAAGCCGAACCAACAAAACGTCACGACCGCCGAGAACGTCTCGCGCGAAGAGGGCACAGACGCGTCCGCACACGCGGCAGTTGCGACGGGCGCGGCTGCGGCGACTAAGGCGGGCGGCGCGCTCGGCGATGCGCGGCTGCTCGTCCTCGGCATGTGGCTCGGGGCGGCCGTCCTGTTCAGTTTCGCGGTCGCGCCGGGCGCGTTCGCCGTGCTCCCCGCGCGCGAGTTGGCGGGCGCACTCGTCACGCGCATCATCGGCGTCGTGAACGTCGGCGGATTCCTCGTCGCGCTGCTCCTCTTGGCGACGGCGTTCGCCCGCCGGAGAGTTGCGACGACGACGAAGACGGGGCGCGCGTGGATACTGGAGGTGTCTGCGCTCGCGCTGCTCGCGCTGGCGACGGGCGCGGGGCAGTGGATCATCGGCGCGCGCATGGCCGCGCTCCGCGTCACGATGGGGCGGCCGATTGACGAGGTGGCCGCGAGCGATCCGCTGCGGCTCGCCTTCAACAGCCTGCACGGTTATTCGGTCGCCGCTATGACGACGGCCATGCTCGCCGCCGTCGTCGCCTTCATCCTGATCGCGCGGCGCAACCGAGGTTAGTTTCAAGTTTCAGGTTTCAGGTTTCAAGTTGAGAACTGAACAACATTCAGACTTGAAACTTGAAACCTGAAACTTGAAACCTGTCCAGACCTGAAACTTGAAACTTACTCCGAAGGAGATTGCCGGTGGAAACGATTGAGCGAATTGACGAGTGGCGCGAAAGCTACCAGCGTTGGAAGCGGATCAACGAGATGCGCGGCGACGACCTCGGCGGGCATTACCCGTGGGTCGAGAACGAGCGCGCGCCCTTCAAACCGGCGCGGCGCGCGCTGCCCATGCTCAACCTCGCGCTCATCACTTCGGCGGGCGCGTACATTGATGGCTCCGAACCTTTCGACACGAGCATCCCCGGCGGCGACTCGTCGTTCCGCGAAATCCCGACGCTCATCGAGGCCGAAGATTTGCGCTGGGCGGCGCGCGGCTACGACCCGGCGGCAGTCGAACAGGACATGAACTCGCAAGTGCCGCTCGCGCGTCTCTTCGAGTTCGAGGGCAACGGCATCATCGGCCAACTCAACCCGGTCTTCTGGAGCTTCTGCGGCTTCATCCCCAGCGCGGCGCGCTTCGCCGACAACGCGCTGCCGCAACTCGTCGAGCGCGTCAAACGTTACTCGGCGCAGGCGGCGCTGCTCATCCCGGCCTCGCGCGTCTGCCACCAGTCAATGGGACTCGCCGCGCGCGCCCTCGAAGCGGCGGGCGTGACGACCATCGTGCTCGCCGTGGACAAAGAGGCCATCGAGCGCGTGCGCCCGCCGCGCGCCGTCTACTACACGGGCGAGTTCGGCATGGTCGCCGGACAGCCGAACTTTCCAGAACACCAGCGGCGCATTCTCGACGAGACGCTGCGCCTGCTCGAACCTTGGGATCAAGTTGACGTGCGCAAGCTGACCGTCGCGCTGCAAACGACCGTGGAAGAGGCGCGCGGCGAAAGATAGATAAGAAGTGGTGAGCGGTAAATGGTGAATGGTGAATGGAAGGAACTGATTTCCTTCCATTCACCATTCACCATTTACCGTTCACCACTTCTTACCTTCTACGGCGCGGCGCGGGCGCGGTGTCGCTCTTGGCGAAGTAGCCCTGACGGTAGTTGAGTTTGACGTTCTGCTTGCGGAGGTCGGGGTTGATGACCTCGATCTGGAGTTTGCGATAAGAGCCGTCGCGCCGCTTGTTCGTGGGCGCGTAGGCAACGAGGAACTGCTCGCGCAGTTCGCGCTGGATTTGCGCGAAGGCGTTGCGCAGGTCTTCCTCGCTGCGCGGGAAGTAGGCGCGGCCGCCCGTGCGCTCCGTGATCTTGCGCAGCGAGCCTTCGTCCACGCCGCTGAAGCGGAAGCTGTCGCCGATGCCGATGGCGAAGACGAGCGTGTCGGTCTTGAGCGCCTCCTGCACGGCCTCGTCGAGTTTCAGAGTGCTGCTCGTGTCCTCGCCGTCCGTGAGCAGGACGACGGCGCGGCGCGTCTTGTCGGACGACTCGGTCATCACCTCGTGGCAGGTGGCGTAGACGGCGTCCCAGATGGCGGTCGAACCGGCCGTGGCCTGATTATCGCCGGAGATCGGGGGCGTGCCGACGACGACGCCGCCGCCGACGTAGCCGCCTGAAGGCGGCACGAACTCGACGCGCTCAATCGCGCTGCGCACGCGGACAGGGCTACCCGTCAAGCCCTGTTCGAGCGTCGAATCGCCGGTGAAGGAGAGCACGGCCACCTCGTCTTTGGAGGGGCGCATCACGGCGTCCACGAAGGCGCGCGCGGCGGCCTTCTCTTCGGGCAGCGTGCGCTCCTGCGAGATGCTCGTGTCAATCACGAGGGCGAGCGTGAGCGGCAGATCGGTCTGCGGCTGGAAGGTGAAAATCTGTTGCGGCACGCCGTCTTCGAGGACGCGGATGTCCTCCTGCTTGAGGTTGATGACGAACCGCTTGTTCTTGTCCACGGCCGTGAAGATGACGTTCGTCAGGCTGGTGTCGACGCGCTCGATCTCGTCGTCGTCGAGCGTCGTGGTGTCGTCAACGCGCGCGGGCGTCGGCCGCGGCGTCGGCTGCTGCGGTTGTTGCTGCTGCTGCTGCGCGCCCTCCTCCCGTTGCGCCCGCGCGCCGACGAGCGCGCCGCCGACGCTTAAGCCGACCGCGAGAATCAAACTCAACCCGCGCACAAACCTGATGCGATCAAACATTACTTTCCACTTAAACCCTTCTGGTGAATGGTGAACGGTCAATGGTGAATGGATAAAACGGGTTCTTTCTCTTCACCATTCACCATTGACCGTTCACCATTCACTACTTATTTCTATCCGCCCAGGCGTTGTAGCCGCGTCGGGTGCGGACTTTGAGGCCGTCGCGTTCGGCGGCGAGTTTAACTTCGATGCGGCGATAGCTGCCGTCGTATTTTTTATTCGTCGGCCGGTAGGTGACGATGTACTGGCCGCGCAGTTCGCGCGCGACGCGCGTGAAGGCGCGTTCGAGTTCGAGGCGGTCGCCGATGAAGAAGGCTTTGCCGCCCGTCGCGTCGGCCAGACGGTCGAGCTTCTTGTCGTCTTCGTCCTTGACCGTGCCCCCTTCGACGCCGGGGACGGCGCTCGAAAATCCCGACTTGGTGGAGATGGCGAAGACGATGGTTTCGGTGCGCTGCGCCATCTCGATGGCCTCTTCCAACTTCGCGCGGCTCGAAGTGTCGTCGCCGTCCGTGATGACGACGATCACGCGCCGCCCCGTCACGCCGCGCATCTTCTCATCGCACATGCGCCACACGGCGTCGTAGAGCGCGGTGGTCGTGCCCGGCTTCTTCACGCTGTCAACTGCCGTGTCGAGTTTGTCGAGCTTGTCCGTGAAGTCCTGCAAGAGATTCACGTCTTCGTCGAAGGTGGCGAAGGCCGCGCGGTCTTTGCGCACGCGCACGACGGTGTAGAGGAAATCCTTGGCCGACTCTTTCTCGAAACGGAGCTTCGCGGCGGCCGACGAAGAGATGTCCATCAAGACCGCCACGTAGATCGGCGTGCCCGCCGCCTCGTCGCGGAAACTTGCGATCTGCTGCGGCTGCTTGTCCTCGAAGATCACGAAGTCGTTCAACGTCAGACCGGCGACCGGCTGCTCTTTCTTGTCGAGCACCGTGATCGGCAGTTGCACCTCGCGCGTGAAGACGGGGCCGACTTGCACGTCGTCCTGAACGCCGGCGGGCGGCGCGGCGGTCGGGCGCGGCGTGGGTTGCGGCTGCTGTCCCGTCTGTTGAGCCGAGACGGTGGAGGCGTCGAGCGCCAGCGCGCAGACGAAGAGTGCGGCGGTGAATAAAAGTGTGTAAAGGGCTGTTCTCATGTGTTTGAATCAAACGGACGGAATGGAAAAGGTTGTAGCCCTTTGAGCATCCAAGCGTCGGGGGTTCGATGCCGCGCGGGCGAGCGTCAGTTGCCTTCCGGCGGCGTGAACGGGCGAAGCCACAGTATAACAAAACCCGCCCGCGCGAACGCGCGCCGGGCGTTAGTTTGCGCGGCACGGGCGCGGCTTATTCGAGCGCCTCCAGCATCCGCGACAGCTCGGCGGGGAGCGGCGCGTCGAAGCTCAGCGCGTCGCCCGTCTGCGGGTGGCGGAAGCCGAGCCGCTCGGCGTGTAGAAACTGCCGCCCCATTGCGCGGATGGCGGCGCGCACGCGCACGTCCGCGACGGTCGTGTCGCGCCCGCCGTTATACACTTTGTCGCCGACGACCGGGTGCTTGAGGTGCGCGAGATGCACCCTGATCTGGTGCGTGCGCCCGGTCTTGATCTGCACGTCGAGCAGCGTGAAGCGTTCGTAAGGGCGGCGCACGCGGTAGAGCGAGAGCGCGGGGCGGCCGCCGCGAACGACCGCCATGCGCGTGCGCTGGCGCGGGTCGCGCGCGAGCGGTTCTTCGATGCGCCCGCTCTCGTCTTTCACGCGCCCGTGCGCGAGCGCGACGTAAGACTTGAACACTTCACGCGCGCGAAATTGATCGGCCAGATGCTCGTGCGCGCTCGCCGTCTTGGCGACGACCATCAGGCCGGACGTGTCGCGGTCGAGCCGGTGCACGATGCCGGGGCGCGTCTCGCCCGCGTGCGTGGAGAGTTGTTGGAAGTGGAACGCGAGCGCGTTGGCGAGTGTGCCCGAAGAGATTCCGGCCGCGGGGTGGACGACCAGCCCGGCGGGCTTGTCGAGGACGACGAGCGAGTCGTCTTCGTAGATGATGCTCAACGGGATCTCTTCGGGCGCGAAGTTGGAGGCGGGCGGCGCGGGCATTTCGAGTTCGACCGCCTCGCCCGCGCGGAGTTTGTACGAACCCTTCTCCGCCGTGTGACCCGCGACGAGCACGTCGCCGTCTTCGATGGCGTGCTTGAGGCGCGTGCGGCTGACGCCGGCGACGCGCGCGGCGAGGAAGGCGTCGAGGCGCGCGCCCGCGTCCGCTTCCCCTGCGACGAAGGCGAGCGTCGCCGCTTCGGGTTCGGGGTCAACGGTCGCAGGGGCGAGCGCGTCGTCCTCTCCGTTGATGTGATCGCTCAGGTTCTCGTCCACGTTGTTCATGCGCGCGCCGCCGTGCGAGTTACTTTCGCGCCGCCCGCGGGCATCGCCCCGCCCGTGGACGCGCGGCGACGGCGGATGAAGAGGACGACGAGACTCGCGATGCCGACGAGCAAACTGATCAACTGCGACGTGGAGAGGTGCGTGAGCGACGTGAGGCCGAGGATGTCGCCGCGCGGGTCGTCGCGGAAGAACTCGATAACGAAGCGCGTCGCGCCGTAGAGCACGCCGTAGGTAAGGATGACCTGCCCGTCGAAAGTTTTGCGGCGGTGCAACCACCAGAGCAGCGCGAAGAAGATGAAGGCGGCGAATGATTCGTAGAGTTGCGTGGGGTGGAGATGCACGTCCGTGGGCACGCCCGTCACCCGGTTGCCGAGTTCCGAGAAGCGCACGCCCCACGGCAGCGTGGTCGGCTTGCCCCAGCAGCACCCGGCGGCAAAACAGCCCTGCCGCCCGATGGCCTGACCCAAAGCGATGCCCGGCGCGAAGGCGTCGGCCGTCCGCCACCACGGCAACTCGTAACGCCTGACCAAGACGTATGCCGTCAAGACCGCCGCGAGGAAGCCGCCGTAAAAGACCCCGCCCGAACGCAGGAAGTCGAGCGACAGCAACTTGAGCGGCGCGGCGCGATACTCCGGCTCGACCAACAGCAACAGCACCTTCGACCCGACGATGGCGGCCAACAGCAACCACAGCCCCAGATCGAACAGACGCTCGCGCGGCAAACCGTCGCGCGCGCCCAGACGCGCCGCCACCAGCAGCGCGGCGAGAAAGGCCACCGCCAGCAGCACGCCGTAAGTGTTCACGGGAAAGTCGCCGATGCGAAAAAGTTCTGGGTACATCGTGTTGGTTAGTTGCCCGTCGTCAGTCGTCCGTTGTTCGATTGAAACTCTGCTCAGTCGTCCGTTGTTCAACTCAATCTTTAGTTACTCACGCACCGAACGGAAACAACTGACAACTGACGACGGACAACGGACAAGGTTACTGACTGCCAACGGTTGACTGCTGCTTCTGCTTCCTTCCTTCCAATATCAGATCGAGGATGAGCAATCCAGCGCCGACGCAGATGCAAGCGTCGGCGACGTTGAAGGTCGGCCAGTGGTAGTCGCCCGCGTGCGCGTGTATGAAGTCTATGACGTGGCCGAGGCGGACGCGATCCGTCAGGTTGCCCGTGATCCCGGCGAGCAGCAGCGCGCACGCGCCGAGGACGCGGTCGTCGCTGCGCGACGTGCGGAAGAAGTAGGTGAGGACGGCGACGGCCGCGGCCGAAGCGAGCGCGGCGAGTGCCCAACGCCCCATCGAGCCGCCCTCCTGCAACTGCCCGAAGGCGATGCCGGGGTTCTCCGCGTAGGCGAAGTCGAGGAAGCCGCGGATGACCGTCTTGTCCTGACCGGGACGAAGCGAGCGCACCGCCCACGCCTTCGACATCTGATCCACCATGTAGATGCTGAAGGCCGCGAGCAGATACCAGACGCGCCAACTTAACGCGCGCGCCTTCACGACGCGCCCCCTTCCCGCTCGATCTCGCCCAGGGCCTCGACGCAGCGTTCGCACGCCGTCGGGTAACGCGCCGACTCGCCGACTCGCGTCGAGTAGCTCCAACACCGTTCGCACTTCTCGCCTTCGGCGCGTTCAATCTTTAGAACTGAATTCTTGTCGTGGGGTTCAGTGCTTTCTCGTAGTTCAACTTGTGACACGATAAACAAGTATCGCAAATCGCTTGCGTAGGAACGTAGCAATGGAAGCATTTCGCCGTCCACTGGTAGAGAAAATACAACTCGTGCTTCCAACGAGCTACCGATCAATTTAGCGACGCGAGCTTCTTCCAGTTTTCCAAGCACAACGTCTCTCGTTGTAAACAAATTATCCCATCGCGCGGTCAACTCAGCGTCGCGCAGCCCGGCCGGTGTGGGAAACTCCGCCACGTGAACCGAAGCGAACTGCTTCTCCGCGTCGCCCTCGGCGCGCGGCAAGTTCTCCCAGATTTCGTCGGCGGTGAACACTAAGACCGGCGCGAGCAGGCGTGCGAGCGCGTCGGCGATCCGGTGGAGCGCGGTCTGCGCCGAGCGGCGCGCGTGCGAGCGCGGCGCGGCGGTGTAGAGGCGATCCTTGATGATGTCGAAGTAGCGCGCCGAGAGCGTCACGGTGCAGAAGTTGTACAACTCGTGAAAGACGCTGTGGAACTCATACTCCTCATACGCCTTCCGCACCTTTGCGATCACGTCGTCCAGTTCCGCAAGCGCCCAACGGTCAAGCTCCAACAGTTCCGACGTGCCAACGGTGTCGCGCGCCGGGTCGAAGCCGTCGAGGTTGCCGAGGGCGAAGCGTGCGGTGTTGCGCATCTTGCGGTAGGCGTCCGAGACGCGTTGCAGGATTTCGTCGGAGCAGCGCATGTCTTCGTGGTAGTCCGACGACGCGCACCAGAGGCGTATGATCTCCGCGCCCGACTGTTTGATCACGTCATTGGGCGAGACGGAGTTGCCCGCAGACTTGTGCATCGCCTTGCCCTGCCCGTCCACCACCCAGCCGTGCGTGAGCACCGTGCGATAAGGCGCGCGGTCGTGCGCCGCAAGGCCGACCATCAGCGACGAGTTGAACCAGCCGCGATATTGATCGCCGCCTTCCAGATACACGTCGGCGGGAAACTGCAACTCATCGTAGTGTTTGAGCACGGCGACGCACGACGAGCCGCTGTCGAACCACACGTCGAGAATGTCCGTCTCCTTCGTGAACGCAGTCGCGCCGCACTTCGGGCACGCGAACCCGGCGGGCAGCAAGTCCTGCGCCTCGCGCGCGTACCACGCGTCGGAAGTTTCGCGCTCGAAGATGTCTGCGACGTGTTTGATGACGGACGCGTCGGCGATGGCCTCGTCGCAGCCCGCACAGTAGAACGCAGGGATCGGCACGCCCCACACGCGCTGGCGCGAGACGCACCAATCGGGGCGACCCTTGAGCATGTTCCGCATCCGATCCTCGCCCCACGCCGGAATCCACTCGACGCTCTGTTCAACTTCGCGCAGCGCGCCCGCGCGCAGTGAGACGGGCGCGTCCGTCTCGTTGTCCGTGAAGTTGGCGAGGTCGCGTCCGTCCTCGTCCTGTTCGACGACTGGTTCGGCCGCGCGCGCGTCGAGCGAGATGAACCACTGCGGCGTGGCGCGGAAGATGACCGGGTTTTTGCAACGCCAGCAGTGCGGGTAACGATGATTATAATTTTCGCTGAACAGCAGCGCGCCGCGTTCTTTGAGAAACTCGACGATCTTCGCGTTCGCCTCGAACACGCGCTCGCCCGCGAAGTGTTCGACCTCGGCGGTGAACCGCCCGGCGTGATCCACGGGGCAGTAGATGTCTAAGCCGTACTGCTTGCCGATGACGAAATCGTCGTGGCCGTGGCCGGGCGCGGTGTGGACGCAGCCCGTCCCCGCCTTGCTCGTCGCGCTTTTGTCGCGCGCGTCTTTCACGTCGAGTTCCGTCTCGGCGTCGGCCTCGCCGCCGAGCGTGACGTGCTCGCCGAGGATGACGAGCGACTTGCGCTCTAACCACGCGTGGCGACATTCGAGGCGGTCGAGTTTCGCGCCCGGAAAACGCGCGACGACTTGCGGCGCGTCCAGCCCGCACTTCGACGCAACCGTCTCCACCAATTCGCCCGCGACGACGTAAACCTCTCCGCCGTTTTCAATCGCGGCATATTCAAAGTTTGGGTTGACGGCGATGGCGAGGTTCGCGGGCAGCGTCCAGGGCGTCGTCGTCCAGATGAGAAAGAAAACTTTGCGCCCCGCGAGCGCCGGATCGATCTCCGACGGGTCGGACGCCAGAGGAAACTTCACGTAGACGGACGGACTGGTGTGCTCCCTGTATTCGACCTCCGCCTCGGCGAGCGCGGTCTGATCGTAGACGCACCAGTAGACTGGGCGCGCGCCCTTGTAGACGTAGCCGCGCTCGACGAAGCGGCCGAAGAGTCGCGCCGTCTCCGCCTCGTACTGGTTCGACATCGTGAGGTATGGATTCTCCCAGAGGCCGAGGATGCCGAGCCGCTGGAAGTCGCGCGTCTGTCGCTTCAGAGCCTCGGTCGCGTGTTCGCGGCACGCGCGGCGCACGCTCACCGGGGGCATGTTCGCTTTCTTCGCGCCGAGTTTTTTGTCCACGAAGAGTTCGATGGGCAGCCCGTGGCAGTCGTAGCCGGGGACGTAGGGCGCGTCGTAGCCGAGCATCGTCCGCGACTTGACCACGAAGTCTTTGACGATCTTGTTGAGCGCCGTGCCGAGGTGGATGTCGGCGTTGGCGTAGGGCGGCCCGTCGTGGAGGATGAACTTGTCGCGCCCGCGCCGCGACTCGCGGATCAGTTGGTAGAGGTTGAGTTCCGACCAACGCTTGAGGCGCGCGGGTTCTGCCTGCGCGAGGTTGGCCTTCTGCGCGAAGTTGGTCTTCGGCAGGTTGACGGTCTTCTTGAGTTCAAGGGGCGTTTCGGTTGTCATAACGGTTTTCGATCTTTTGAATGCAAATCTTGCAACATAAATGCGGAAAGTCCCAAGTCCAAAGTCTGACCTTGAACCTGGGACTTTGGGAATGTGGAGTCGGACACCGTGCGGCGTGTCAGCCGATGAACATCTCGTCCTCTCCATAGGTCTGGTCAATCTGTTTGGGGGCGGGCGACACCAGCACTTCCAGACCGCGCCGGACGCCCGCCATAATCGCGGCCAACTCGCGCGCCGGTTCGACCAGCTTCGTGTGTATAAAAAGGGTGGTGGCGGAGAACTGCCGTTGCGCCTGATCAATGCTCGCGCTCACCTGCTCCACCTTGTCGCGCGCCGTGACGGCGGTGTAGCCGACGAGTTGCTTGAGTTCGCGCACCTCTTCCTTGATCAGCGCGGACGACTCGGAGAAGTGGACGGAGGCCGTCGCCAGATGCGTGGACATGAGCGTCACCTGATCGGCCACCTCTTTGCCCTGCGCCGCAATCTCCTTCACCTGCTCGCTCATCAACGCCACGCGATCCAGCAGCGGCTCGGCGCGACGTTCGAGGTTGCCGACCATCACCACGACGCGCCGCACCGCGACCGCCATCGCGATGAGCGCGGCGGCGACGCCGAGAAACGCCACGGCGACGATCACCAACACCCAGAACGCCGGGTCACTCGTGCTCATCTGAAAAGCCAGCAGGGACATAAGAGTTTTCGATCTCGGATTGCGGAATGCGGATTGAAAGACGGTTGCTTTCTTTAATCCGCATTCCGCAATCCGAAATCCGCAATGGTCACGATTTGTCCGGCTCGTAGGCCGGAGCTTGATTGAGAACGTTGGAGCTTTCGGTGCGGCGTTTCTCTTCGGCGTAGGCGCGCTTGCCCGCGTCAATGGCGGCCGACAAATTCTCGCCGCGCTTGGCCGCGGCCTGACGCGCCGCGCCCGCCACCTCGCCCGCTTTGACTGATGCCGTCGAGTAGAGTTCCGTCGCGCGCTCGCGCGAAACTTCGTAATACTCGTTGGCCTTGTCGCGCGCGCGATCCACGCCCTGCCGCGTCGCGTCGGCGATGTCGCCGCGCAACTCCCGCCCCGACTTCGGCGCGAACAACAGCGCCGCCAGCGCGCCGACCGCGCCGCCGAGCAGGAAGCAAGTGAGTTGCGTCGAGAGTCCCGACTCTTCTTCGCGCCGCCGCGCGCTCTGCGTCCGTAGACCTTGGTTGGACATCCGCATCACCTCTTTCTCCGGGTCGGGGCGCGGGTCGCCAGCCCCGACCGTTGTTGTCCGAAAAACTCAACGATTGTCCGCCCGCGCAAAAACTATAACAAACAGGCGCGAAGCCGCGCAAGAAACGCTTATGTTAAGCGGAGGTTAAGACGAAGATAAATCACCCCGATTGAGCTTTCGCCGGTAGTAAATCACGAGCACGATGGCGAGCGTCTGGCCGAGAGAGTTTGCTCGCGGCGCGCGCGTCACTTGATGAGATGTTTTAACTTGTCGTAGTCCCAGCACAGGAGATAGATGTTCGCCAGCAGCATGAGGCCGGTGATGACGGGCGTGCCTTGAAAGTGGAGCGCGACCGTGATGACGAAAATGTTGAGGATGAGCGGGAAGTAGACGAGCGCGCCGATGGTGGCCGTGCGGGGGATGAGCAAGAGGAGCGCGGCGGCCAGTTGGCACAGGCCGAGGAATCGCCAGTAGAAACCCGTGCGGTACATCGCCTCGAAAAAGAAGCCGACGGGGTTGTCAACGCCCAGAATGGTGAAGCGGTTGCCGAGCACCTTGGTGATGCCCGACGGAGTGAAGCCGAGCGCGAGAAGTATTCTGGTGACGACGGTGAACACGCGCAGCCACCTGTTCCGTCTCACCCTCGCGTGCGCGCGATCCAGCGCGGAAGTCCCTCTCTCCATATCTACCTAACGCGGTTGCCGGGCGATCATTAACACAGCCTCATCAACGTTGACGCAACAACGTTAATGAGTCGGTGTTGACGAGCCAACGTTCACTCATTGACTTGTCAACACCGGCTCGTCATGTTCTTCCACGCCCCGGCTCGCCGCCGTCTCAATCTTTACCCGTGGCCTTCTTCCGCGGCGGCCTTTTGGCGCTGCGAATCCGGCGCATGCGTTCCGCGTAGTCCCCGGCCTCGTAGCCGCCCACGATCTCGCCGAGCGTTTCGAGCGGCAACTCTTCGGCGCGTAGAAAATTGATGCAACCCTTTCCGCACTTCAATTTCTTCGAGGCGGCGGCGTCGAACTTCGCCTTCACCTCTGGAAACATGTAGAGCGGGATCAGGTACAGGCTGATGTAGTTCTTCTGGTTCGCCAGCGCGACCAGCCACTCGTCGCCCGCCTTGAAACTCAAATACTTCGCGCCGATCTCCTCTGCGAACCCTGCGCGCACGTGCTTCCGCACCATGCCCCACACGCGCTCTACTTCCGCGCGCCGTTCGGCGGGTAAGCCGTCAAGATACTGTGTGTATGCCAGCGTCTGTGCCTTTATCATCAACTCCTCCGTTTTGTTTGGCTGACTGTTTTGAGAGCCTTTCACATAGTCTCCGATGTACTTTTCCAGACCGCTACTCTTCCAATCCGGCGGCAAGGCTTCATGAAATATCTGCTCAATCGCGTGCAGGCCGAGCATGCGGTAACTCTCGAACTGCTGCTCGCTGAAAAACTGATCGCTGATTGATTCGTGTGGAAATTTGAGATTGGCTTTCGAGTAGTTTAAAACGTCGGGCGGCTCTTTCGTCGCGAGCCGCGGCTTGATGTAGATCAAAATCCCGTCGGCGACTCCTGCGGACTCGTCCACCTTCGTGTAGTGGATGCCGCCGATGGCGCAGTAATGTTTGGAGACGTCTTTATCTTTCGAGTAGTCAACGATGTCCTGAATTTCGATAGGCACGCCGAGGTCTACGCGGATTCTGCGGATGGCGTTCCCCAGATTCTCGAACTTATGATCCGGATCGCTGCTCGCATCTATCACGAAGATCGTGTGACAGCGGCGCAGCACCATCTCGTAGAGGCCGAGGTTTTCAAAATGCCCGCCGTCGGACAGGTAGATGTAGTCTTTGTCTTCGACCGTCTTGCCCAAAGCCTCGTCAACCATCGGCTTGAGCGCCCGCGTCGGCCCCGACTTCCGGTACAACTCCTTGCGCGGGTTGCCGAGCCACCAGCCGAGCCGCGCGTTGAAGAGCGTCATCAGAAAGGTGACGGCCGACGAAGAATAGTAGCCCATGTTGGGACTCGCGGCCGCGCCTGAGATGGTGAAGGCTGTGCCGAGCGAGATTGATTCGGGGTGCTTGCCGCCGTACAACTCCGAGCGCCGGTAGCCGTAGAGGTAGCTGCCGCAGTGGAGCGGCGAGACGGTGAAGGTCGCCGCCTTCCTGTGTTGCCACGCGAGGTTTTTCCCCTGCACGAGATTCCAAGTCATGTTCACGATGTGGAGCGGCCTGCCCGCGCCCGGGTCGCGTGGTTTCTTGTCGGGCGGCGGCGCGCTCTCGTTCGGCCATAACTCAAACATGCGGAGGTCGTCGGCCGGGTCGAAGCCCGTGAAGCGGTTCGCCGTGCGTTTTCTGGACGCCCCCAGATACGCCCTGATGAGGCGGTTGCGGTACATCGAATGGAGGGAGAATTCGTTGATGTTGATGCAACGCGCCATCAGGACGGTGATCAGCGCCAACGCTCCGCACAAGCAGAAGAGAAACAGGAGTGACGAGTCGGCGACGACGGCGTGGTGACTTAAGGGGGGGAACACTTTGGTCTTCCATTCGTCGGTGCTCGTCAAGCGATACCATTCGGGCACTTTCTTGATGAGCAGGATCAGCAGGTCTGTGAGCAGCGACAGGCCGACGACGAGCGTCAGGACGAAGACCGGCGCGGCCAGTTTCACCGCGTAATCCATCACGGTGGTGAGCCACCCGGCTTTCTCCGCCTGCCGTTCGTTGGCGGGCGTCTTCGCGCTGACCCCGAACAGGATCGTGACGAAGCCGGAGATGATGCCGAAAGGGATCAACAGCCCCTTGACGAAGGTCGTGCTTAGCGAGTCGTTCTGTCCGCCCGTCGCGGCCTTGCGTACTTCCTTCAGCCAGATGTCCATCGGCAGCGTCGGGCCGTAGAGCACGAGCCAGTTGAGGGCTGCCCAGAGCACGGCCACGATCAACACCCACGCGCCCGCACGCGCCCACCACTCGCGGTCTTCGTCGGTCGTCACGGCACGACCGCCCAGCCCGATGGCAAGAATCCCCATGAAGAGAACCACCAGCAGGAGTTGCGGGCCGTCGAAGCAGGCGTACATCTCCGGGTTTTCTTTCGGAGTGTAGTGATTGATTTTTTCCGGTATTGATAACAGCCACAGCAGCAGCCCGCCCAGTGCGCCCGTCAAGACGAAGACCGACAGTTCGATCAGCCTCGACTTCCAGAGCAGCCTTGGCCTGTCATCGCGCCAGTAGTCGCGCAATACTCTCTTGCCGAAAAAGGCGGCGACCGCCACGTTTGTGATCACCCACGCCAGCCCGTGCAGCGCCGCGCCGCCCGCGGCGAAGTGCCACAAGTTAAGGGACTGTCCCATGCTGAGATACCACGCGCGCCCAAGCGTCAACAGCAAGATCGCCAACGCCAGAGGCTGCATGCACAGTCGCAGGAAGTTTCGTTGATTGTCCGGATCGTCGGGGGCTTTGTCCGTCTCCTCGACGATCTCCTTCGCGTCGCCGGGAGGGGTGGCGATGCCGCCCGGCGGCTTGAAAGGCTTTCTGAGACTGGGGCGGTGCGAAGTGATGTAGGCGAGCGCGGCCGCGCCGAGAACGATCCCCGTGAACAAGAGAATGCGAGTCTGGAAGATGGAGGAAAAGTAATAACGCGCGCCCGCGTCGAAATAATCGGACACGCCGAGATGGAAGCCGGAGTTGCGGAGAATGAGCGCGACGTAAATTCTGGGGACGAGCAGCACCGCCATGAGCAGCGGGATGAACACGAGCCAGTTGAGAAACAGGTTGCGCAAGTAGATGGCGATGAGCGTCCACGTGTCCACGGAAAAGAGTCCGATCTTCGGACTGAGGTAGTTGCTGTAGGCGCGCAGGTGGCTGATCTGTGCGTGCTCTGGCGGGAGTTCGAGGTTCTGATTTTTCGCCAGCGCCTCGTTCACCTTCGTGATTCCTTCGCGGTGTATCCAAGCGGTGAGCCAACTGCCGATATAGCCGCCGCCGGAAACGGTCGAGAGGTAGTCGAACCGTTCAAGCAACTGGCGACTCGCGAGTCCCTGTAGGACGCCGAGGCAGAAGGTGGCGCTGCGGATGCCGCCCCCGGACAAGCAGAGCGCCCAGTGCTTCTCTTCGAGTTCGAGCTTGAGGCCGTGGATCGTGTCGTAGATTTCCTTGCGCCGCCTGTCCTCCTCCTTCTTTTCCTCCACCGCATTCTTCGGGGGCGTGACCGGCGGCACAAATTCAAATTCAAACTCTTGATGTAGTTTTTTAAACTCATCTGCCAACACCTGAGAGAGTTTGAGATGTTCGTCAGTCGTCTGCGCGGGGGCAGACTCGACGGCGCGGCGGGCTTCAGTTGTCATGCGGTGGGAGTCTCCTGCAACTTTGATTACGGCGGCGGCGACTGGCATGCGGCGATGCCGGGCACGATCAGTGAAGTGAAAAGTATTTCGTGAGGATCACGAAAGAACGGCGTTTACGGATGCGGACACGAGAGACGCCCCGATTATATTCATGGCAGGTGAGGCGTCAATACTAAATGCGCCCGCGCTGCGCCTGCGACCCCGGCGGAAACCGTCGTCGCTTCTTGTGGCTACGCGGCCGGGTCGTCGTTCTGGTAGCCGAGCAGTTTGCGGTAGAGGGTTTTGCGGCCGATGCCGAGGGTGCGTGCGGTGCGGGTTTTGTCGCCGCCGGTGTAGTCGAGCGTGGCTTCGATGGCGCGGCGTTCGATCTCTTCGAGCGTGGAGGGCACGTCGAGTTCGAGCGTGATGTGACGGCCTTCGGCCGAGGCGCGCGTGCGCTCGCTGCGTGTGAGCGCGCGCGCTTCGACGAGCGGGCGGCCGATGGCTTCCGGCAGATCGTCGAGTTCGATCTGGCGACCCGAAGCGATGATCACGGCACGCTCGACGGCGTTCTCCAACTCGCGGACGTTGCCCGGCCAGTCGTAGCCGGTGAGGGCGGCGAGGGCATCCTTCGAGATGCCGGAGATGTAGCGGCCGGTCTTCTGCTTGTAGTGTTCGAGGAAATGAATGACGAGCGGGTGCACGTCTTCGGCGCGCTCGCGCAAGGGCGGCAGGCGGATGGGGAAGACCGAGAGACGGTAGTAGAGATCGCGCCGGAACGTGCCCCCTTCGACCGCGCGTTCGAGGTCGACGTTCGAGGCGGCGATGACGCGCACGTCCGCCTTGATCACTTCGTTGCCGCCGACGCGCGTGAACTCGCCGTCCTGCAAGACGCGCAAGAGGCGCACCTGCGCCGACAGACTCATCTCGCCGATCTCGTCGAGAAAGAGCGTGCCGCCGTCGGCCTCTTCAAACTTGCCGCGGCGGCGCGCACGTGCGTCGGTGAACGCGCCGCGCTCGTGGCCGAAGAGTTCCGATTCGAGGAGCGTCTCGGGGATCGCGCCGCAGTTGAGTTTGATGTAGGCGCGATCCTTGCTGCGCGAGTTGTAGTGGATGAGGTTGGCGAGCAGTTCTTTGCCCGTGCCCGATTCGCCCTGCACGAGGACAGAGGTCTGCGTGTCGGCGACGTTCAAGGCGAGTTCGATGGCGCGGCGGATGGCGGGCGCTTGCCCGATGATGCGGTCTTCGGCGCGGCGTTGGTGCAGGACGGTGCGCAAGCGCATCACTTCCGCCGAGAGTTGGTCGCGCTCCAAGGCCGTGCCGAGTTGGTCGGCGATGCCTTCGACAAGCGCGGTCTCGTGTTCGTCGAAACTCTCGCGCGCCGTGCTCCAGACGAGGCCGAGCAACCCGAAGGTCTGCCCGCCGACGTGGACGGGCGCGACGAGCGCGGCGTGGCCGCCGAGCGTGGCGTTGAAGACGAAGCGGATCGGCGGCGGCAGCGTCGTGTCGAAGACGTGCAGCGTCTTGCCTTCCCGAAACAGTTCTTGAATCGCGGGGTAGTCCGTGATGTCAATTGACTGGCCGTGCTCTTTGATGAGGCCGCGCACGCCTTCGGTGGCGGCGTGCGGCGCGGCCTTGAAGGCGGCGAGACTGACGGCCTTGCCCGTCGGGTTCATCACGCCGAGCGCGCAGTAGTCCGCGCCGACGAGCGCGAGCGCGCGTTCGAGGACGAGCGACGTGACCTCGTTGAAGTCCGAGCGCGCGTTCAAGGTGTTGGCGATCTCAAGAAGCGCGCGCGTGCGGTGCGACTCGCGCTGCTGATCCGTGTAGAGCCGCGCGTACTGGTAGCCGACCGCGATCTGGCGCGCGTTGGATTGGAGGAAGGAGACCTCTTCGTCGAGCCACTTGCGCGGCGCGCGCACCGTGTGCATGCCGACGAGGCCGAGCACGTCGCCCGCCAAGACGACGGGCACGACGAGCAGCGAGCGCGTGTTGAGACTCGCGGGCAGGAGACTCACTTTCGGATCGAGGTCGGGCGCGGCGGTATCGTCAATGCGGATGGGCTGCGCGAGGTTGAAGCGACCGGCGAGTTGGCGGAAGTCTACGGGCACGGACATGCCGAGGCTCGAAGGGATGTCTTCGCTCGCGCGCCATTCGTGGCTGATGCGCAGTTCGCCTTCGGAGGCGAGTTGGATCACGTCGCAGCGATCCACGTCCATCATCTGTCCGAGTTCGCTGACGACCGCCTGCAAGAATTTGTCGAGGTCAATCTTGGTGTGGATGGACGGGGCGAGGCGGTTGATGATCGCCTCGCGCGCCTCGTGCATCTTGATCTTGCGTTCGAGCGAGAGCGATTCGAGGCTCGTGATGGGCGTGGGTTGCAAAGACAACGGCGCGGCTGCTCCTTAACCTGCGGACTCGACGGGCGCGTCACCTCAACGGCGGCGAACGCGCGCCCGAACGAGTGGGATGTTAAGGGCAGATGATAACAAACTAAAGGATGAAGTAGGAACGATAGAAGTACGAGCGATGAACGATGAACTGAAGGCCACAGCTTTCAGTTCATCGTTCATCGTTCGGCAGCGGCTAGCACCCGCGGTTTAGTTCTGGGCGAGTTGGAAGTAGATGTTGGCGTCGGCGGGGTCGAGGATGGGGTGGTAAGTTTTGCCGTAGTTGGCGGTGATCTTGCGGACGTAGTTTTGCGTCTCGGGGAAGGGCGGGATGCCGTCGTACTTGTCAACCGAGCCTTCGCCCGCGTTGTAACCGGCGAGCGCGAGTTCGACGTTGCCGTCGAAACGCTTCAAGAGCCAGCGCAGCAATTTCGTCCCGGCGTAGACGTTCTGTTCCGTGCCCGTCTTGCCCTCGACGGCGAAGCGCGCGGCTGTGGCGGGCATCATCTGCATGAGACCTTGCGCGCCCGCGTGCGACTCGGCGTCGGTTTTGTAGCGCGACTCCTGAAAGACGACGGCGTGAATCAGGCGCGGGTCAACGCCGTACTCTTTACCGGCGCGGAAGATCATTTGATCAATTTGGGCGTCGCCGGACGTGGGGATGTCCGTGGGGATGAAGTTCTCCGTCGTGGTGCGCAGCGTGGCCGCGGCCGACGGCGCGAAGACTCTGGTTCCGATGCTGGTGAAATTGGTGACGAGGAAAAGGGCGAAGATCGTTAAAAGTGATAATTTAAAAGAGCGGAAATGAGTGACGTGCCGGGTAATCTGCATTCAGTCGTTCTCCATGTGAGCTAGGGTCGAACCGGGGCTTCGACGCCATCGGTTGCATCGTTGATGCGGTGCAAAGGTTGGGGGCTACGCATGGTGGAAACGATTTGCAAAGAGCGTTAATCGAGACCGGGGATAAGATGGACAAACCGCCCCGCCGGTTGCTCGGGCGCACGAAATTTATGCAAATAAGTCCTTTATCTGTCTGTATTTAATTCACGCGGGCGCAAGTTACTGAGGGGATAAAGCTTGCCCCTGTAACCGTTCATCCTGAGCGATGTTTTTGAGGGTGTTGGACGGTTCCGGCGTATTGAAAGGGTGCAAAATTATACGTTGGAAGGAAATTTATTTTGTCGTCATCTCGCAATAAACGGCCGCGCGTCGGTTCTCGCACCCGAACGGCGCAGGCGGTTGCGTGCCTTTGGCGCGCTCCGTATAATCGCGTGCAGTTTAAATTTTCAAAACTCAATTTTGTCGGTCGAGGCGACGGGAAGATTTATGCCGATTTACGAATACAGTTGCCGGAAGTGCGGCGCGCGCGTCGAGGTGATGCAGAAGATTACGGACAAGCCTTTGAAGCGTTGCAAGAGTTGCGGCGGGAAGTTGGAGAAAGAGTGGTCAACGAGCAGTTTTCAACTCAAAGGCTCCGGCTGGTACGTGACGGACTACGCCAAGAAGAAGACGGGCGACGGCGACAAAGAACCGGCCGCGAAGACCGTAAGCGTGGCGGAGACGAAGACGGACGGCGGCGCGGCCGACACCAAAACCGCCGCCACGGAGACTAAATCCGAACCCGTCGCCGCCGAAGAAACCAAAGGCAAGAAAACCTCTCGGCCAAACTCGACATCCAAGCCCTCGAAAAGAGATTAAGTCCCGACATCCCTACTTCGAGGCCAAGCCCTGTGTCTTACCCTAAAGTTTTACTCGCCGCCGGTCTCACCATCGCCGCGTGTCTCGCGGCGGCGGGACAGGCGGGGCGGCGTCCCGCGAATTCGCGCGACCGCGCCACGCTCGTCAACCTCGTCGCCATGCGCGAAGACGGCTCGAACGCCCCCATCACCTCTAAAGAAATCGCCCTCTACGACGACGGCATCGAACAGAGCATCCAGAATTTGATGCCCGACACCGGCCCCGCGCGCATCGTCCTCCTCTTCGACAACTCGCTCAGCCTTCGCACCGACGTGCCGAAACTGGCCAGCGTCGCGCGCGAGTTCGCTTACGAGATTTACGAGGGCGACCAACTGCTCATCGCTGGCTTTGACGAACGCGCCGAACAACTCTCCGCCGATTGGACGGACAAGACGAAGGACGTGGAAGATGCCGTCGCGCTGCTCAGGAAGAAGGGCGACCCGCACCTCTTCGACGCGATCAACGACGTCATCGAAGTGGCCTTGCGCCCGCTCACCGGGGCAAACCGCAAGCGCATCATCGTGCTCGTCGGCGACGGGCTGGATCGCGGCAGCAACACGAAGTTCAAAGACCTCCTCAACGAACTGCAAAAGTCGGACATCACCGTCTACGCCCTGCAAATCCCCGACCGCACGGGCGGCGCGCACCGCCGCGACCAGCCGAAGCCCACGCAGGTCGTGCAACAACTCGTGGAAGGCACGGGCGGGCGCGTCCTGCCGCTCGACAAACCGGCCGAGTCGGCCAAGCTGATCTGCGACGAACTGCGCAAGCACCGCTACCTGCTCTCCTACGCCCCGACCGCGCTCCCCTACTCCGAAGCGCGCCGCCTGCTCATCGTCGGCAACGCCGGCATCAGCCTCCGGCACAAGTCGGCGCAGCCGCCCAATCATCAGTGACAAGTGACAAGTGACAAGAGAAGAAAGTGAATCGTCAATCGTAAATAGAAACTGCTTTCATCTATTCACGATTGACGATTCACGATTTACGGCTTTTCTAACTTGTCACTTGTCACCTGTCACTTGTCACTGTTCCTTGAGTAGAAATAAAACATCGTGGCGATGACGATGAGGAGGATGATTTCGAGGAGGGCGAAGTAGGCCGGGTCGAAGCCTTCGGCCTCGTCGCGGGCGTGCTGGTAGACGACGAACGTGCCGAAGATGACGGCGGTCGCGAGCCAGATGATTTGACGTTTAGTGTCCCACACAGTCGGGTCGGCCAGTCGAAGATGCTCGGAGTGTCGGTCGAGTCTAAACAGTCTGCGCGCAATCTTAAGCGCGAAGTTTTTGGAGACGCTCGGCGGCGGCGTGTAGCGTCTCGTCTTTTTTGCAGAAGCAGAAGCGCACCTGCTGCGCGCCGCGCGCGGGGTCGCTGTAGAAGGACGAGCCGGGCACGCAGGCGACGCCGATCTTTTGGATCAAGTGGCGCGTGAACTCCACGTCGTTCGCGAAGCCGAACGCGGAGATGTCGGTCATCACGTAGTACGCGCCGTCGGGACGGAACACGCGGAAGCCCGCCGCTTCGAGAATGGGCAGGAGCAGGTCGCGTCGCGCCGCGTAGTCGGCCTGCAAGTGTTCGTAGTATTCGGGGGCTAAGCGCAAGGCCATCGCCCCGGCGGCTTGCAGCGGGGCGGCCGCGCCGACGGTGAGGAAGTCGTGGACTTTGCGTATGGCCGAAGTGATCGCGGGCGGCGCGATGCAGTAGCCGACGCGCCAGCCCGTTACCGAGTAAGTCTTCGACATCGAGTTGACGATGACGGTGCGCTCGCGCATGCCTTCCAGTTGCGCCATCGAGATGTGTGCGATCTCCGCCCCGTCGCGCGGGTAGAGGATGTGCTCGTAGATTTCGTCTGTGAAGCAGAGCGCGTCGTGCTCGCGGCAGAGCGCGGCGATGAATTCGAGTTCGTCGCGCGTGAAGACTTTCCCGGTCGGGTTGTTCGGGTTGCAGATGATGATCGCTTTGGTGTGCTCGTTGAAGGCGGCGCGCAGTTCGTCGCGGTCGAACATCCAGTCGGGCGCGCGCAAGGGCACGTAGCGCGGGCGCGCGTCGGAGAGGACGGCGTCGGGCGCGTAGTTCTCATAGAACGGCTCAAAGATGACGACCTCTTCGCCGGGATCAACCGTCGCCATCATCGCCGCGATCATGCCCTCGGTCGAACCGCAGGTGACGGTGATTTCAGTTTCGGGATCAACGTCGAGTCCGAGATACCACTTCGTCTTCGCGGCAATCGCCTCGCGGAAATCACGCGCGCCCCACGTGATCGCGTACTGGTTCACGTCCGCGTCAATGGCGCGCATGGCCGCCGCTTTGATGTCGGCGGGCGCGGGGAAATCTGGAAAGCCCTGCGAGAGGTTGACCGCGCCGTGCTTGAGGGCTTCGCGCGTCATCTCGCGGATCACGGATTCTGTGAAGCGCGACGCCTTCTCGGAGACGTGGCGGTGCGGCGGCGGTGTTGTGGCGGCGGGTTGGGTCATGTAAATTGGACTCGTGCGAATGAGACTGGAAATAGTTTAACTCGAAGGCGCGATGCTCGCACAGTCGGCGGCGTGCGCGCAAACCCCGAACTACGGCGATGAACGACGAGACGAAAGACAGTAAATGCCCGATGGGCAACCGCCCGTGGCTGGCGACTTTTTTGGCCATCGCGTTCCTGCTGGTTGTGGTGGCGAAGAAGTTGGGTTTATTTTAGCGGGCGGCGATTTAAAAGTTCTTCCATTCCCCTGACTTGAGAGGTACTCCCCCATGCTTCCACGTGTCCTGCGCTTCGTGCGCCTGCCCTTAGTCCTGATCGTCATCTGGACGATTGCGCGTTTTTCCCTCGGCCTCGCGGGCACGCCCTATGCGCCGCGCGGCAACGCGATGTTCTCCATCCTCGGCCTGACGATCATCTGCGCGCTCATCTACGGCGCGATGTCGAACCGGATCGGCAACTTCAGTTGGGTGGGCACGATCCTCATCGGCCTCGTGCTCGGCCTGTGGTCGCAGATCATGATCTTCACGGCCACGCTCATCAGCTATCTCGCCAACCTCAACACCTACTTCCGCCACTGGGACGCTTTGAACGTGCCGGAGGGGACGGTCGTGCCGATGTCGCAGGCGATGATGGCGCGCGCGGGCGGCCTGCTGGTGGGGCCGATCCTGATCATCGTGGTGGCGCTCGTCGGCCGCGCGGTGTTCGCCAAACTCGCGCCGAGTTGCCACGACGCGCGCGACGGGCGCACGTCCTAGTTGGCGGACGACGGGCGAGCATCATATTTGACAGACGACGGGCGGCCGTCTTAGTTGGTAAACGACGCGCGGCCGTCTTAGTTGGCGGGCGGCGCGGCGTCGTCCTGTTCGGCGGCCTGTTTGCGTAGTTGTTCGATGACCGACTCGACGGCGGGCGCGAGTTTGCCGTTCGGGGCGAGCGCGAGATATTTCTCGTAGGCCGCGACGGCCTCTTTGTACTTCTCCAGACGCTCGTAAACTCTGCCGAGCAACTCGTAGAGGACGGGTTCGGTGTCGGAGAGTTGCGCGACCGCTTTGCGAAAGGCGACGGCCGCTTCCTCATACTTGCCCTCTTCTTCGTAGATGATGCCGAGGCCGGTGTGCGCTTCGGGCTGGAAGCCGCGCGCCTCGCGGATGGCCTGCGCGTAGGCTGCCGCGGCCTCCGCGTTTTGCGCCGACGCGCGCAGGATACGACCCTCGACCGCCGACGCCTCCGCAAAGCCGGGGCGACTCTTCCGCGCTTCCTCAACCTCCGCGAGCGCGCCTTCGTAATCATTCAACTCAAGCAGCACGCGCGCCAGCCCGACGTGCGCGGCGGGGAAGCGTGGGCGCGACGCGACGGCGCGTCTGTAAAGTTCCGCAGCGGCACGTCGCGCGTCGTCGTTGGCGGCGCGCTCGCGTGCTTCTTCGGCTTGTTGGAAGGCGAGTTCGGCCTCGTCCGTCGTGCGCGTGAGCGGGAGTGTGAGCGCGCCGCGTTGCGTGGGCAAGAGCGTCAGCGTGCGCTCGGCGAAGTCTGCGGCGCGCACGCGCAAGGAGTGGCGGCCGGACGCAACTTTCGCGATCTCGAACTGCCCCGACTCGTCCGTCACACCGCGCCGCACCTCGTCCAACCAGACGACGGTCTTCGGCTCGGTTTTCAACGTGATTGATTTCGGCGCGATTGATTTCACAGCGGCGGCGTTCGGCGTTTTAGGTTTGGCAGAGACTGCTGCTGCTGCTGCCTTGCCAGCACGCGCCGCCGGTTTCTTGCTCTGCGCGTGCGCGTGTGACGAGGCGACTCCGACGCTGAGTGTGATGGCGAAGGCGAAGGTTGCGAAAGAGAGAAGTCGAGCCGGTAAGAAGTCGAGAGCCGAACTTCGACGCCGCCTAGTCTCCACTTTCGTCGTCTCTTTCATTTCCCGCCTCCTTCAAACTCCCCGCTCGTCTCACTGTTCCTCTCTCAACTCTTCGTCGGGTGTCGTGCGACGCGGGCGCACGGCCGTGTTGTTGGCGGGTTGCGTTGTGGTGGCGGCGGTGCGCCGTGCGCCGACTTCCGCGCGGAAGCGTCCCGCCTCGTCGTAGAGCCGTTTGTATTGCAGCGTGTTTCTGACGACCCCTTGCACGTAGCCGCGCGTCTCTTTGAAGGGCACGGCCTCGGCCCACTCGTCCATCTCGGCGGGGAGTTCGGCGCGCCAGCGCACGGCGCGTGTCGGCCCCGCGTTGTAGGCGGCGGCGACGTACTCGATGCGCCCGAAGTTGTCGAGTTGATCGCGCAGGTAGCCCGTCCCGATCTGGATGTTGAGTTGCGGATCGGCGAGCAACACGTCGCGCGTGATGGTGCGCCCGATGCCGTACTTGCGCGCGGTGCGCTGCGCCGTGTCGAGCAGGAGTTGCATGAGGCCGTAGGCGTTCGCGTGCGAAGAGGCGCGCGGGTCGAAGACCGACTCCTGCCGGATCAACCCGGCGACGCGGTAGGGATCGATGCTGCGCGCGCGCCCCTCGCGCGTGATCGCGTCCCAGTAGGCGAGCGGGTAGAACACGTCCCACTCTTCGCGCGTGAGTTCCTCCGGCTTCATCTGCGAATAATCGGGGTAGCTTTTTTGCAGCGCGAGAAACGCCTGCAAGTTCTGCTGGCGCGTGCGGTAGACGCGCGCCTTCGCCAGATTCAGGCGCGGGCTGCGCGGGGCGGACTTTAACTCCCGCTCGACCTCTTCGAGCGCGTACTCGTCAAGCCCGACGGCGTTCAACTGATCGGCCTTCGCCAGAGCTTCGTCCGACTTCTGTGTGGCGGTCTCTTCGGCCGACGCGACGGTGGAGAGATTGACGACGGCGCGCGCGAGCTGCGAGCCGGGCGCGGAGTCTCCCGCCGCGACGTTCGGGTTCGTGCGCTTCAACGCGTCGAGCCTTTGGCGTGCGAGGTCGCCGTACCAGTTGGCGTCGTAGCGTTGCAGCATCGCTTCGTAGAGCGTGCGCGCGTCAGCGAGTTTGCCCGCGCGTTCGGCGTCGCGCGCCGCCCAGTAACCGGCGCGGCCGCGGTTGTCTGTGTTGCGGTCGGCGTAGTCTGCGAGGTGTTCGAGCAGGAGGCGCGCGCCCTCTGCGTAGTTCTTCGACTCGTGCGCCGCCCACGCGAGTTCAAACTGAGCCTGCGCCACTTCCGTCGCGCCCGGATAGGCGGCGACGGCCGCGCGGAAAAAGTTGACGGCCTCGATGTTGTTCTTCGCGTCGCGCGCGATCAGCCCGGCGGCGGCGAGCGCGCGGCGAGTGTAGGTGTGTTCGGGGAAGGCGCGGCGCATCTCCGCGTGCGCGGCGCGCGCCGCTTCCCACTGGCGCAACTTCGCTTGAGTCTGCACGAGGTAGTAGAGGGCTTCGACGCGCGCCTCTCCGGCCGACGTGGGGACGGCGTTCAAGGCCGCGACGGCTTCGGGCAGGCGACTTGTCCCGGCGTTGAAGGCAGCGATGCCTCGTCGCAACTGCGCAGGGCTATCGGCGGTCGCAGGGAAGCGCGCGAAGGCTTCGCCGAACGCGGCGGCGGCTTCGCCATAACGCTTCGCCTCGTAAAGGTTGTTGGCGCGCGCCGTCGCTTCCGCCGCGGAAGCGGGCGCGGGAGACGAACCGAGGCGCGTGAGGGCGAGCGCGGCTTCGGCCGCTTCGGGCGCGGCGGCGGCGAAGAAGTAGGCGCGGCGATAGGCGGCGAGGGCGCGCGTCGTGTCGCCCGTCCGCTCGTAAGCCTTCGCGGTGAGCACGAGCGCGGCGGCGTCCTGATCGTCGTCCGCCAACTTTTTCATGAGCAGCGGGACGGCCGCCTCCTGTCCATCCAGCAGCGCGAGTTCGGCGTTACGCAAGAGGGACTCGCGCGTCCGCGCTGACGGGGAAAAGTCGCGCGCGAGTTGTTCGTAGGCGGCGCGCGCTTCGGTGCGTCGGCCGAGTTTGTCGAGCGCCTCGGCGCGCATGAACAGGGCGTAGTCGCCGAGGTCGGTCTGCTGGCGGAAGGCGTTCGAGTCGAGCAGCGCGGCCGCGCCCGCCGGATCGCCCGCCGCGAGTTTGACGCGCGCGCGCAACAGACGCGCGAGCGCGCCCGCCGTCGTGTTCGGGAACTGCGTCTCGATAGCCGCCGCCGCGTTCTCGGCGGGCAAGGTGACGGGCGGCGCGGCGTGCGTCAACGCGCGCAGGCGTTCGAGTGCTTCGGCGTTGCCCGCGCGTTGCGGCGGCGCGCTGCAACTCGCGCTCGCGAACGGCAGGAGCAACGCCCCCGCGACGGCGGCGACGGAGATGACGGACACGAAGACGACTTGATATTGGCGATAAACTTTTTTCAAAACTTTTACCTTCCCCGCGCGACTCTTTAAGTGCCCGCGTCGGTGCGGGCGCGTGAAACTTAAACTAACTTGCCGTCGCGGGGAGATCAAGTTGAACCCGTGGCCGACTTGCGCGACCTCGCTAGGATGCGCCATGAGTTGAGAGTCGTTCGCCCGTCAAAGAAAAGAGCGGATATATCGAATTGCGGTTGGAGGTGAAAGGCAAAAGGAAAGGCCGGGGGCATGATGCCTCCGGCCTTCGCTACACGTTTTTGTTGTGGGCTTCGCTTACGCCGCGACGGTCGCGCCGGGGTAGTCGCCGCCGAGTTTGGCGACGTTGCCTTCGGCGAGCGTGTTGACGAGTTCGTGGTGGAAGTAGTCGTAGCGCGTGGCGACGTTCGGCGCGACACGTTTGTCGTACATCTGGCGCGAGCGGTCAATCTCTTCGCGCAGCAGTTTGTAGAGCGTGCTCTGTTCGCGGCCGTCGCGCACCTTCTGCTCGTTGTAGAGTTTGATCTCCGAGACGAGGAGGCGCGCGAAGCGTCGCGCATCATTGTGATAGCGACGTTCCTCTTCGCTGACTTCGACGGGCAACTCCGCGTCCGCGCCCGAACGGCGCGAACTGCCGCCGAGCGGCGCGGCGACCGGCGCAGCAGTTTCAGAGATGATGGGCGAGGGCGTCGCGCTCGCGCCGTCTGCAGAAGCTTCCGGCGCGGCGGGCGGTGTGGCTTCCGCGGCGTAAGACGGTTCGATGCCGCGTTCCTCTTGCGGCTCTGCGACGAGCGCGGGTTCCGGCGTCGCCTCGGCTTCGACAAATGCGGGCGTTGTCGGTTGCGGCTGCGGCGTAAAATCGCGGATGGGTGAAGTTCGACCTTCGTCACCGGAGGACGCGCCCGTCCCGGCGGCGGGCGGCGGCGTGGCGTGCGTGCTGCCGACGTAGGATTGCGGCGCGTGCGTGCGTTCGGAGGGGCGCGGCGCGGGTCGCTTGAGCGCGAGCAGTTCGACCGACATGCTCGTCACGCGCACGAGCGTCTCCAACGCTTCGAGGTTGATCGCTTCGGGTTCGAGCGCGGCGCTGTCGGCGTAGAGCACGGCGACGCACTTGTCGCGTGCGACGAGCGGGATGGCGACCATGCGTTGCGGAGCTTCTTCGCCGAGTTTGGAGACGAGTTGATGATCTTCTGCGTTCGTGCCGGGCGCGCCGCTCCACGTCGAGCGCGAGTTGGCGGCGCGGCTGAGGAGCGTGTCGGATGAAAGTGGGAGCGAGATTTCGCGCACCGCGTCGTCGCCGACCGTGCCTTCGAGTCCGCGCGCGCGCCAGCCCGTGGCGCGTTCGTTCTTGAC
>JAUZFQ010000073.1 GCA_030838445.1 Pyrinomonadaceae bacterium | reverse complement strand
TTGTGTCACCTGCTACCACTGTCCGAATTGAACTAACGACGCGCAGCCACGGACGACGGGCAACGACGAACAACTAACAACTGACCACGGACAACTGACGACGAACAAGGATTGAGGTGAAGCGTTGCAAAAGTATTCGACCGGCGGGGCGGGTGAGACGCGACCACGCCGCCTGCTGTTATGTCTCGACGGCGTGCCCTACGAGGTGATCAAAGCGGCGAAGTCGCGCGGGCTGTTCGCGCGCTTCAATGATGCGGCCGGACTGCTCTCGCCGTTCCCGACGATGACCAACGTCGCGCTCGCGCAGATGCTCGGCGCGAGCGTCCCGCTCGGCTACGAGAGCCTCTATTTCAACACCGACTCGCAGGAGTTGTGCGGCGGCATCCGCAAGTACATCGGCCGCCGCACGCCCGACAAAGTGCCCTCGTCCTACATGGACGATCTCGATTATCAAGAGCCGCTCCCATTCGAGTTTCTCGTCTACGTCGCGCCCGACGCCGTGTGGCGCGCAGACATGCGCCGCTTCCGCGACAAGTTTCGCGCCGCGCCGCACGACCGCGACTTCTTCGCCTTCCTCAAAGGCACGGACGGACTCTTGCACATCCGCGGGCCGCAAAAGTTGAACGTCGCGCTCGAATCGCTCGACCGAATCCTGAACGAGATTCAAGACTTCTGCGGCGCGGAGACAGAGATCGTCCTCTTCTCCGACCACGGCATGAACCTCGAAGAGAACCGTAAAATCCACTTGCAGACGCACCTGCGCGCGGGCGGCTACGAGGTTAAAGATCGCTTCGAGCGCGGGCGCGGCAAACGCAAAGTCGCCGCGCCCGCCTTCGGCCTCTGCGGTTACGCCGCCGTCTACTGCGCCGACGAAACCGACCCGGCCGAAGTCGCCGACGCCCTGACGACGCTCGAAGGCGTTGACTTCAGCCTCCACCGCGAAGGTGACTCCGCGGTCGTCGTGCGCGGTGCGCGCGGCGCGGCGCGCATCACCCGCGAAGAGAACGGCAGCGCGCGTTACAGTTACGAACAACTCACGGGCGATCCCTTACAACTCGCCGAGGCGCAGCAGGCGCTCCGCGACGCGGGCGAACTCGACGCGCGCGGCTACGCCCCCGACGCCGCGTGGTACGCCCTCACGGCCGCGCACACCTACCCGGACGCGCTCGCTAATCTACACAACTCGCTCCACGCCCCGCGCGTGCGCCACACGGCCGACGTGCTCGTCAGTTGCCACGACGGCTACTACTACGGCATGTCCTTCTTCAGCCGCTTCGTCCGCCTCGCCGCCACCCACGGCAACGCCCTGCGCGCCTCCTCCACCGCCTTCCTCATGAGCACCCACCGCCAGTTCCCCGCACACGTCCGCGCGGGCGAAGCCACACCGTTTTTACGCGGCTAGCCGGGAAGGGATAGGGCGTTGCGAGATACTGGATAGGACAGAATCGAAGGTGCTAAGATGCCGGGGAATAGGGCATCTATGGCGAATGAAATCTCCAAGACCCAGATCGACCGCTTAGGTGATCGGTTGAAGAAGGGCAACATCACCGAAGCTGATCTGCGCCTCCTCGATCTCTACCGCCGCTCGTTCACCCCGGCTTACGAGATCGTCGTCGGAACTATCCGTCGAGATTTGGCTCTCGAACCGACGGGCAGACCGGCGAAGTCAACCACATCTATCTCCGATAAGTTGCGCCGAGAAAGCATCCGCCTAACTCAGATACAAGACGTCGCGGGCTGTCGGTTGACCGTCACAGACATCGCCGAGCAAGATTCAGTAGTCCTATCTCTCACCAATCTCTTTGAAAAGACTGTCATCGTTGACCGCCGCCAGCAACCCAGCCATGGCTATCGCGCCGTTCACGTGATCGTGAGTTGTCTCGACAAGATGATCGAGATACAGGTTAGAACTGCGCTGCAACATCTCTGGGCAGAGCTTTCGGAAAAGTTATCGGATATAGTAAATCCGGCGATTAAGTACGGCGCGGGCGATGAAAGTGTGTGAGCGATTCTGACGCGAGAATCAAACGAGGTTATGCGCATGGAAAAACTGGAGACGCAGTTGGCAATTTTGCAGGTGCAATTACCCTTGTTAGGAGATAGGTTCACGGACGCTGACATGCAGAAGATGATTGAGAGTAAGATAAGGATTGAAGAAGCGATAACATCACTTAGGCAAGATATGTTTGAGAAACTCCGTGAGAAGATTGAGCATGTAGAAGAGTTGCTAGGAGAGAATGATGATTTTTCTGATTGAGTATGACCGTACTCGCGGAGAAATAGTTACCTTCGGGACGTTTGACGACTCAGAGCGTCAAAGTGCTGAAGACGCGAGGCTCGATATGGAACTCGCCCTTAACCGTCTCGGTACTGAGCATGAAGTCGTCTTGCTAGAGGCTGCCACCGAAGAGGCTTTGCGGCGCACCCACCGCCGCTACTTTGAGAACTTAGCCGAACTCGTCAATTCGCCCGCGTAACAAGGCTCTGTCCGGTGGGGAAACTTCTACGCCTTTAGCAGTCGCCGTCTATTTCATCGCGCAACTTCCTTGACCTCTCGCCTGCTTGGCGCGTACAAAATCAGTTAATGAATAATTCAGTTGAAGTGGGAGAGACGCCCGCCGTCGAGACGTTTGAACTCGTGCGGCGGTTCGGGGATTTTACGGCGGTTGATGGGGTGAACTTGCGTGTGGGGCGGGGGCAGTTTTTCGGGTTTCTGGGGCCGAACGGGGCGGGGAAGTCTACGACGATTAAGATGTTGACGGGGCTGCTCGCGCCGACGGCGGGACGCGTGCGCGTGCTGGGGCGCGATCTGGCGGGGGAGTCTTTGGAAGTGAAGCGGCGGATCGGGGTCGTGCCGGAAGACTTGAATCTGTTCGAGCGTCTGACGGGCGCGGAGATGTTGACGTTTACGGGGAGGATGTACGGGCTGTCGCGCGAGGAGACGCGTGAGCGCGGGCGCGAGTTGCTGGCGTTGATGGAGTTGGACGGCGAGCCGAAGAAACTGGTAGTGGAGTATTCGCACGGGATGAAGAAGAAGCTGTCGCTGGCGTGCGCGCTGATTCACCGGCCGGAGATACTGTTTCTGGACGAGCCGTTCGAGGGCGTGGACGCGCTCGCCTCGCGGACGCTGAAAGATTTGTTGTTGAAGTTGACGGCGCGCGGCATCACGGTCTTTCTAACGTCGCACGTGTTGGAGATCGTCGAGCGTCTGTGCACGCACATCGCGATCATCACGGCGGGAAGGCTGGTGGTGGAGGGCGCGCTCGGAGAGTTGCGGCGTGGGATCGCGGTTGGGGAGGGCGACGGCGCAGGTGCGGGCGGCGACCCCGTGTCGCTCGAAGATTATTTTATACGCGTGATCGGCGGCGCGCGCCCGGCGGGCGAAGACGTGTTGCCGTGGCTGGCGTGAGAAGAAGGGATGAGGGCGGAGGGATGAGGGATGAATGAGGGAGAGTCGGGATCGAGCGTGGCCGTCTCCGGTTTGTGAGTGAGTAAGGGGAACTTAAAAAGTTGAAGGCGCGGGCGACGAGAGGGTTGATTCTCGTCGCCCGCGCCTTCTTTGGCGTGTGTGAATGTTAGCGTTGGCGTCGGGTTGTTTGCTTGCCCGTGGTGGTGCGCTTGGTGCTGCCGGTCGGGTCGGCGGCGGTCTCTTCGGGCGGGGCGGTCGCGCTGGCCGTGACCGCTTCGACGTTGACGAAGAAGCGGAAGCCGCCGTTGGTCATGACGCCGAGTTTGAACTCGACGTTGAGGGTCGCGCCGGGCGCGAGCGGAGTCGAGAGCGAGACGGACGGCGGGGCGAGCGTGGAGTTGATGCCGCCGCCTTCGGGTTGCGCGCCCGACTGCGCGAGCGTCAGGCCGCGGATGGCGACCGGCTGCCCGTTGGTGTCTGTGACGATGATGTCGTCCGAGGTGAGCGCGCGCAGGTCGGCCTGCCCGCCCGTGACGTTGCCCTTCGTCGTGAGGTCAACGATGCGGAAGCGCAGGCGGTTGACCTTCTGCCCGGTGGTGTTGGTGAACTTGCGGCGGATGAGCAACGTGCCGAAGGCGGCGTTCGTCGGGTTCGCGCCGTTGGCCGTGCGCACGCGGGCGCACGCGCTCGTCGTCGCGCCGAAGCCGCCGCACTGCGGGTCAACGAACGAAGACTTGATCGTCGCGTTGCGTTGGAGATGGCTGCCCGCGTTCTGCGGCCCCGGCGCGCCGAGCACGGACTGGATCGCGCCGTAAGAGGCGGCGTTCGTCGAAACCATCAGGAAGTCGGCGGCGTTGTCGTCGGTGTCCTGCGGCGTGCCGGTCGTCAGGCGTCGGACGAAACTGTACTGGCCGTCGTTCGTTAAGATGGCGGGCAGCCCCGCGCCCTCGCGGAAGAAGGCGTTGGCCTCCGAGTCGAATCCGACCGAATCGACGCGGTTGCCCGCCACGAGGTAGTTGTCGGCGTTCGAGGTGCGGACGAGTGCGACGCCGGAGTTGTCTGGGAAGTCGCCGAAGTAGAAGAGGTCGGGCGAGGCGAAAGAGGTGAGGCCGTAGCCGCTGCCGTTGCCCACGAGGAAGTAGCTGCGCGGCGGGATGATCGTGCCGCGCGGGATGATGGCGCGCAGCGGCACACTCGTCGTGGAGGCGGACGAGACGACCACCCAACCGGAAGAAGCGTCGGGCGTGTTGACGACAAAGCTACCGTCCGTGTTGTTGTAGACCTCTATGAACTCGTCGCGCGAGCCGCCCGTCGCCGGGTCGCCGCCCGAGGGGAACGGGCCGCGCAGGCGAAACTCGCTGATCAGCAGTTGCCCCGCTTCGGGCAGGATGGTGCGTGTGAAGGTGACGGTCTGGTTGCCCTGATACGCGCCGAAGACGCGGCTGGCCGGGAGGAACGACGCGCCGCCCTGCTCGGCCGCGACGGTGTATGTCGCGTTCGCCGTGAGTCCTTCAAAGAGATACTGGCCGTTGGCGTCGGTCGTCGTCGAAGCAGTTATCGCGCCGGTCAGGTTGATGGTCACGCCCGCGAGCGGGTTGCCGTCCATATCAATAGCTTGACCTTCGAGAATGAGCGAGGCGGCGGTCGTGCCCGTGCCCGTGATCATCTGGCCGGGGCGCAGGCCGCCGCTGCGGCACTCGTACTGCGTGAACGCACCGGCCGCGTCGGCCGCGCCGCCGCGCTGCACGCCCACGGTCGCGTCGAAGCCGTTGTTGGGAACCGTGCCGTAGATGATGTCGAAGCGCGTCTGCCCTTCGTAGAGGCGCACTTCAAAGTTGAGACTGCCCGCGGTCTTGCCGATGCTGGACGCGCGCCACTCGATGTTGAAAATGCGGTTGGGCGCGACGCCCGAGACGGAGGTGAAGATGCCTTCGCCCGCGCCGCCGATGGAGAGGTCGGAGAAGTGCGGGACGATGGAATAACTGAAGAGGCCGAGCGGGAAGCAGACTTCGTTCTGCCCGTAGTCTGCGCTCGCGCTGGCGAACTGGATGTTGCCGTTGGAACTGACGACGGCCGACGTGTAGGCGTTCGTGTAGAAGTTGTAAGTGAAGGGCAGCGGGACGGTCGCGATGCAATCGTCGCCGGGCGTCGCCACGCAACTGAAGCCCGTCACCTGCGTCGTGCCGGGCACGATGCTCGCGCCGTTGGTGGAGGTGAAGCGATACTGGTTCGCCGTCTGCGCCGGGGCTGACTGCTGCGCCGCGAAGAACAGGCAGAACGCGAAGGCGACCGCGGCGGCGGCGCGTGCGAGAGAGTCGGGCAAGGGGAAACGCATCGCTGACAACCTCCTGAAATTCCGTCGAATGTTGGTGAAAGTTTTTTTGACTGGGGACGGCCAGATTGTTCGGGCTGCCGACTCAAACCGGGTGCGCCAACACGGTGTCGGGGGAGAGGGGAAATTAGCACAGGGAGCGGGGGAAGGCAAAGGGATGAGGGCGGAATCTTCGATTGCGGATTTCGGATTGCGAAATGCGGATTGAAAGACAGGTTAAGGCTTTTCAATCCGCATTTC
>JAUZFQ010000039.1 GCA_030838445.1 Pyrinomonadaceae bacterium | reverse complement strand
TCTACGACTCGCCCTACGCCGCCGGACTGTACGAAGGTTTCCTCTCGGCCGCGCGCGAGTTCGGCGTGACGCTCATCGGCGGCGACGTGTCGCGCACGCCCGAACGCATCGTGATTGATTCAATCGTCATCGGCGAAGTGCGGCGCGGCCGCGCGTTGTTGAGTTCGCGCGCGCCCGCGGGCGTTCACATCTACGACACGGGCGCGCTCGGCGGCGCGGCGGCGGGTTTGAAGTTACTGGAACACGTCAACAACTTGCGCACGCCGGCCGCACGGGCGCGCGCCCTCTCCGGCCTCGCAGAACTCGTGCGGCGGCAGACACGCCCCACGCCGCGCGTCGCATGCGGCGCGCTGCTCGGCGAGCGGCGGCTGGCCTCTGCGTTGATTGACCTGAGCGACGGCCTCTCGTCCGACCTCGCGCACCTGTGCGAGCGAAGCGGCGTCGGCGCGCTCCTGGAAGCGGCGCGCATCCCCCTCGACCCTCTGCTCAGACGCGCGCACGCCGTCAACTCCAACCGACTCACGCGCGCGTTGCAGGACGACGCGCTCGACCTCGCCCTGCACGGCGGCGAAGACTTCGAACTGCTTTTCACCGTCCGCCCGCGCGTCGCGGCGCGACTGCCCCGGCGACTCGGCGGCGTGCGTCTCACGCGCATCGGCGAAGTGAGAGAGGCGCGCGAAGGCATCAAAATCTCGCGTGGCGGCCGCGTGGAAATCTTGCCGCCGTCCGGCTTCAACCATTTCAAACCCGCTGGCTGAAACTTCAACCCGAATTTCCGGCAACCAATCGCCCGCCGCCCGAACCTAAAATTTGACTAGCCGCCGTTCCTTCCCTAGACTCTCGCACAGGGACGAATATTTCCGGCCGACGGCACAAGCAAACCATCCGTCGTGCCGTCGTTCAACAAAGTGAAGCGAAGTAAGGAAGCGAAGTTATGCCAAGCACACTCATCCGACTCGCCGTCGCCCTCCTCGCCTTCGGTCTCGGCGTCAGCGCGACCATGTTCTGGATCGCCTACCGCACGCCGGAGGTGAATGACAAGCGGGTTATGAAGCTCATTAAAGTCAACCCGCGCCTCGCGCACCCGCTGCCGCCATCGCCGCCATTGGCGACTATCGAGGAACTGCCGCCACCGCCACCACCACTACCGCGCACGCCGCAGCGCATCGTACAAGACCCCCTCTTCGGCGACTCCATCAACGACAAGGTACTGAGTAAACCCGCGCCCGTTTACCCGTCGGTAGCGGTAATCTCCAACGTGTCGGGCATGGTAAACGTGGAGGTCTTCGTGGATGAAAGAGGGAGAGTAGAGTCGGCCGAAGCGGTTCACGGCCATCCCTTGTTGCGTCAAGCGGCGGTTGACGCCGCTTACGGGGCGCGCTTCTCGCCGACACTGCGCCAAGGGCAGCCGGTCAAAGTCATGGGCGTCATCAGCTACAATTTCGAGCTGCCGTAAGTTCACTTTTCAAGTTCAACTCACCGCGCGTCGGATGTGCCGCGACGCCGCGTGATAGTCGTCTCTGCGCCCCGCGCGCTCCATCGAAGATGTTGAAGTTTCAAAACACGCTGACAGGTCAACTCGAAGAATTCCGCCCGCTCACAGAGGGCGAGGTCAGGATGTACAACTGCGGCCCCACCGTCTGGGACTTCGCCCACATCGGCAACTTTCGCACGTCAATTTTCGTGGACATCCTGCGCCGCTATCTGATCTTCAAGGGCTACCGCGTCACGCACGTCACGAACATCACGGACGTTGACGACCGCATCATCCAGATGGCCGCGCAGAAAAATGTTTCGCTCGACGAGTACACCGCGCCCTACCTCGAAGCCTTCTGGCAGGACTTCGACGCGCTCGGCTGCCAGCGACCCGAAATCGCCCCGCGCGCCACGCAGCACATCCCGGAGATGGAGCAGATCGTCAAAGGTCTCATGGAGCGCGGCTGCGCCTACGAGTCCGAAGACTCTTACTACTTCCGCATCACCTCCTTCCCCGACTACGGCAAGCTCTCGAAGATCAACTTCGCGGGCAACATCGCGGGCGCGAGCGAGCGCGTGGACACGGACAAGTACGACAAGGAAGACGCGCGCGATTTCGTTCTCTGGAAGGCGCAGAAGTCGCCGGACGAACCCGCGTGGGAAACGGCGCTCGGCAGCGGTCGTCCCGGCTGGCACATCGAGTGCTCGGCGATGTCCATGAAGTATCTCGGCGAGACGTTCGACATCCACTGCGGCGGCGTCGATCTCATCTTCCCGCATCACGAAAACGAGATCGCGCAGAGCGAGGGCGCGACCGGCAAGCCCTTCGTCAACTACTGGCTGCACGGCGAGCACTTGAAGATCAACGGCGAGTCGATGTCCAAGTCGAAGGGCAACTATTACACCTACCGCGATCTCGCGCGGCAGGGCTTCACCCCTGCGGCCATCCGCTACGCCCTGTTCAGCGCGCCCTACCGCAAGCAGATCAACTTCACGCTCGACGGGCTGCGCGGCCACGAGAAGACGGTCGCCAGCCTGCAAGACTTCCGCGCGCGCCTCGAAGAAGCGCGCACCGAACCCGGCAGCAATCCGCAGATGCGCTCGGCCGCCGCGCGCGCCCTCAAAGAATTTACGAACGGGCTTGACGACGATCTCAACACCTCGGTCGCGCTCGCCGCCGTCCACAACCTTTCGCGCGAGGTGAACACCGCGCTCGACAACCACGCCTTGCGCGCCGACGACCAGCGCGACTTGCTCGCGCTCATCGCACGCTTCGACTCCGTGCTGAACGTCTTCGGCCAGCCGCAGCGCGAGATGCTCGACGCCGAGATTCAAGCCCTCATTGACGAACGACAGGGCGCGCGCCACCGACGCGACTTCGCGCGCGGCGACGAAATCCGCGACGAACTCGCCGCCCGCGGCATCATCCTCGAAGACACGCGCGACGGCGTGCGCTGGAAGCGGAGATAACAACTTGTCCGTGGTCAGTAGTCAGTTGTCCGTTGTTTGTGCTAAATACTCTAGTCGCTTAAAGTCCTGTCTTGAACAACTGACTACTGACCACGGACAACTGACAAATAACACTTTTCCCATGCCCGAATCGTACCTCTCTCATCTCCGCCCGTTAGACCTTCGCGCGAACATCTTCGCGGGGTAGCCCCGCACATTCTTCCTTCAACGCGCCCTCGCACGTCTCGAATCTCTTCAACATCTGAAAGTCGAGATTTGAAATCCGCACCTGCTTTTACGTTTCACCGAAGGAGAAAATTCCATGTCAACCATCGCCCCGCCGCAGCGGCCGGAGATCAAAACCGCCCTGCCCGGCCCCAAGGGTCAGGAAATCATCAACGCCGACGCGCAGTACGTCACACCGTCTTACCCGCGCCCCGCTTTCAAACTCGTCGCCGAACGGGCGTCCGGCGTCTGGGTCACGGACGTTGACGGCAACGTCTTTCTCGACTGCAACGCCGGGGTCGCCGTCTGCTCGACCGGCCACTGTCACCCTGAGATCGTCAAAGCCATTCAGGATCAAACAGCCAAACTCATCCACATGTGCGGCACGGACTATTACTACAGCCAGATGCCCGACCTCGCGCGTAAGCTCGACGAGATCGTGCCCATCCCCTCGCCCACGCGCACGCACTTCGCCAACAGCGGCACGGAGGCCGTCGAGACCGCGCTCAAACTCGCCATGCACGCGACGGGGCGACAGAAGTTCATCGCCTTCTTCAACAGCTTCCACGGCCGCACGCTCGGTTCGCTCTCTTTAACTTCATCCAAGATCGCGCAGCGCATCGGCTTCAAGCGCAGCGTGCTCGACGTGACGCACGTGCCCTACCCGAACGCCTTTCGCCACCCGTTCACCGGCGCGCAGACGGACGAGGCGACCGTGAGTGCGGCGTGTCTCGACTGGATCGAGGAGCGTCTCTTCAAGACGACGACGCCGCCCGAAGAGGTCGCGGCGATCATCGTGGAAGTCGTGCAGGGCGAGGGCGGCTACGTCCCCGCGCCGCGCGAGTTCCTCCACGGACTGCGCCGCATCTGCGACACGCACGGCATCATGCTCATCGTTGACGAGGTGCAGTCGGGCATGGGGCGCACGGGCAAAATGTTCGCGAGCGATCACCACGAGTTGAAGCCCGACATCATGTGTCTCGCCAAAGGCATCGCGTCGGGTCTGCCGATGGGCGCGTGCGTGGCACGCGCCGACTTGATGGACTGGAAACCCGGCGCGCACGCTTCGACTTTCGGCGGCAACCCCGTCGCGCTCGCCGCCGCTTTGAAGACCATCGAACTGCTCGAAGGCGGCCTCGTCGCCAACAGCGCGGAGGTCGGCGCGTACTTGCAAGCGGGCTTGGAGAAGTTGAAACAAAAGCACGACTGCATCGGCGACGTGCGCGGCTACGGGCTGATGCTCGGCGTCGAGTTCGTCGAAGACAAAGCCTCGATGACGGCCGCGCCGGACTTGCGCGACCGCGTTGAGATGGCCTGTTTCGAGCGCGGCCTGATCATCCTCGGCGCGGGCGCGAACACGATCCGCTGGTCGCCGCCGCTCACGCTGACGCGCGAAAATGTTGACGTGGCGTTGGAGATTTTCGACGAGGCCATCGCCGCATCCCTGAAGTAGAAACGCCGCGAAAGACAGCGCAACCGCCCGCCACCTGCATCTATACAGGTGGCGGGCGGTTTATTTTGCGCGCGGCGGCAGCAGTCTCGTTTCGCGTGCGTCGCTCGTGTCGCTTTCATCTCGGCCGGGGCAAGGAATCGTTGACAACCGAAACGCATCTCACTTAAGGTTCTGCCCAGACACGACCTGACCGGCAACGGAGTTTCGTTCGGCTCAATAGCGACGACTTTTGACGACCGTTCCGGTCAAAGCGGAGCGAGGGATTAAGCAATAGTCAGACGGGGCGGGCGCGTCGCGTTCGTGCCGTGCGGATCAGGTCGGGGCAGGAGTTGTTGACTTATGAAAGCTGTCACACTGACGCTTATGCTGCTGTTGGCGTCGGCCGCGAGTGCCCCGGCGCAGACGCCGCGCACGTCGAAGGATTACGTCAAACGCGCCGCCGCGCGC
>JAUZFQ010000038.1 GCA_030838445.1 Pyrinomonadaceae bacterium | reverse complement strand
GCCGAGCACCTGCGCCCAGATCCCCGCCAGCAATTCCTCGACAAGCGTACGCGGCTGGACGAAATTTTCTTCCTGCTCCCACGCGGCCTCGGTCGGCGCGGGCAGCTTGCGGCGGTCAATCTTCCCGTTGGAATTCAGCGGCAACTCGTCCAACAGCACGAAGGCCGAAGGGCACATGTATTCGGGCAGCTTCTCCTTGAGATAATTGCGGAGCGCGCCGGGTGTCAACGCCACCGTTGCCGCTGCATCCGTCACCGCGTAGGCGACGAGGCTCTGGTTGCCGGAAGCATCGTCACGCGTGATGACGACGCACTCACTGACCGCGGGATGTTCAGTCAAAGCAGCCTCGATCTCGCCGAGTTCGATGCGGAAGCCGCGCACCTTCACCTGCTGGTCGTTGCGCCCGACGAACTGGATCGCGCCGTCGGGCAGGTAACGCCCGACATCCCCCGTCCGGTACAGTCGCGCGCCCGGCTCGTGTGCGAACGGGTGCGGGACGAACTTCTCGGCCGTCGCACCGGGGCGTCGGACATAGCCGTGCGCCACGCCCGCGCCGCCGATGTAGAGTTCGCCCGCGACGCCGACGGGCACGGGCTGAAGCTGCGCGTCGAGCACGTACATCTGCTTGTTGAAGATCGGTCGGCCGATGGGGATCAACTGCCGCTCGTCGTCGCGCCGACAAGTCCAGCAAGTGGCGTCAACGGAGGTTTCCGTCGGGCCATAGACGTTGTGCAGGTCGGCCGCGAGTTGCGCGAAAAACTGCTCCTGCAACTCTCTGGTCATCGCCTCGCCGCCGCAGAAGACGTGCCGCAGGCTGCGACATTTTTCGACGCCGCTCTCGCTCAAAAACACTTTCAGGAGCGACGGCGGGAAGTCCGTGATCGTAATTTCGTGCTCGACGATCAACTTGACGAGGTGCGCGCTGTCACGATGATCTTCCGCGTGCGTCAGCACGAGTTGCGCGCCGCTCACGAGCGCGCCGAAGATCTGCCACACCGAAGCGTCGAACGCGAAAGAGAGGTTTTGCAGGATGCGATCCGCGCTGCCGAGCGCGAAAGCCTCGCGCCGCCAGACGAGCGTGTTGCAAATTCCACGGTGCGGAACCAGCACGCCTTTCGGTTGGCCGGTCGAGCCGGAGGTGTAGATGACGTATGCCGTGTTGTCGGGCGCGACGCTTGCGTGCAGGTTCTCGACGCTTGCGTGCAAGTTCTGATCGTCGGCGTGCGCGATCAGTTCCCAATCGGCGTCGAGGCGCACGACTTCCGGCGTCGCGTGTGCGGGCAGACTCTTGACGAGCGAGTCCTGCGTGAGCAGCAGCGACGTTTGTGCGTCTTCGATCATGAAGCCGAGGCGGTCGGGCGGGTAGGTCGGATCGAGCGGGACGTATGCGCCCCCGGCCTTGAGTATGCCGAGCAGGCCGACGATCATTTCCGCCGAACGCTCGATGCAGATGCCGACGCGCCGCTCCGCCCCGATCCCCTTGCCGCGCAGATAACGCGCCAATTGGTTCGCGCGCCGGTTCAGTTCACGGTAAGTCAGCCGCTCGTCGCCGGAGACGACGGCCACGCCTTCGGGAGTTCGCTCAACCTGTTCCTCGAACAGTTGGTGCAGGCACACCGCGCCTGCGTCCTCGCCCGTTTCTTCATCAACTTCTTCGCCCGCCAGTTCGTCCGCAGTTTCACGCCGGGTCGTGCTCCACGCGGTCAGCAGTTGGTATCTTTCGGCGGCGGTCAACAGAGACAGATCGGCGAGGCGTTCGTCCGGATTCGCGGCCATGTGTTCGAGCACGGTTTCGAGATGGGCGAGCATGCGCCCTGCCGTGTCGAAGCTGAAACGCGTGGGGTCGTAGCCGAGTTGGAGGTAGAGCTTCGTGCCGGGCGCGGCGACCAGACCGAGCGGGAAGTTGCTGCGCTCGACCGAGTGGACGGCGACGCTTTCGAGTCGGCGGCTCAACTCCTGCGCCGTCGCTTCGAGCGGGTAGTTTTCAAACACCAACATGCTTTCGAAGAGCGGCACGCCGCGCGGCACGTCGCTGTAGCCGTGTACCTGCACGAGCGGGCTGTATTCGTGCTCGCAGATTTCGAGCAGGCGTTGTTGGAGTTCCGTCAGCCACGGCATGAGCCGTGCGTCGGGCGGCAACTCGACGCGGATCGGCAGCGTGTTGATGAAGCAGCCGACCATCTCTTCCACGCCCGCGAGCGACGCGGGGCGACCGGAGATCGTGACGCCGAACACCACGTCCGGCTCGCCGCTGTAACGAGCGAGCAACAGCGACCACGCGCCGAGGACGAGCGTGTTGAGCGTGATGCCGCTCTGTCGTGCGAGCGTTTGCAGACGCTCCGTGGTGGCCGGGCTGAGCCACGCCCTTTGAATCTCCGTCCCCGCGGTAGCGGTGGCAGGCAGGGCTTGCGGCGACGAGTCTGTGATGAGCGGAGTGGGCGCGCTGAAACCCGCCAGCATCTTGCGCCAGAACTGCTCGGCCTCCGCCACGTCCTGCCGGCCGAGCCATTCGATATATTCGCGGTAGGGGCGCGGGCTGTTGAGTTGCGGCTCGCGCCCCTCCGCCGCCGCGTTGTAAAAGTCGAAAATCTCTTTGATGAGAATCGAAGTTGACCAACCATCGGTCAGCAAATGGTGGAGCGTGCAGAACAGTTCGTACACGTTGTCGGCCATGCGCACGACCGTCATACGCAGCAGCGGGGCTTTGGAGAAGTCGAAGCCGCGCCGGCGGTCTTCTTCGAGCAGCGCGGCGAAACGCTCCTGTTGTTCCTGCGGCGCGAGTGCGCGCCAGTCAAGTTCCGTCCACGGCAACTTGACGCTCCGGCGCACCACCTGCAAAGGCTTCTCCTGCCGCTCCCAGACGAAACTCGTCCGCAGTATCGGATGACGCTCGACGACGCGCTGCCACGCGCGCTCGAATGCCGGAACGTCGAGACGCCCGTTGATGCTGAATCTCAACTGCTGTAGATACGCGTCCGTTTCGGGCGCGTAGAGGGAATGAAAAAGCAGTCCCTCCTGCAAGGGCGAAAGCAGGTAGATGTCTTCGACGTTGCCGCTCGTCTTGCGCCTGCTCATGCTTCGTCCTCCAACTCACCTAGCTCCGCCATCAAGTCGTCGAGTTCTCTCTGGTTCATGTGTCCCAGACGGAAGTCGGAAGGCGTGTGTCCCCCGGCGTCTAGCGAGGCGCAATGCTCGATGATGTCGGCCAGAGACCTGATGAACTTTTCTCCGAAGCTCGTGATGGTCGCCGCGCGATGCATGTTCTCGCTGTAGGTGAAGGCCATCCGCAGTTGCCCCTGTGCGTCAACGCCGCCGTTGATCTCGATGAGGTACGCGCGCCGCCCGCGCGGGCTGTGCGACGCACCGGCAGACTCCGCGGCCGAAGTTAGAAGGGCAGACCCGGCATCGCTCTGGTTGGTGCGCCCGACGTAGTTGAAGGAAATTTCCGCGCGCGGCGCGGCGGCCAGCGTCGCGGCGATCTCCCGATCCTCACTTAGATAACGGAGCAGGCCGTAGCCGATGCCGCCTTCGGGCACGCGGCGCACCTGCTCCTTGATGGTCTTCAACGCTTCGCCCGCGCCGCGCGCCGCGCCCACATCCAGCCGCAAGGGAAAGATGCAGGTGAACCAACCGACCGTGCGTGATAAATCCACGTCGTCGAAAATTTCCTCGCGCCCGTGATTCTCCAGATCAACGACGAGCGCGTTCGAGCGAGTCCAGTTGGCGAACGCGCGTGCCAGCGCGGTCAACAGCACGTCGTTGATCATCGTGTGATAGACGCGCGGGACTTCCTGCAACAAGGCGCGCGTCTCGGCCGCGCCTAGCGACATCCAGACGGTGCGTGCGGAGGCTTCCGTGTTGTCACCTGCGGGGAAGTCAACGGGGACTCGACCGGCGGGGCGGCTCGTCTCTTCGATCCAGAAGGCGGCCTCGCGGCGCAGCTTCGGCGTCTGCGCGTAGCGCGTCAAACGCTCCGCCCATTCTTTGAAGGAGGTGGTCTTGGCCGTGAGTTGAACTTTCAACCCGCGCGCGAGTTGGCGATAAGCCTCCTGCAACCCCTCGACGAGGATGCCCCACGAAACGATGTCAACCGCCAGATGATGTATGACCACCAGCAGGAGATTCGGTTGACCCGCGCCCCGTTCGATCAACGCCGCTTGCAGCACACGCCCCTCCGACAGGTCGAGACTCGCCTGCAACCCGGCGGCGAACGCCGCGAGAGCCGCGCCCTGTTCCTCTCCGGCGAGCGCGGAGAGATCAACCTGTCGCAGTAGCGCGCCTTCGCCCGCGTCTCCTGTGCCCGCGTTCGTCGTGACGAACTGCTTCCAGCCCGTCGCCTCTGCGACGAAATGAAGCCGCAGCGCGTCGTGATGTTGAACTAGGGCGCGGAGAGTCTGTTCGAGTAGAGAGGCGTCGAGTCGTTCGCGCGTCTCAAACATCGCCGCCTGATTCCAGTGGTGCGGATCGATCAGTTGTTGCTCGAAGAACCAGTGTTGAATAGGCGTCAGCGGGACGACGCCCGCGACGTTTGTCTCCGGCTCAACTGCCGCCGCCTGCGACGGTTTCACCGACGCCGCCAGCGAGGCGACGGTGCGATGCCGGAAGACCTGACCCGGCCTGAGTTGGACGCCACGGCTGTTAGCCCGGTTCGAGATTTGAATACTCAGAATTGAATCGCCGCCGAGTTCAAAAAAGTCGTCGTAAATCCCGACCCGCTCAAGTCCGAGAGCCTTCGCCCACAGTCCCGCCAGCAGTTCTTCCACCTCCGTGCGCGGGGCGACGTAGCCACGACCGAGGCCGGAGTTGTGCGTGCCGGGCGCGGGCAAAGCGGCGCGATCAACTTTCCCGTTCGGCGTCAGGGGCAGCTTGTCGAGGGTGACGAGCGCGGCGGGGATCATGTATTCGGGCAGACGCTCTTTCAGGTACTCGCGCACGCGCGCGTCGTCCAATGCGCTCCCGCGCTCAGGCACGAGGTAGCCGACCAAACGCCGCTCGCCCACATCTTCGCGCACGACGACCACAGCCTCGCGGACGCTCACATGCTCCATCAGCAACGCTTCGATCTCGCCGAGTTCGACGCGGTAGCCTCTGAGCTTCACCTGATGATCGAGGCGTCCGAGATATTCCAGATTGCCGTCGGCGCGATGACGCCCGGAGTCGCCGGTCTTATACAGGCGCGCGCCCGGCTCTTGGGCGAACGGGTGCGGGACGAACCGCTCGGCCGTCAAGTCAGGCCGCTTCAAGTAACCGCGCGCCAGCCCACAGCCGCCGACGTAAATCTCCCCGGCCACGTTCACGGCGACGGGTTGCATGCGCTCGTCGAGGATGTAAATTTCCGTGTTGTCGATGGGCTTGCCGATTGAAACCGCGCCGCGCGCGTCGTCGCCCTCTGCCACTTCGTACACGCAGCAGCCGACGACGGTTTCCGTCGGGCCGTACTCGTTGATGAGTCGCGTCTGCGGCGCTTGCGTGCGCCAGAGCGAGAGACTTTCGGCGAACAACGCTTCGCCGCCGATGACGAGCGCGTTCGCAACGCCCGCCACCTCGCTCTCTTTCATCAACTCGCCGAGGATGGAGAGGTGCGGCGGCGTGATCTTGACGAGACCGAACCCGTCGCCCCCGCGCAGCAGTTCGGCCAACGCCTCCGGCCCTTCGTCGTTCGAGAGCAGCGTGACCGTTTGACCGACCATGAGCGGCGTGAACAAGCTGGTCACGGTCAGATCGAAGCCGACAGAGGAATGGACGGGCGAACCTTTACCTTCCGCCGCGCGGTAAGTCTCACAAGCCCAGTCGAGATAGTTCGCCAGACCCTTGTGCGGGATCATGACGCCCTTCGGTTGGCCGGTCGAGCCGGAGGTGTAGATCACGTAGGCGAGGTTGTCGCCGCTCACTTCGGTCGCCGGATCGTCTGTCGCCTCGCGTGCGACGATGTTCCATTCGGTATCGAGACAAAGCACCCGCGCGCGGTGCGCCGGAAGGCTGTCTTGCAAATGGCTCTGCGTGAGAATCACCGGCGCTCGCGTCTCTTCGAGAATGAAGGCCACGCGTTGGCGCGGGTAGGTCGGGTCGAGCGGGACATACGCGCCCCCGGCTTTCAAAACTGCGAGAATGCCCAACGGCAACTCCGTCGAGCGTTCCATGAAAACGACGACCGGGACATCAGGCGCGACGCCCAGACCGCGCAGGTGATGCGCCAGTTGATTCGCGCGCCCGTCAAGTTCAGCATATGACAACCACTGCTCGCCAAACACGACGGCGGGACTTTCCGGACTGCGCGCCGCATGTTCCGCGACGCGCCGGTGAACCAACGCCCGCGCGCGCGTCACCCTCGTCTCGTTGAAATCGAAGAGCAGGCGTCGGCGCGTCTGCGTGTCGAGGAGTTGCAGTTGCTCGATGCGCGCGTTTGCGTCGCGGGCGATACTTTCTAACAGGACATGAAACTGTTCGGCGAGAGTTTGCACGTCGGCCGCGGCGAAGAGTCGTGAGTCGTAGTGTAATTCGGTGACGAGCGCGCCCGCGGCGTTGTGGCGGCAGGAAAGTTTCAAGTTGAAGCGGTCGGTGCGGCCGAGCAGGTTGCCGAGGCGGAACGTGGCATCGCCCGCCGTCAGTTTGTCGAACTGCTCGTCGAACTCGAAACAGATGGGGAGGAAATTTACTTCCCTGTCGTCGCCTGACGCGGCGGGAAGTTCCCACTGGAAGTAATCCTGCCACTCGGCCGCCGCCGCGACGGATTCGTTCACACGCTTGAGCAGTTCGCCGAACGTCATCCCGCGCGCGGGGCGTCCGCCCACGGGCAAGTATCGCTCGAACAAACCGGGCACGTCGGCTAAGCCCTCAACTGCGCGACCGTCGAAAGCCGTCCCGACCGCGATGTCTTCCTGCGCGTTGACGCGCCACAAGAGAACTTGCCAGCCAGCCAGCAGCAACGCGGAGAGCGGCGCGTCGAACTCGCGCGCGACCTCTGCAAGTTGCGCCGTCAGTTCGGATGATGCGGCGCGCTCGACGTAACGCGGCGCGAAGGTCGCTACGCCGCGGCCGGGCGCGGGTTTCTCGAAAGGCAGTCGCACATTCGCGTGCGCGAGTGCGCCGGAGTTGCGCCAGTATTTTCTCCCGGCCTCGGTCTCTTCCGACTCAAGCAAATCGGCCAGATAGTCGGACACGTCGGCGTACTGCACCGGCTCGTCGTCTTCGAGTGTCACGCCCGCCAGACGCGCCTCGTAACAACGGCCGATTTCGCGCACCACGTTCTTGAGTCCGGCGCGGTCTGAACAAACGGCGGGCACACTTAAGACCAGCGCGCTTTGTGAAGGCGAGAAGGTTGCCAGCGAGACGCGGAGCGGCGCGTCGTCCATAGAGTCGCTGTCGGCGTCAGCCTGCGCCCGCTCGAAAAGTTGATCGAGTTGTGCGGCCTGCTCCGGCGGGCTGAACGCGCTGAAGTCTCGCTCTTCGAGCGGGAGGTTGGCGGTTTCGTTGATGACCTGCACGGGGATCGTCAGACCCGGCAGACGCCGGAGGGAGGTGCGTAGAATTTCGTGCCGCGCGACCACATCGGCGATGGCGGCGGCGAGCGTGTCTCGCTGCAACGCGCCTTCGATGTGCACGACGCACGCCGTGCGGTATGCGCCGCCTTGATCCTCCCGCCGCAAGTGGTACAGACGTTTTTGCTGCGGAGACAGCCTGTAGCCTTCGACCAACTCTTTCTGCATAACTTGCTAAACGCTCCCTCGGGTTCGAGTTTTTTGCGCGTGCACGAAAACTTCTCCGGTCGTCGTAGTCGTCAATCAAACCTCGCTGCCGGACTCCTGCTTGATTTCCGCGAGCAGTCGTGTGATCGCTTCGGAATCGGCATCTGCCGCCTGCGCCTGCACGATCACCAAGGCCATCTCCGCGACGGTCGGCGAGTCGAAAAATGTGTTTAAGGAGAGATGGACGGCGAAGGCGTCGTTGATGCGGGAGATGAGTTGAGTGGCCGTGATGGAATCGCCGCCCAACTCGAAGTAGTTGTCTTCGACGCCCACCTGATCCACTTCCAGCACTTGCTGCCACATCCGCGCGAGTTGTTCTTCCGTTTCGTTTCTTGCTGCAACGTAAGCCATCTGTAGTTACCTCCGTGAACCGACGACGCGGGGCGCGTCCGTCAGATTTGTGCGGCGAGTTGTTGTAGTTGTTGGGCGAGGGCAGTTAGTAACAGGGGTCGCGCCGACTGTAGGAAGAAGTGGTCGCCGGGAAACATTTTCAGGGCGAACGCGGCGGTCGTGTGCTCGCACCATTCCCTGATGTCGCGCCGCTCCACTTCCGGGTCTTCCGTGCCGCCAAAGGCGTTGATGGGGCAATCGAGTTGCGCGCCCGCGCTGTAGGCATAAGTTTCCGAGGCTTCAAAGTCGGCGCGCAGGAGCGGCAGCAGCACGCGCATCAGATCGGGGCTGTCGAGCAACTCGCGCGGCGTGCCGTTGAGCGAGCGCAGTTCGTTCATAAATTCAGACTCAGGCAGATCGTAGGTCGGCGGTCGCTTCCGCTTGAGGTGTGGCGCGCGGCAACCCGAAACGAACAACCCGGCGGGCGCGATCCCGTGACGGGCACGCAACCGTCGCGCGAGGTCGAAGCTGATGAACGCGCCCATGCTGTGACCGAAGAAGGCGAAGGGTTTGTCCAGAAGATGCGGGAGCAAAGATTCGGCGGCGGCTTCGACGATGGCCGGGATGCGCGTGAACGCGGGTTCGCGCATGCGGTGCTCGCGCCCCGGCAACTGCACGGGGCAGACTTCAACGTCATCGGGAAGTTGTTCAGCCCAACCGCGAAAGGCCACCGTGCCGCCGCCCGCGTAGGGAAAGCAGAACAGGCGCAGGCGCGCACGCGGGTTCGGCTTGAAGCGGCCAAGCCACGGCGTAGAAGACATCCGAGTTGAAGACATCTTTGCGCTCATCCGGTCTTCGACCCGCGCGCCGCCCGCCGACACGGGCGCGCTCGTTTGCCGCCTCCGCGTTACGAACGTTGCACGGCCTTGCGTCTCATCGTGCTGATCTTTTTGAGTTGCACCTGTTCGAGTTCCTGCCGCTGCGCCGCCTGTTTGTCTTCGGTGGCCGCGCGCAGTTCGGCGCGCAGTTCTTCAATCGTGATCTCAGGGCGGGCGACCACGGCGCGCAGCAGCGTCTCGTAGTGTTGCATCCAGAGTCGCGCGGTCTCGCGCTCAAACAGCGCGACGGCGTACTCGCAATCGAGTGTGAGGTTCGTCTGCGTCTCGGTCACGTCGAAGGTGAGGTCGAACTTTGACGAGTGGTTGTGATTCGGGACGACTTCAACGTCGAGGCCGTGGAAGTTCGGGCTAGCCCCGGCGCGGTCGAGATTGAACACGGCCTCGACGAGCGGCGAGCGGCCGGGCACGCGCGGGAGGTTCAGACGCTTGAGCAGTTTGCTGAAAGGGTAGTCCTGATAGTCGTAGGCGTCGGCCAGCACACCCTTCAACGAATTCAGGTAGCCGCTGAATGTCATGCCGTCTTCGACGCGGCTCCGCAGCGGCAAGAGGTTGACGCAATACCCGATCAGGTAACCGCCGTCGGGCGTGATTTGACCCGCTGAAGGAATGCCGACCACGAGGTCGGGCTGATCCGTCAGGTGATGCAGCAACACCTTGAAGGCGGCCAGCAAGATCATGAATTGCGTGCAGCCCTCGCGCGCTCCCATAGCCCTCAAGCCCGCGCCGAGATCGGGATGCAGTTCGAGACGCTCCTGCGCGCCTGCAAACGTCTGCACGTCGGCGCGCGGCCGGTCGGTCGGCAAGTTCAGGACGGGGCGTGCGTCGGCGAATTGATGCAGCCAGAACGCTTCGGCGTCGGCCATCTCCGCGCCCCCCTGCTTGGCCGCCTGTTGCCGCGCGTACTCGCTGAACCGTTTCGGCGGTCGCAACTCGCAGGGCACACCCCGGCACGTCGCGGAGTAGAGTTCCTTCAACTCACCGAGCAGAGTTCCGAAAGACCAGCCGTCGGTGATGAGATGATGTGCGGTGAGCACGAAGACGTGCCGGTCTTCTTCCAGTTTGAGGATGAAGGCTTTGAGCAAAGGGCCGTGCGTCAGATCAAATTCGCGCTGCGCCTCTTCGCGCAACCACGTCGCCACCTCTGACTCGCGCTCGCCCGGCGCGGACTGCGAGAAATCAATCAGCGGCGCGTTGACCTTCAACGCGGGGGGGATCTCTTGGTAGTCGCCCGCGGGGCTAAAGGTCGCGCGCAGCGCCTCGTGACGATCAACGACCTGTTGGAAGGCGGAACGCAGCGCGTCCACGTCCAACTGCCCGCGCAGCCGCAGGCCGGTGGAGAGGTTGTACGCACGCGCGCCTTCCTCGCTCAACTGCGCGAGTGCCCAGATCTGTTTCTGCGACTCCGTCAACGGCACGCGCGCCCCGGCGGCAGAGGGCGCGTTGGCCGAAGGCGCGAACGGCAAAACCGCGTGGCCGTTCCCGCTTCCCTTCGCGTTCCCCTTCGCGCTTCTCTTCTCGGCGGCATCGCCGGAAGAAATTCCCGGCAGGAATCCTCCCTCGCGCAGCTCTTCGACGCTTTCACGCACGGCGCGGATCAGGTGTTCGAGGTCGGCGGCGGTGTGCGCCGAAGACATGAAGAAGTTGCGCGTCTCGGACAGGTAAACGCCCTTCTCCAGGAGGTGATAGTAGAAGAGGTCGGCGTACTTCAAATCGCCCGGATAGAGGAACCGGAAGAGTGAACCGAGGCGCACCACCTTCATCGGCGTCTGCGTCTCTTCGAGGTATGCGTTGAGCGTGTCAACCACGTGACTCGTCTTCTCGTCCAACTCCTCCTGCAAACTCAGGCCGCGCTCTTTGACGTAGTTTAGCGTCGCCAGCAGGGCGGGCATGATGAGCGGGTGTTTGAAATACGTGCCGGTGAAATAGGTCACGTCGGCTTCAGGGTAGGAACTGTCGCCGTAGTTCCACTGGCCGCCGTCCACGGCGTCCATAAAGGCTGCGCGCCCCGCGATCACGGCGGCGGGCAGGCCGCCCGCGACGGCCTTGCCGTAGGTGACGAGATCGGCCTTGATGTCGAACATGGCCTGCGCGCCGCCGGGGTGGAAGCGAAAGCCCGTGACCACTTCGTCGAAGATCAAAGCGATGCCTTCCGCCTCGGTCAGTCGTCGCAATTCTTGGAGGAAGGCTTTGGGCTGCACGTCGGGGCGGCGACTGCGCGGCGGCTCGATCAAGACGGCGGCCAACTCATGCGCGTGCGCTTTCAACGTCTCGACGGATTCGGGGCTGTTGTATTTCAGCAACATCACGTCTTCGATCATGTGCTCGGGCACGCCGGGAGCCATCGGCACGGCGCGCAGGCTGCCGTCGTCGTTCTTGTCGCCCCTGACGAGCACGCCGTCGAATGTCCCGTGGTAGCAACCTTCAAAGAGCGCGATCTTGGAACGCCCCGTCACGGCGCGCGCCAGACGCAAGGCCGTCATAATGGCCTCCGTCCCCGAATTACAGAAGGCCGCGCGTTCGACGCCCGTCAACTCGCAAATCAACTGCGCGACGCGCCCGGCGACGTGCGCCTGCGGGCCGAGTTGGATGCCGTTCGTGAGTTGCTCCCGCAAAGTCTCGATGATGAACGAGGGCGAATGGCCGAACAGCAGCGACCCGAAGCCCATGTTCATGTCAACGTATTCGTTACCGTCCACGTCCCAGATGTGCGAGCCTTCGCCGCGCTCGATGACGAGCGGGAACGCCATCTCTTTCCAGAGCAGCCGGAACCCGGCGACGGCGCGACTGTCGGCGAGCACCGGACGATACATTTGCGTGAGTTGCTTCGACCCCGGCATGCGCCGGTTGATGCGCGCGATGAGAGCATCGAGGTGCGCCCGCTGGCGTTCGTCGAGCGCGGCGGTCGCGTTCTTCTTAAAAGGCTGGAACGGCACGAACGTGTCCGGCTCAATCGCGCGGACGCCTGCGCCGCCCGCCGTCGTGTTAAAGGAAGCACCCGCCACCGTGTCGGCCGACGCGACGAAGTTGTTCTCAACAGACTCCGGCGACTCACTCGCGGCGATTCCTCTATGAGCCTGTGCTACCGACGCGCTCGCGTCGAACTCCGGCGACGACGACGGCGCGACGTCTGTTTCGAGTTGAAGACTTTCGGAAGCGGTTGACTGCTCCGGCACGGACTCCGCGCCGCGCAGCAACTCCAACTGTTGCGACATGAGTTCAAGCTGGTGCGCGCTGATCTGTAGTTGCCGCGCGATGATCTGTTGCAGCACATCGTCGTGCTCCGCGCCGCCCTCGTGCGGGACGGCGTGTGAATCCGCTCTCGACACTTCCGCCGACGCGGCGGGCGGCGTGTGGGCGAAAGTCGTTTCCCGCCGTTCGGTCGCTTGCGGCGGCGTCGTCGCGCGTCGGCCTGTGGGTTCGAGAGTCGCGTCGCCGCCTGACGGCTTGCCGTTGTTGGGTGCGAGTTGCGGCGGGGCGGCGGCAGAAGGCGCGGCGGCGACCTTAGTCGTCGTCTTGTTCGCGGCGAACGTCGGCGGGAGTTTCTCGTCCAGATGATGCGCGAGGGCTTCGATGGTCGAGAGTTCTTCCAGCAGCAGGCGGAAGGGGACTTTCACGTCGAACGTCTTCTTGATGGCCTGACTGGCTTGCAGCAAAAAGAGCGAGTCCGCGCCCATGTTGATGAGGGGCAGTTGAGGGTCTAACTCGGACGCGTGTCGCCCGAACAGGCGCGCCAACACGTCCGCGAGCATTGAGATGATCAAGTCTTGCCGCGCCGTCTGTTCCGGCTGCGCCGCCCGCTGTTCCGACATGATGAGTCTTACTCCTTTGTTCCCGGCGAGGCTGTCTTCGGTTTGCTTCCGTTGCCGTTACGACGCAGCAACTCCAACTGTTGCGACATGATCTCGATCTGGCGCGCGCTGACCTGCAACTGCTGCGCAACGATCTCTTGCATCGCGTCGCGCCGCCCGTTGTGCGCGCCGTTGTGGTGCGTTCCGTTGTGGTGCGTCCCGTTCTGCTTCGCGCTCTCAAGCACGACGGCCGCTGGCGGCGGCGCGGTTGGCGACGTGGGCTGCGCGAAGACTTCTTCGACAGGCGCGGGCGCGGCCGGGGCGTGTCGCGCCGCACTTGTGACAGACGCGGCGGCGCGCACGCTTTCCGCGCGTTCGTCGCCGACTTGCTCCTGAGACTGAGCGAGTGATGCGAACGACTGTGCGGGGCGGGGCGGGGCGGGATCAACCCGGTAGCGTTGACGCTCGAACGGGTAGGTCGGCAGCGCGACGCGCCGGGGCTGCGCTCCGGCGTGCAAGGCCGACCATTCGAGTCGCATCCCTGTGAGCCAGAGTTGCCCGGCTGTGTTGAGGAAGTACGCGTCGTCATCCACCTGAGCTTTCGCGTGTCGTAAAGTTGAGAGCACCGCGCGTCCCGCTTCTCTCCCCGCATGCTGTTTCGCCAGCGCGGTCAACGCCGTCCCCGGCCCCACTTCGAGCAGCACCCCTCCCGGCTCTTGGAGCAACTCAGAGAGGCCGTCGGCGAAGCGCACGGCACGTTGCAGGTGCTCGCCCCAGTAGTTGGGGTCGGTCGCCTGCGCGGCCGTGATCCACTTACCCGTGAGGTTAGAGACGTACCTGAGTTTCGGCGGGTGCAGCACGACCGTGCGGACGATCTCGACGAACGGCTGAATTGCCGCCGTCATCATTTGTGAATGGAAGGCGTGTGAAGTTTGCAGGCGATGCCCCGCGACGCCTTGACCCGTTAAACGACTTTCGAGTTCTGCTATCGCCTCCGTCGCGCCGGACACGACGCAGAGCGACGCGCCGTTGACGGCGGCGACGGAGAGTTCGTCGCCGAGCAGTGCGGCCACTTCGCTCTCCGGCAGTGGAACCACCAGCATCGTGCCTTTCGGCATCGCCTGCATCAGACGCCCGCGCGCGGCCACCAACTTCAAAGCGTCTTCCAGCGAGAAGACCCCCGCCACGCAAGCGGCCACGTATTCGCCGAGGCTGTGGCCGATGAACGCGTCCGGCCGGACGCCCAACTCCATCCACAGTTTCGTCAGCGCGTACTCGATGACGAAGAGCGCGGGCTGCGCGATGAAAGTCTCGTTGAGTTGCGGCGCGGACGCTTCGGCTTCCGCCGCGGGTGGGTAGAGCAAGCGGCGGAGGTCGAGGCCGAGATGCGCCTTCAACAGTTCGGCGCAGGCGTCCACCTCACGGCGGAACACGGACTGCGATTCGTACAGCCCCCGCCCCATGTTGACGTACTGCGCGCCCTGTCCGGGGTACATCATCACGACGCGCGGGCGCGCGGGCTGTGTCGTAGCGTTGAAGACCCGGCGCGGGTCGGGCTTCTCAAGTTGCGTGGCCGCATCCGCGAGGTCTTTGTAAACCAGCATCAGCTTGTGCTCGAAAACTCTGCGCCCAATTTGCAGCGTGTACGCAACGTCGCGCGAATTGAGGTGGCCGCCGTGACGTTTGAGGTGTGCGAGCAAGCCGACGGTCATCTGTTCGAGCGCGGTCTTGGTTTTCGCCGACAGGAGCAACAGGTGTGAGCCGTCGTCGTCGTTGGCGGGTCGAGTCCCAGTGCGGGGCGACTCTTCGACGACGACGTGCGCGTTCGTGCCGCCGATGCCGAAGGAACTGACGCCCGCGCGACGCGGCAGTCCTTCCGTGATCCACTCGCGCAGCATCCGGTTTACGTAGAAGGGGCTGTCTTCGAGATTGACCTGCGGGTTGGGCTGCTCGAAGTGCAGGCTCGGCGGAATCATCCGGTGCTTCAACGCCAGCACCGTCTTGATCAGACCGGCGATGCCTGCGCCCGCGTCGAGGTGTCCGAGGTTCGTCTTGAGACTGCCGACGCCGCAGAAGTCGCGCTTCGCAGTCTGCGCGCGGAAGGCTTGCGTCAGCGCGGCGAGTTCGATTGGATCGCCGAGCGGCGTGCCCGTGCCGTGCGCTTCGATGTAGGTGAGCGTGTCGGGACTGACCCCGGCGGCGCGTTGTGCGCTCGCGATCACCTCGGCCTGCCCGGCGACGCTCGGCGCGGTGAAGCCCACTTTCTCCGAGCCGTCGTTGTTGATCGCCGAGCCGAGGATGACGGCGTGGATCGTGTCGCCGCCTTTGAGCGCGTCGGAGAGTCGTTTGAGGAGGACGAGGCCGCCGCCGTTGCCGGGCACAGTCCCTTGCGCACCCGCGTCGAACGCGCGGCAGTGCCCGTCGGGCGAGTTGATCCCGCCCTCTTGATAGTAGTAGCCGGTCTTTTGCGGCGTGCGGATCGAGATGCCCCCGGCCAGCGCCATCTCGCATTCGCCGTGCAGCAAACTACGGCAGGCCAGATGCACGGCGACGAGCGACGTCGAGCAAGAGGTCTGGATGTTGAGGCTCGGCCCTTTGAGGTTGAGCTTGTATGAGATGCGCGTCGGCAGGTAGTCTTTATCGTTGCCGATGATGATCTGGTAGGGGTTCGCCGCGCGCATCACTTCCGGGTTCGCGTAGATGTTTTGCAGGTAGCCGCTCAAGCTCGTCCCGGCGTAGACGCCGATGCGCCCTTCGTAGCGAAGCGAGTCATAGCCCGCCTCTTCGAGCGCTTGCCACGCACATTCGAGAAACAGGCGGTGCTGCGGGTCTGTGATCTCGGCTTCGCGCGGATTCATGTCGAAGAACGAAGCGTCGAACATGTCGGCGTCTTCCACCACCGAGCCTGCTTTGACGAAGTTCGGATCGTCGAGCGACGCCGGGTCAAACGCGTGCCCCGCCAGTTCTTCGTCCGAGAAAGTCGAAATCAACTCCACCCCGTTTTTGAGTTTCTCCCAGAACTCTTCGAGATCGCGGCAGCCGGGGAAACGCCCGGCCATCCCGATGATCGCAATCGCAGACTCCCGTTGCGCGCTCGTGGTGGCGGCGGCGACCTCTGTCGTCGCGGGCGCGGCCGCTTCGGCGGCGACACCGGGCGCGGGCGTCGTCGGCGCGGGCGCGTCGCTCTCATCTTCGCGGCTCAGAAACTTCGCGAGCGCGCTCACCGTCGGATACTTGAACAGGTCAATCACAGAGAGTTCGGGTCGCTCGAAAGACTCGCGCAGCTTGGCGTGAGCCTGCACCATGAGCAGCGAGTGGCCGCCGAGATCGAAGAAGTTGTCGTTGACGCCGACGTGCTCGACGCGGAGTATCTCTTGCCAGACGGCGGCCACGGCGGTTTCGGCCTGTGTGCGCGGCACGACGTAAGAGGCGGCCAGTTCGGGTCGCGCCTCGTCGGGTTCGGGCAAGGCCGCGCGGTTCACCTTCCCGTTCGGCGTCAACGGCAACGCCGCCAACATCACGTAGACCGACGGGATCATGTAGTGCGGCAGTTTCTCTTTCAGGTAATCGCGCACCTCATTGACGGAAGGCGCGTGCTCCGGCTGCGCCGCGAGATAAGCCACCAGACGCTTATCGCCCGCCGCGTCTTCACGCACGACGACCACCGCCTCGCGGACTCCGGCGTACTTCACGAGCGCGGCTTCGATCTCGCCCAACTCGATGCGGAACCCCCTGAGCTTGACCTGATGATCCACGCGCCCCAGATACTCGATCTCGCCGTCAGGCCGGTAACGCGCGAGGTCGCCCGTGCGATAGAGACGCGCGCCCGCCGCGCGGCTGAACGGGTTGGGGATGAACTTCTCCGCCGTCAGTTCGGGACGGTTGAGATAGCCGCGAGCGAGACCTTCGCCGCCGAGACACAACTCGCCCGCCACGCCGCGCGGCACGGGTTGCAGGTGCGCGTCGAGCAGGTGGACTTGCGTCTTCGCCACGGGGCGGCCGATGGTGACGGCCGTGGCCTGTCCTCGCTCGACGAGCGTGAAGGTTGAGTAAGTCGTATCTTCGGACGGCCCGTAGAGATTGAAGACGTGGTTGATGGTCGGTTGCTTATAGACTTCTTGCACGAGCGAGAGCTTGAGCGCCTCGCCCGCCAGATTCACCGTCCGCACCGTACCGGGGATGCCGTTCATACGCACCAACTCGGCGATGGCCGAAGGCACGGTGTTGATTAAAGTCACCTCTGCGGCGGCGGGCAGCGTGGGGAGCGCGAGGGCATTTTCCGCGAGGATGATCTTGCCGCCCCGGCTGAGCGGCGCGAAAATCTCGAAGACCGACAGATCGAAGCAGATCGAAGTCGAAGCCAGCACGCCCGCGAGCGCGTGTTCGGGGAAGACCTCCGACGCCCAGTGCAGGAAGGTGGTCGCGCTGCGGTGCTCGATGGCGACGCCTTTCGGCCTGCCCGTCGAACCGGAGGTGTAGATCACGTAAGCCAAATCTGCGGGCGCAGTGCTCACCGGCAAATTGTCTTTCGCGTGCCGCGCGATGTCGCTCCACTGCGTATCCAGACGCACGACTTGCGCCTCATGCGCGGGCACGGATGCGACCAACCGTTCCTGCGTCAGCAGGACGGGCGCGCGCGTGTCTGCCAGCATGAAGGCGAGACGCTCTTGCGGGTATTGCGGGTCGAGCGGCACATACGCCCCGCCCGCTTTCAAGATGGCTAACAGCCCGACGATCATCTCCACCGAGCGTTCGACGCATAACCCAACTAACACCTCCGCGCCGACTCCCAAGTCGCGCAGGTGATGCGCCAGTTGATTCGCTCGCTCGTTGAGTTCCCGGTAGGTTAGTTGTTCCTCTTGGAAGACCAAGGCCACGGCGTCGGGCGTGCGCGCAGCTTGCTCCTCAAACAACTCGTGCATCGCGCGATGCTGCGGGTAGTCGCGCCCGGTGTCGTTCCACGCGTCGAAGAGTCGTGTTTCGTCGGGCGTGAGCAGGGGCAGTTCCGAGAGCCGCGCGTCGGGGTTTGCGATCAAGGCGGCCAGCAGGGTGCGGAAGTGCCCGGCCATGCGTTCGACCGTCTCCGCCTCGAAGAGATCAATGCTGTACTCGAACGCGCCGTGCAGTTCCCGCTCGGTCTCGAACAGGCCGAGCGACAGATCGAACTTGGAAGTCTCGTTGTCCAACACCGTCGGGCTGATTTTCAGGTTCGATAGTTCCAACACTTTCGCCGCGCGACTCTCCAAGCTGAACATGATCTGGAAGAGCGGCGAGCGACTCAAATCTCGCTCCACCCCCAACTCCTCAACCAACTTCTCGAACTGCACGTCCTGATGCGCGTACGCGCCGAGACACACCTCTTTCACCTGCTTCAACAGTTGCCGGAAAGTCAGCCGCGCCTGCGGCTTCACACGCAGCGCGAGCGTGTTGGAGAAGAAGCCGATCAAGTCTTCCACCTCGGCGCGGTTGCGGTTGGCGACCGGCGTGCCGACGAGAATGTCTTCCTGTCCGCTGTAGCGCGCGAGCAGCGCGTTGAACGCCGCAAGGAGCGTCATAAACAACGTCGCGCTCTCTTCGCGGCTGATGTTCTTCAACCCCGCGCGCACCTCTTCGTTGACGCTGAAATAAACGCTCGCGCCTTTGTGCGTCTCCACTTCGGGGCGCGGTTTGTCGGCGGGCAGTTCGAGCACGGTCGGGGCGTCGGCCAACTGCTGCCGCCAGTAGTCGAGTTGTTTCTCCAAGACCTTTTCGCGTTGCGGCTGCCGCTGCCAGACGGCGTAGTCCGCATACTGGATCGGCAAATCTTCCAGCGGCGACTCGTCGCCGTTGCGGAAAACTTCGTAGAGCGTCGCCAGTTCGCGCGTCAACAAACTGACCGACCAACCGTCCGAGATGATGTGGTGCATGGTCAACAGCAGACGGTGCTCTTGCCTGCCATAGCGGATGAGTTTGGCGCGGAAGAGAGGGCCGCGTTCGAGATCGAAAGGCTGCTCCCACAGCGCGCGCATCTCCCCTTCGAGTTGCGCCCGTCGCTCCTGCGGCGATTGCGTCGTGCTCAAGTCAACGATCTCGAATTGCTGTCGCCGCGGCTTGTCAATGATCTGCACGGGTTGCCCGCCCGCCATGCCGATGCGCGTCCGCAACACCTCATGGCGACGGACGATCTCGGTGAAACTCTTTTCCAACGCGGCCACGTCGAGTTCGCCTTGCAGGAGGTAATGCATGGGGACGTTGTAGAGGTGCGTGCCGGGCATCAACTGGTGCAGAAACCAGAGACGTTGTTGGCCGTAGGAGAGCACGAGCGGCTGCCGCTTGCGGTTCGCGCGCCGCACCGGCTCGGCCTCGACTCGCTCGCCGCCGCGCAGCGCGGTCGCGATGGCCTCGGCCAGTTCCGCCACCGTCGGGTTCTCGAAGAGACTGCGCACTTCGAGTTCGACGCCCAACGCCTCTCTCAATCTCGACACCACCTGCGTCGCCAGCAAGCTGTGGCCGCCCACGTCGAAGAAGCTGTCGTGCATCCCGACGGAATTGACGTCGAGCACGCGCATCCAGATGCCCGCCACGATCTCTTCGATCCCAGTGCGCGCGGCGGCGCGTTCCGCTTCTTCTTCCACGCCCTCGATGCTGTCGGGGTGGGGGAGCGCGGCGCGATCAATCTTGCCGTTCGCCGTCAGCGGCATCTCGTCCAGCATGACGAACGCCGCAGGGATCATGTAATCGGGCAACTGCCCCTTGAGGTAGCCGCGCAACTCGTCAACGCCGACGCCGCCTTCCCGCGCCGCCACCACGTAGACGACGATGCGCTTGTCGCCGCTCGTCTCATCTCTCAGGATTAACGCGACTGCCTCTTTCACCTCTTCGTGACGGGCGAGCGCCGATTCGATCTCGCCGAGTTCGATGCGGAAGCCGCGGAGCTTGACTTGATTGTCGCTGCGCCCCAGAAACTCTATCTGGCCGTCGCTTGCGAACCTGCACAAATCGCCCGTGCGGTACAAACGTGCGCCCGGCACGTTGCCGAACGGGTTCGGCACGAACCGCTCGGCGGTCAGTTCCGGGCGATTCAGATAGCCGCGCGCGACGCCTTCGCCACCCGTGTAGAGTTCGCCCCGCAGCCCTGTGGGGACGGGCTGCAAGTGCTCGTCCAACAGGTAAACTTGCGTGTTGATGATCGGCTTCCCGATGGGGACGGAATGAGCGAACCCCTCGACCGCGCTCATCGGATAATATGTGGTGAAGGTCGTGTTCTCGGTCGGGCCGTAGCAGTTGACGAGCGTGCAACCGTCGGCTTCGCGCAGAAACTTCTGGACGTGCGCGGGCGACACCACGTCGCCGCCGGTGAGCAACCGCCGCACGCGGCGCAAGTCTTCCACGCGCTCGTCAACCATCAAGTGGAACAACCCCGTCGTCAGCCACAGCGTCGTGATCCCGTGGCGTGCGACGGCCGCGCCCAACTCTTCCAGCGATGGTTGATGCGGAGGCACGACGACGAGGCGCGCGCCGTTCAAGAGACTGCCCCAAATCTCGAACGTCGAGGCGTCGAACGAGATCGGGGCTAACTGAAGCAGCACCTCGTCCGCGTCGAGGCGCGCGTACTCGTTCTCTTTGACCAACCGCACGACGTTGCGATGCTCGACGCTGACGCCTTTCGGCGTGCCGGTCGAACCCGACGTGTAGATGACGTAGGCGAGCGCGTCGGGCGTCGTCGTGCCGACGAGATTTTGCCTGTCGTGTTCGGCGATGCTCCCCCACTCCGAATCCATCTCTACAATCAACGCGTGCGAAGGCGGCAGCGCGTCGAGCAGGTGCTTCTGCGTGAGCAACACAGAGACGCCCGTGTCCGCCAGCATGAACGAGAGACGCTCTTGCGGGTACTGCGGATCGAGCGGCACATACGCCCCGCCCGCCTTCAAAATAGCCAATAGCCCGACGATCATCTCTACTGATCGTTCGACGCATAACCCGACCAACACCTCCGCGCCGACTCCTAAGTCGCGCAGGTGATGCGCCAGTTGATTCGCCCGCTCGTTGAGTTGGCGGTAAGTTAGTTGTTCATCTTGGAAGACTAAGGCAATCGCGTCGGGCGTGCGCGCGGCCTGTTCCTCGAACAGTTCGGGGATCGTTTGATGGTGCGGGTAGGCGCGAACGGTGTCGTTGTAAGCGTCGAGCAGTTGTTGCCGCTCGGCAGAGGTGAGCAGGGGCATCTCCGACAGCCGCAGATCGGGGTTGGCGGCGACGGCTGCGAGTAAAGTGAGAAAGTGCCCGCTGAGGCGCGCGATGGTTTCCGCCTCGAAGAGATCGGTGCTGTACTCGAACGCGCCACGCAGACCTTGCTCCGTGTCGAGCATGTAGAGCGCGAGATCAACTTTGGCCGTGCCCGTCTCCACCCTCAACGTGTTCAGCGTCAAATCCGCCGCCGCGCCCGTCCTCGCTTTCGTGTTCTCCAAACTAAAGAGAACTTGAAAGAGCGGCGAGCGACTCAAGTCGCGCTCCTCCGCCAGTTCTTCGACGAGCCGCTCGAACGGCACGTCCTGATGCGCGTAAGCTCCCAACGCCCCCTCGCGCACGCGTCGCACCAACTGGCGGAAACTCGGATCGCCTTCCAGATTCGTCCGCAGCGCGAGCGTATTGGAGAAGAACCCGATCAGGTCTTCCACCTCGGCGCGGTTGCGGTTGGCGACCGGCGTGCCGACGAGAATCTCTCGCTGGCCGGTGTAGCGCGCGAGCAGCGCGTTGAAGGCCGCGAAGAGCGTCATGAACAACGTCGCGTTCTCGCTCCGGCCGAGCGCCGTCAAATTTGCGTCGAGCGACTCGCGCGCGGCTTCGGGGATGACGAAAGAATGGCGCGCGCCGCGAAAGGTCTGAGACGCGGGGCGTGGTTTGTCGGCGGGGAGTTCGAGCACGGTGGGCGCGCCGTCCAACTGCTGCCGCCAGTAGTCGAGTTGCCGCTCTAAGACCTCGCCGCGCAGCCAGTCCCGCTGCCACAGGGCGTAGTCGGCATACTGTATGTTCAACTCCGCGAGCGGCGACGGACGCCCTTCGGCGAAAGCCCTGTAGAGCGCGTTCAACTCACCGCTGAGGACATCCAGAGACCAACCGTCGGCGATGATGTGATGCATCGTCAAGAGCAACACCGCGCCCTCGCCCTTGTTGACCAGCACGGCGCGCACGAGGAGCGGGCCGCGTTCCAGATCGAAGGGACGCAGAGACTCTTCGGCGATCAGTTTCGCGGCCACGCTCTCGCGCTCTGCCGCGGGCACGTCGCCGAGTTCTTCCAGTTTCAAACTGAGCGGAGCGTTCGCGACGATGTGTTGCGCCGGTTGTCCATGCACGGACGGGAAGGTCGTGCGCAGAACTTCGTGCCGCCTGACGATCTCGTTCAGGGCGCGCTCAAGCGCGTGAAGGTTCGGCGCGCCGCTTAGCTCGAAGGCGACGTAGACGTTGTAGAGCGGCGTGCCCGGCATGAAGCGGTCGAGAAACCACAGACGCTGCTGCGCGTACGAGAGCGGGATGCGTTCGGGTCGCTCCACCGCTTCGATCTGCGGCGCGCGTCGCCCCTCGCTCGACGCCGCTTCGACCGCCGCGGCCAAGCCCGCCACCGTCGGACGCTCGAACATCTGCCACAGTGCCAGCTCGACGCCGAACACCTGCTGCACGCGCAACATCACGCGCGTCGCCAGCAACGAGTGACCGCCGATCTCGAAGAAGTCGTCGTTGACGCTCACGCGCTCAAGCCGCAACACGTTCGCCCAGATGCCCGCGATGAGCGATTCGATCTCGTTGCGCGGTTCGACGAAACCCTCGCCCGTCGTTTCCGTCTGCGCCGCTTCCGGCTCCGGCAACGCGCGTCGGTCAATCTTCCCGTTCGCCGTCAGCGGCAAACTCTCCAGCGTCACGAACGCGGACGGGATCATGTATTCCGGCAAGCTCTGTTTGAGATAACTCTGCCACTCGGCCGGGCGCGGCAACTGCGCGCCCTCGGCGACGACGTAGGCCATCAGACGCTTCTCCCCGTTCGCGTCCTCGCGCATGACGACGACGCTCTCGCGCACTTCGGCGTGCGCGTTCAACGCCGCCTCGATCTCGCCCAACTCGATGCGGAAGCCGCGCAGCTTCACCTGTGTGTCTCTGCGCCCAACAAACTCGACCACGCCGTCTGCGCGAAGCCGCGCAAGGTCGCCCGTGTTGTAGAGACGCGCGCCGCCGTCCGTGCTGAATGGATTCGGGATGAAGCGCTCGGCCGTGAGTGCCGGTTGATTCAGGTAGCCGCGGGCAAGGCCGTCGCCGCCCGTGTAGAGTTCGCCCGTCACGCCGACGGGCACGGGTTGCAAATACCTGTCGAGCACATACGTCTGTGTGTTGGAGATCGGGCGACCGATAGGCACGGAGCGTTCGAGTTCCGTCCCGCTCGTAACCGGGTGGCAACAGGTGAAGGTCGTGTTCTCGGTCGGGCCGTAGCCGTTGATGAGCGTGCCGCCTTCGGCCGCGCGCAAGAACCTCCGCACGTGCGCGGCAGACAAGACATCACCTCCGGCCAGCAGTTGGCGCACCGGGGCGAGGCTCTCCACGCGCTCGTCAACCATCAAGTTGAACAGCCCGGCCGTCAGCCACAGCGTCGTGATCTCGTGGCGTGTGATGGCCGCGCCCAACTCGGTCAAGGTGGGCGCGGGCGGGGGCATGACGACGAGCCGCGCGCCGTTCAAGAGACTGCCCCATATCTCGAACGTCGAAGCGTCAAACGAGATCGGCGCTAACTGTAGAAAGCTGTCGCCCGCTTTGAACTCAACGTAGTTAGTCTCTTTGACGAGGCGCACCACGGCGCGGTGAACGACGCTGACGCCCTTGGGGCGACCCGTCGAGCCGGAGGTGTAACTGATGTAAGCCAGATTATCCGGCCGAGACAGGCCGTGCAGATTGTCCGTCGAGCGTCGCGCGATCTCGTCCCACTGCGTATCCAGATGCACGACTTGCGCCTGATGCGCGGGCACGGATGCGACCAACCGTTCCTGCGTCAGCAGCACGGGCGCGTTGGTGTCTTCGAGCATGAAGGCGAGACGCTCTTGCGGGTATTGCGGGTCGAGCGGCACATACGCCCCGCCCGCTTTCAAGATCGCCAACAGCCCGACGATCATTTCAACTGATCGTTCGACGCATAACCCAACTAACACCTCCGCGCCGATGCCGAGACTGCGTAAGTGATGCGCAAGTTGATTCGCCCGCTCGTTGAGTTGGCGGTAAGTCAGTTGTTCCTCTTGGAAGACCAAGGCCGCGGCGTCGGGCGTGCGCGCCGCTTGTTCCTCGAACAGTTCGGGGATCGTTTGATGTTTGGGGTAATCGCTCCGCGTGTCGTTGAAATCGTGGATTAACTGTCGCCGCTCGTCTTCGGAAAGCAGGCTGATCTCTGAAATTTTGCGGTCGGGCGAATCCAGCACGCTGCGCAACACTTGAGCGTAGCGCGCGGCGAACGCTTCGATAGTCTCTCGTTTGAATAGCTCCGGGTTGTATTCGATGACGCCGTTGATCGCATCGTTCGCATGCGAGAAGGTGACAGTGAGATCGTGTTGTAGCTCGCGGATGTTCTCCTTGTTGTTGATGGTGTCCAGCAACACGACCACGCCGAAGCGGGGCGCGGCTTCGGCCGTCAGGTTGAGATGTTCGAGGATTGATTCAAACGGGTACTTCTGATGTTTGTAGGCGTCGTACAGAGTGCGCTGGACGTCTCGCAGCAACTCTCGCGGCGTCGCGTCGCCGCCGACGCGCGTGCGCAACGCGAGCACTTTATTGAGCAGCGCGTCCTCGCGGTTGCGCTCGTGGATCGTCGTGCCGACGAACACGTCCTCCGCGTCGTTATACTTGGCGAGGCAAATCTTCATCGCCGTTAAAAGATGCGCGAGGAGCAACGGCTCTTGACCGTCGGCGGCCTCCAAAATTTTTCCCGCGTGCTCTGGTGCGATGTCGAAGCCGACCGTTTCCGTGCGGTCGCCGTGAACATCAGGCCGGATGAAATCGAGAGGGAGTCCCGCGACGTTGAAGTCGCCGGACAATTTTCTCAGCCAGTAATCTTTCTCTCTTTCGAGATGCTGGCTGAGAAACCTTCTCCTTAATTTGTTCATCTTCCACCTCTGATTCGTTCGTTGTTGATGGCCGTCGCGGCACAGTTCGGCGTGTGGCTGAATTGTTGGACGTGTGGGCGGGCAGTCGGACGCTCCCGGCCTGAAGCGACGACTGCGTAGAGAGTTGTGTTGATTTGCTGATGCTAACCAAAGCGAGTGCGGCGTCGGTCGCTTCGGTCAGTGGCGTGCGTCCGGGGCGCGGCGGTGTGTCAGGTCAACGGCCACGATCCGGAGTTCGCTGGTGTAACGTTTGTCTGCGGCGTCCGGCAGCCACGCCTGCCCGTGATCGGGAATCATCTCGGTCAACGTAATCGGCGACTTCGCATGGCTGCTGCTTTCATGCGCGCGGCGAATCGCCTTGGCGCAGATGTTGACGTAGACGGGGCTGTCCAAATCCAGATAGAAGGGTTTTCTTTCGACCTTCGTTTTGACGAACATGAAGCGCGGCAACTCGTGTTCGAGCCGCCAGCGGCGGGCGGCGAGAAAGCGCGCGGCTTCGTCTTTCTCGTAAGCGAACTCAAACTCCGCGGGCTTGAAACGCCACGACTCGCGGCAGACGACCAGGCGGTCTATCGTCACGCGCGGCGTGTGTCCGCCGGGCGGCAACATGCTGAAGACGTTGATGACGTGGCTCGACAGCGATTCCGCGAACGCCTCGATGATGCCGAAGCGCACGCGGTTCTCACGATCCCTGACGATCAATCCATTGCCCGTCTCCGTGACGACGAGCGAGCCGATAGGCAACGCCTGCGACTTCGGGACGCCGCACGCGTCGTGCGTGACGAGCAGGCGATAGTTTTTCGGCGAGACGTGATCGAAGCTGATGCGCCCGGACATCTCAGGCCAGTAGCGCGGGAGGATGGGCACGAGCCGGGGGTCTGGGAAGTCTGCCTCGACCGCCTGATGAATTTCCTCCGGGCGCGGGTGTTGGGGGACGAAGACGCTGCTGTTGATGTTGTTGAAGCCGATGTGAATCTCGCCCATCACCAACTGGTAATCGCCGCGCTCGACGGCTTCGGCGCTGGCGGCGGCGAGCATGATGTCGGGGCTGTGATTGCGCGCGGTTGACCAACCGGGATGCGGCGCGGCGAACGCCCTGCCCACGCGCCCCCGCAACTCTTCGCACGAGTAGTTGACCTGCTTCTCGTCCGGCGGGAGTGCGAGCACGTCCGCCCATTTTTTTTGAAAATCGGGGATGACCGTATCGGCCACACGCGTCCCGTCTTTATAGAGAAATTGATCGGCCTTGATCCAGAAGTCCGTCGCGCTGACTTCTTTCGAGCCGCCTTTTTTCACCAGCTCGGCGTAGATGTTGGCGAAGGTCTTGCGGTAACGCGCGGCCACCTCGTACGTCACCCAACGCGCGCTCTGGAGGAGCAACGCGAGGGGCTGTTCGAGCGCTTGCAAAAGCTGCGGCCCGACCGCGACTTCAACATCGCGGCGGCAGTCTTCGTAGATGAGCGTGCGCGCCGCGTATGTCTGCCCCGCGCCTCTGGTCGCCGCCGCGCCGGTCAGGCGGCTGAACTTCACCTCCAGTTCGTCGAGCGCGGCGTCGAGACGTTCCGGGTCGCCCGCCGCGTCGGCGACGGCCGCGCGCGCCGCTTCGAGTTCGTTGAGGGCGGCGAGTGCGGACTCGCGCAGAGGCGCGTCTTCGATCCGTTCGATCAGTCGTCGCAGCTTGCGCTCGCCGTGCCGGTCAACGGGAACTTCGAGCGTCCACGCGACGATCCCTTTAGCGTTGAGCGATTCGAGTAGGCCGTAAACTTCCGCCTCGCTCTTGAGTCCGAGCGAGGGAACTTGCATCAGTTCGAGAGCCAACTCGCGCGCCGTTCGTTCGCCGTCGCAAGCCTCGACCACGGCCGCCTCTGCCTCTGAAAGTTTGAGCGAACTGTTTCCCGGCAGGTAGAGCGCGCCGTCGCGCACGCCGATGAACGGCATCCGGCGTGGGGCGAGCCAAGGCTTGCGCGCTTTGTCGCTTGCCAGCGATGCGGCGAGCGCATCAATGCCCCACGATTCAAAATAGATATTTCGCTGCGCGATCAAACTCCGACCCGGCTTCACCGTCAACGGCGCACCCTGCGGAGCGAACTCGCCCCAACCGACCGGGCCGAAGAAACCGATGGTGTCGTTCTTGACGCAGTAGCGCTGGACGTAGCTGGCGACCACCTCCTGATGCTGCCGCGATTTCGAGTCGCGCGTGTTGGCGTCGGCGTCGTCCTTCTGGCGCAGCAACGGCTCGACCGCGCTGCGCCACACGCGACGGTTCTGCCAGACCACCGCCTCGTGAAACTGCCGTTCGCCGACCGCTTCGCGGATCGCCTGCGAGATGTTATCCACGCCAATCTTGAAGGCTTGTTCAAATTCCGCCCGCGCCGCTTCGGCACGCGCGTTCGCCGCGTGCCAGCGTTCCGTGAGAGCCTGTCGTTGCTCGACGCCTTCGGGCAGTTCCGGCGGCAGTCCCCGTTTAATTTTCTTGCTCGACTTGTCGAGACGGTCGAGCATCGCGCCGTCGGCGTTCGAGCGTGCGCGGCTGAGCGCCTGCAACGACTCCGCCGCGATCTGGCGCAACTCTGCTTCCGCGCGCGCGGCCTCGTCCGCGACGGCGGCACATTCGGAGGCGGACAGCTTGAGCACTTGCTTCGCGGGAAAGCCCGCGCCCCGCAAGGCGAAGGTGCGCCAGACCGCCCACTCCCCGCCCGCGAGCGGGGCGAGATGCGGGGGCAGACGAGACGCGCGCGGCTCGTCGCGCGGAAGGTCTTCAACCGCAGCCAGCCCGGCGGCGGTCAGTTCGTGATCGTTCATGGGAATTATCAAAGAGCGGATTTCAGATGACGTGATACCTGTCTTCGCAATCTTTCAGACGACGTTATACCTGTCTTCGTAGTCTCAACCTGGTCTCGGTCAACTTTCCTTCGCGGCTGACGCGCAGGCGGTATTCCGTGCCCTCGGGCTGCGCGAAGTTGCGCCGCAGTTGTTCGAGCGTGAAGGTCGCGGCGGGCGTGCCGTTGACGGCTTCGAGCGTGTCGCCTTCGCGCAACCCGGCCTCGGCCGCCGGGGAGTTCTCGATCACTTGATGAACTTTGAAGGAGTTAAAATTCTTCCCCACGGCGCGCAGCAAGAGGCCGCTCTTGTCGTAGTCGTGCGGTTGATCGAAGTGCGCGTTCGGCTCGATGATCATGCGTCGGCGCGAGTAGTCGAAGATCACTTTGAACCGCCGCAGGATTTCCGCGCCGATGATCCCTGCGTAGTTGCCGCCGGACAACACGCCGCTCTCCGCCCGCGACAGGCCGACCACCGGAGAGTTGATCGTGTGCCGACCGAGCTTGAGGCTCTTGATGCGCGCCACGGCGATCTTGTACTCGCCGCCGACCCCGACGGCCTTCACCGGGTCTAACTTCTTCGGCACGCTCGCGAGCAGTCGGTGCTCGTTGACGAACGGAGTGTTCAGCGTGAGTCCCGTGCGAAAGCCCGTGTCCACGAGCAAATCAACCATGACCGACTTACCGTCCGGCAGCGACAGGGTGGCGGAGATGAAGACGTGTCCCTTGTTGATATCGAGCGGGATCGCCTCGCCCGCGCCCGTGTAGTTGTACTGCTGCGGGTCGTACAGATTGAGGCGTTGCGCGGCGTAGTCTATTTCGACGACGAATCGTTTGAAGAAGTCGTAGCCGAGCAGGCCGTCAACCCTGCGTCCCTCGAAGCTGGCTATCGAAGCGCTGACGGGGAGGACGGTGACGCTCGGTTCGTTAATCTCCACGCCCGGCAAATCTATCTTGATCGCCGACCCGGTGGCGATGTTGACGGATTGCTCTCCTGCCCCTCTGACCTCGGAGACGTCGCTCAAACTGAGGCCGAGCGTCTTCACCTGATCTTCGTCCACCACGTTGAAGGCCGCGCCGCTGTCGAGGATGAACCACTGGGGGGCGGTGTTGTTGACCTTGGCCGAGAGATAAATCTTGTTCGCGTTGACCTCATAAGGGATGCCCCGCGCGCTTGCGCCGGAAGCGAATCGCAGCGACGCGGGCGCTTGCCCCGCCGCGCTCTCCGCCACGCCGCGCGCGTTCAGTTCCGGTTGCCCGGCGTTAACCGCAGGCTTCGGCAATTCGGGCGGCGCGAGGTTCGTCACCGGAGTGCACCCGGCTTTCGCGAGCAACAAAAAAACTACCGTGCCGAACAGGCTCTTATAAATTGGCATACGCCTACTCAAGACTCACCATCTCGCAAACGTAAAATGAGAGCGCCGAACTCAAAGCCAGCCGCCCGCCGCGAGCAAACTTAACCGCCGGACTCTTCCATCTTCTTCCGCAAACTGAGCGGGCGCATGTCCGTCCACACCTCTTCGATGTAGGCGAGGCACTCTTGCTTCGTGCCGCTCTTGCCCGCGTCGTTCCAGCCGAGGGCGTTCTCTCGATCCGCAGGCCAGATGGAATATTGCTCTTCGTGGTTCACCACCACCTTGTAGATCGTGTTGTCTTCTCTCTCGTCACTACTCATCACAAGTCTCCTAGTCTTTGCCTTCGGAAAGATTCGTTTCAAACTCGTCTATCTCGTGCGCGCCGCCGAGCAGCGCCCGTTCCTCTTCGAGCAGCATGTCAAGTTCAACGAGGCGCGCGTCGGGGTCGGCCGCCACACTCTGCAATAACTTATCGAAGTGCCGGAGCATGCAGCCGATGGTGCTGGCCTCGAAGAGGTCTGAACTATAAACCAATCTGCCCTGCAAATGATCACCTTCCTCGTTAAGTTGGAGGAAGAGATCGAACTTCGAAGTCTGCGTCTCGATCTTTCGCGGCATCAACCGTGCGCCGTCGAACTCAATCACCTGATTCGGTTCGTTCTCCAAACTGAACACGACCTGAAACAGAGGGTGGCGACTGAGACTGCGCTCCGGCTGCAACTCTTCGACCAGTCTCTCGAACGGCGTGTCCTGATGCGCGTAGGCTGCCAGACACGTCTCCCGCATCTGTTCGAGCAACTGACGGAAGTTCATGTTCGCATCGAGCCGCGCACGCAACGCGAGCGTGTTGACGAACAGGCCGACGAGGTTCTCCACCTCCACGCGGTTGCGGTTGGCGACCGGCGTGCCGACGAGGATGTCTTCTTGGTCGCTGTAGCGTGAGAGCAGCACGTTGAAGGCCGCAAGGAGCGTCATAAACAACGTCGCGCCCTGTTCGCGGCCGAGTTGTTTGAGACGCCCCGTGAGTTCCGCGTCGATCTCGAAGCGTTGCGTGTCGCCTTTGAAGGTCTGCAACGCAGGTCGCTCCGCGTCCGTCGGCAACTCCAACACGCCGGGGGCATCGGCCAACTGCCGCTTCCAGTAATCGAGTTGCGCGTTCCCGATTTCGCCGCGCAGACGCTCGCGCTGCCACGCGGCATAGTCGGCATACTGCACGTGCAGTTCCGGCAACTGTGGCTCGGCGTCGCGGCTGAAAGCCTTGTAGCCAGCGGCCAACTCGCGCATAAGGACGTTCATTGACCAGCCGTCGGTGACGAGGTGGTGCATCGTGATCAAGAGCAGGTGCTGCTCGTTGGACAGCCGCAACGCCTTCGCCCTGAGCAGTGGGGCGGCGGTGAGATCAAAGCCGCCGCGCGCCTCTTCGACTGACAGTCGTTGCGCTTCCCGCTCGCGCTCGTCTTCTGCGAGGCCGGAGAGGTCTATCAACTCCATCCGGCACTCGACGTGTTCCGCGACGAACTGCAACACGTCGCCTTCGACTGCCTTGAACTCCGTGCGCAGCGTCTCGTGCCGTGCGACGACGGCGGCGATGCTTCGCTCCAACGCTGTCAGATTCAACTCGCCCTCGGCGCGATAAGCGACCGGCACGTTGTAGATGGGGCTACCCGGCGCGAGTTGCTCCATGAAATAGAGCCGCTCCTGCGCGAAGGAGAGCGGCACGCCCGCGTCACGATTCACATGCTCGATCTTGTCGCTGCCTTCCACCTCGCCGCCTCCGCCGATGGCCGCCGCGATATGCCGCGACAACGAGGCCACCGTCGGGTGCTCGAAGAGCGCGCGCACGCCAAGTTCGACGTTGAAGGTCTTTCTGATCCTCGTCACGACGCGCATCGCCAGAAGCGAATGACCGCCGAGGTCGAAGAAGTTGTCGAAGACGCCGACGCGCCCCGCGCCGAGCACTTCTTCCCAGATGCCCGCGACGAGTTCCTCGATGCCGTCACGCGGCTCGACGTAGTTCTCCCCGGCATCCGTCGCCGCGGAACTTTCGGGCGCGGGCAACGCCGCGCGATCAACTTTCCCGTTCGGCGTTAGCGGCAACACGTCCAGCATGACGTAGAGGGCGGGCAGCATGTACGCGGGTAGTTTCTGTTTGAGATAACTGCGTAACTCGGCGACGTGCGGCGCGTTTGATTCCGCGCCGACGACGTAAGCCACGATGCGCTTGCCGCCGTCAGGCTCGGCGCGCGCCACGGCGACGGCTTCTCGCACGCCGGGGTGGCGGCTCAGGACGGCTTCAATCTCTCCTAACTCGACGCGGAAGCCGCGTATCTTGAGTTGCTGATCTTTCCTCCCGATAAACTCGACCGTGCCGTCCGCACGGTAGCGCGCCAGATCGCCGCTCTGGTAGAGCCGCGCGCCCGGCTCTTCGGCGAACGGGTGCGGGATGAACTTCTCGGCCGTCAGCGCGGGCTGATTCAGATAACCGTGCGCAAGCCCGTCGCCCCCGATGTAGAGACTGCCGACGACCCCGACGGGAACGGGTTCGAGTCGCCCGTCGAGCAGGTAAATCTGCGTGTTCGAGATCGGCCGACCGATGGGCACGGAGGAGTTGATCCGCGCGCCGTCCGTCATCGGGTGACAACAGGTGAAGGTCGTGTTCTCGGTCGGGCCGTAGCCGTTGATGATCGTGCTGCCTTCGGCCGCGTGCAGAAATTTTTGGACGTGCGGCACGGAGAGCACGTCGCCGCCCGCGAGCAACTGCCGGACGTGTTTCAACTCTTCGAGTTGATGCTCGACCATCTGGTGAAACAGCCCGGCGGTGAGCCAGAGCGTCGTGACGCCGTGCGTGCGAATCGCCCGTCCGAGTTCTTCGAGCGACGACATGGCCTGCGGCATCAGCACGAGACGCGCGCCGTTCAAGAGGCTGCCCCAAATCTCAAGCGTGGAAGCGTCGAACGAGATCGGCGCGAATTGTAAGAAGACTTCTTCGGGATTCAGTTCGACGTAGTTCGTCTCGCGCACCAGCCGCACCACCGCGCGATGCGGGACGCACACGCCTTTCGGCTGGCCGGTCGAGCCGGAGGTGTACATCACGTAAGCCGTCGCGCGCGAATCGGATGCGAGCGCGGGGTTGTGCGCCGGTTGCGCGGCGATTGTTTCCCAATCCGTGTCCAGTTGAATAACCTGCGCGGCGTGCGGCGTAAAGCGATCTTCAAACTGCCGCGCGGTGAGCAAGACCTCGGCGCGGATGTCTTCCAACATGAAGGCGAGGCGTTCCGGCGGATAGCTCGCGTCGAGCGGGACGTATGCGCCGCCCGCTTTGAGGATCCCCAGAATCGCCAACACCATTTCCGGCGACCGCTCAAGGCACAGACCGACGAGCGCGCCCGGTTCGACGCCCCGCGCCCCAAGGTAATGCGCGAGTTGATTCGCGCGACGGTTCAGTTCCCCGTAGCTCAACTCCTCGTTTTGAAAAACGACGGCCACGCGGTCGGGAGTTTGTTCCGCCTGCTCCTCGAATAGTTCCTGGATCGAGCGGTCGTGAGGGTAGGCGGTGCGCGTCCCGTTCCACTCCACCAGCACGCGCTCCAACTCGCCCGCCGACATCAACGGAATCTCGGAGATGTGCCGCTCAAGATTCGCAGGGACGGCCGCCAGCAGGGTTTGGAAGTGACCGGCCATGCGCTCGATTGTCTCAGGCGCAAACAGGTCTGTGTTGTACTCGAAGCGGAAGACGAGTTGCCCCTGCTGCTCGGTGATGATGAGCGTCAGATCGAACTTCGCCGTCAGGTTGCTGACCTCCAAAGGTTCGACTTGCAGGCTCGACAGTGTCAACGGTTGGAGCGGCGAATTTTGCAGCACGAACATCACTTGAAACAGCGGGTGATGGCTCAAGTCGCGCTCGACGTGCAACTCCTCGACCAATTTTTCAAAGGGCAAATCCTGATGCGCGTGCGCGCCGAGCGCGACCTCTTTCACGCGCTTCAACAACTCGCGGAAAGTCGGGTCGCCGCTCAAGTCCGTGCGCATGACGAGCGTGTTGGCGAAGAACCCGATCAGATTTTCGAGTTCGCGCCGGCTGCGGTTGGCGATGGGCGTCCCGACGAGAATGTCCTCGCGTCCGGCCGTGCGATGAAGCAGCGTGTCGAAGGCCGCGAGCAGCAGCATGAACATCGTCATGCCTTCGCCGCGCGCCGTTTGTTTGAGTTGCGACGTTAGTTCCGCACCGGCTTCGAGGCGAAGGACCGCGCCGTGATAAGTCTGCGTGGCGGGGCGCGGATAGTCTGCGGGCAACTCGAAGAAGTCGGGCGCGTTCGCCAACTGCCGCTTCCAGTAAGCCAGTTGTTTAGCGAAGGCTTCGCCGCGCAGCCACTCTTCCTGCCAGACGGCGAAGTCGGCATACTGAATCGGCAACTCGGCGAGGGGCGGCTGTGTGCCGGTGCTGTAAGCTTCGTAGCAGGCCGCGAGTTCGCGTATGAAGACGCCGATTGACCAGCCGTCGGTGACGATGTGATGCATGTTGACGAGCAACACGTGATCGTCTTCGGCCAGCCGGAGCACTTTCGCGCTGAGCAACGCGCCTCGTTCAAGGCTGAAAGTTTTTTGGCCGTCCTCCCTGATCAATTCCAGCATCCGTTCTTCTCTGGAATTGGCGGGAACGCCGGAGAGGTCTTCGACGGGAATCGCGAAGTGCTCGCAGGGGAGAATGGTCTGCACGGGTTGGCCGTCGCTCCGGGCCGAGAACCTCGTGCGCAGGATTTCGTGCCGCCTCACGATCTCCGTCAAACTGTCTTCCAACACCTTGAGATCGAGTGTGCCCCGGAGGCGGAAGACCGCCGGGCGGTTGTAGGCGGGGCTGCCGGATTCCAACTGGTCGAGAAACCACGCGCGCTGCTGCGCGGACGAGAGCGGCGCGCTATCGCGTTGCGTCCGGCGCGTAATGCCGGCGTCTTGCGCCGCACCCGACTTCAACCCCTTGAGCTTCTCTTGCAGGAGCGCGAGTTGCGCGGGCGTCAGTCCGGCTATTTGCTCTTGAAAGTTACTCATTGCGATGTGCTACCGCATCGTTTGTCGCCGTCGCGGCGATGAATTGCGCGTGCGGGTGTGAGGAGTCGGCTAGAATTTCGTCGAAGACAATTTTCAGTTGCGCCACGGCCTGCGCGGCCTCGTCGGAATAGACCTCGCCTTCGCAGACGCGCAGAATGGAAACGCGGTGCTCGCTCTCGGCCAGCACGCTGCTGAAGATCGGGGCGGTCTCGTAGAACAGATGCACGAAGTCTTGCCAGACCGCCATGCCGCGCTGCAACTGCCGTTCGTAATCGAGGAAGCTCGCTTCGCCGAGATCGTTCGCGGCAAGCGCGGCGTTGATCGCGTCGGCCGCGAATCTGGCCGAGTGGAGTGCGTCGCCGATGCCGGAGGAAAAGATCGGATCGACGAAGAAGGCCGCGTCGCCCATCAGCAGCCAGCCGTCGCCGACGAAACGCTCCATGCGGTAACAGTAGTTGCCGTCCATGCGGAGTTCGCGCTGGCGGCTCGCGCCACGCATCCGCGCGGCCAGCGTCGGGTTCAAGTCAACCGTCCATTTGAAAAACTGCTCCACGTCTTCGCCCGACCTGACGTGATGATCGCGACCTGAGACGATCCCGACCGAAGTGATCTCGTCGGTGATCGGAATCTGCCACGCCCAGCCCCTCTTGATCGGCAGCAGGTGCAGATGCGTGTTATGCGCCGTCGCGCCCGCGCCGCGCTCGACGCCCGTGAACCAGCTATGCACCGCGAACTGCGGAAAGTCCGAGAGCGGCTTGATCGAATTAAGTTGCCGCCCCAGCACGCCCTGCCGTCCCGACGCGTCAACGATCAGACGCGCGTTCAGATTGAACCTCGAACCGCCGAGTTTGACCGTGACGCCGGTGGCTTGACCGGCGCGGTTGAAGTTGACGCGATCCACCTCCGCCCCCGAAAACACGCGCGACCCGTGCTCGCGCGCGAACCGCAGCAACAACTCGTCAAACTTGGCGCGATCAACCTGATAGGCGTAGCCCTCCGGCTCGATCTCTTCAAACTTCATGTCAACCTGCTCCGGCTCGTACCACGTCGTCCACGAAACGCCGCGCTTGACGATGAACTGCTCGCGCTCCATCACGGGGAGGAAATTGATCTCTCTCAGGATGGCGGTCGTCGAGAACGAGAGCGACTCGCCGACGTGCGCGCGCGGGTGGTGCGCCTTGTCAATGATGAGGTGGTCAACGCCCGCGCGCCCCAGATACGTGCCGAGCACAGACCCGGCGGGGCCGCCGCCGATGATGATCACGTCGGCGTCTAATTTCCTTGAGCGGAGCGGGCTGTTAACCGCCGTCGTCTTCCGCACGGGTCGCTCCGGCTCTGCGCTGCCCGAAGATGTCGTGGCGGCTTCGGTATGACCGATGCCCATCACCTCGAAAATTTCGTCGCGGATGCTCAGATACTCCGGCGCATCCAGATCGCGCGGGCGCGGCAGTTTGACATCAATGATGGTGCTGATGGTGGCCGGTCGCTTGCTCATCACCACGACGCGGTCGGATAGTTGGACGGCCTCTTCAACGTCATGTGTCACGAAGAGAACAGTCTTTCTCTCGCGCTGCCAAATCTCGACCAACTCGGCGCGCATCCGCAGGCGGGTGAGGAAGACGAGCGCGCCGAACGGCTCGTCCATGTAGAGGATGTCGGGGTCGGCGGCGAGGGCGCGCGCGATCTCGACGCGCTGTTTCATCCCGCCCGACAGTTCGCGCGGGTAAGACTTCTCGAAGCCCGTCAGACCGACCATCTCCACGTAGTGAGCCACGATCCGCTCGCGCTCTTCGGCCGACTTGCCGTGCAGCCCGAACCCGATATTCTCTTTCACCGTCAGCCACGGGAAGACGCCGTTTTCCTGAAAGATGAAGACGCGCCTCAAGTCAGGCCCGGTGACGGGCGCGCCGTCCACCAGCACCGTGCCGCGCGTGGCGTCCAGAAAGCCGCCGACGATGTTCAGCAGAGTTGACTTGCCGCAACCCGACGGGCCGACGATGCAGACGAACTCGCCGTCGTTGACCGACAGGTTGATGTCTTCCAGGACGGGGACGGAACTGTTGCTGGCGTCGTCCGTCTGCTCCGCCGCCCTTTTATGCGCCGCGTATTCCTTCCACAGATCGTGGACGACAATTTTCGCCGAGTGGTTCGTGTCCATTGGTGTAAGCCTTAACTGAATGTCTGAGGAAACAGGATGAAGATCGGGTCTTCCGTTCAACTGAAGCGAGGCGCGTGAAGAAGCGGTTTGTGCGTCGTCGGAGTTCGGCGCAGGCGCGCGCGGTCTAGTTATTCGGGCGCGCGGCCTAGTTATTGAAGCCCCAGCGCACCTCGTCCAGATGCTCCAACCTTCTCACCAGGAGATCGAGCGACAGCCCGATCAGCCCGATGAGCGTCATCCCGGCGACGACGAGGTCGTAACGCATCCCGGCGTTGCGCGCGTCAATGATGAGATAACCGAGGCCGGAGTTGACCGCGATCATCTCCGCCGCCACGACCACCAGCCACGCGACGCCGAGCGCGATCCGCACGCCCGTGATGATCTGCGGCATCGCCGCCGGGAAGATGACTTTCGTGAACAACGTCCAACGCTTGACGCCGAAGTTGCGCGCCGCGCGCAGGTAGACGAGTTGAATGTTCTGCACCGCCGACATCGTGGCCGTCATGATCGGGAACAGGCTCGCGAGGAAGATGAGGAAGATCGGCGCGAGGTCGCTGACGCCGAACCAGAGGATCGCCAGCGGTATCCACGCGATGGGCGAGATGGGGCGCATCACCTGAATGGCCGGGTTGAACGCCTCGAAGGCGCGCGCGAACCAGCCGAACAAGAGTCCGAGCGGGACGCCGATGAGCAACGCCAAAAGGAAGCCCGCCGAGACGCGGAACAGGGAGGCCACGACGTACTTCACGAGCACCCCGCGGCGGGTGAGTTCCACCATGCCGACCAGCACCTGATGCGGCTTCGGGAAGATCGTGCTCCCGGTCAGCGTCACGCCGACATGCCAGACGAGGATGAACGAGGCGGCGACCGCGAGCGGCAGTAAGAACGTTCGTAGTTGAGTTTTCATTTCGTCGTGCCCTTCCACTCGTAAGCCTGCGCGTTCTGCGTCTTGCTGGAAAAGCTTGGGTCGGCGTACTCGTTGAAGCCTATCGGCCCATCGAGAATCCCGGCCTCCAGCGCGAGTTTTTCGATCTCCTCGAAATCTTTTTGCGCGAGCATGAGGTTGGAGTAAGTCACCCGGTCGGGCGGTTTGCTGAGGACGAAGCGGAGCAACTCCGGCTTCTGGTTGTAATACTGCTTTGAGACGTTCTCGGCGGCGTCCATCCGGTGATCCATCCCGCCTTCCAGCCACTTGCCGCTGCGGGCGATGCCGTCCACCATCCGCTGCACCCATTCGGGACTCTGTTTCGTCACATCTTCACGCACCACCAGCACGCAGGAGATGAAGTTCGGCCAGATGTCTTTCGCCTGATAGAGCACGCGGCCGTAGCCTTCCATTTCGGTCTGCGCCATGAACGGTTCGCCGGAGGTGATGCCGTCAACGGCTTTCGAGTAGAGCGCGGCGGGCATGTCCGGCGGCGGCATCTCGACAATCTTCACGTCCTTAATTGACAAGCCCTGCTCGCGCAACGCCTTGAAGATGATCAGGTATTGATTCGAGAAGCGGTTGGGGACGGCGATAGTTTTACCCCTCAGGTCGGCGATAGTAAGGATGCCTGAATCCTTATGCACCATCAACGCCGTGCCGTCGCGGTGTCCGAGATAGACGATCTTAATGGGCACGCCTTGCTGGCGCAGTTTCATCGCCAGCGGCGCGAGCATGAACGTCGCCGGAAGGTGTCCAGACACTAAGGACTCTTTGATTTCAGGAAAGCCACTGAACCTCACGGGTTCATAAATCCCCTTCCCGCTGGTGTTCTTGTTGATCCAGTCGGTAACGGGACATGTGAGGTGTCAAGTGACCGGGAGGAAGCCGACGCGGAACGACTGTGCCCTACTCTCCGCGGCGACGAAGTTGAACTTGTCGAACCCGATGTTGAGCCAGACGTGCATGACGGTGAGGCCGACGAATGCGAGGATAACGCCGACCACGATTCTCAAACCTTTGGACATAATCACTCCTTAATTCCCGAACCGCGGCGATGAAGCGTTTCAGAGAGTAGCCTGTTCGGACGCTTGCACAGGTTGCGGCGGCGTGCCCTGCATCATGCCGGAGATGAAGTCGCGCAAGGGGCGCAGGTGCATGTCCGGCTTCACCCACTGGCCGTAGAGGTCTTCCAGTAAATGGTGTTCGGCGACCAAACGGTCGCCATCGAAGCGGCGCACGACCGGGTGGAGGAACACGCTTTTTTCGGCCTCGCTCGGCGTCGGGTGACGCAGGATATGGAACGGGTCGCCGGTCACTTTGCCGAACTCCAGAGTCACGACGTAGTAATGCTTGTTCTCGCCGAACTCCGTGTCGTGAATGAAGTCCACCGGCAGTTCTTCGTAGTAGCGCGCCGGTTCGCTCGCGTCCTGCGGCATCACGATCAAGTCGCCGATGAAGCCGAACTGCTGCCACAGCGCGGAGCTATGATTCACCCGCTTGATGATCGCATCCAACACGGACTCAGGCGTGGCCTCGATCTCCTGAGACGGCCATGCCTCACCGTGATACTTCTGCTCGAACATGCGTTGGAGCGCGCGGACGTTGTAGCGGAAGCCGTGTATGAAGCCGGACGTGCTCTTCTTGAAATCCCTGACCTGCATCAGCGTCCCGGCGAAATACATGTCCTTGACGTTGGTTGATTCCCACTCGCTGGTGAGCGAGGGGAAACGGTCGTTGATCATCAGCGCCGGGCGCGCGCTCTGCTCGAAAATGGAATCGTCGAGTCGAAAGCCCGTCGCCACGATCACGCGGTCGTAAACTAAATCTTCTCTCTCGTCGTCGGCGTGCGTGTAATTAAAAGAGACGACGTACTTGCCGTCGCGCTTCTCGATCTTCTCGACGCTGGCGTCAATGATCGCGTTCTGCGACTTCAACTGGTATGTGTCGAGGAAGTTGTTGTTGACCGCCCGCAGGTGTCCGACGAAATGAGTCTTCCACGCGAGGTTGAGTGGGTTCGGACTCGCGACGTGAATCACGGCGGCCGTCGGGATCAAGTTCTCGGCCGTCTCGAAGCCGGAATTGCCCTTGCCGAGAATCAACACTTTCTGGTTGATAAACTCTTCCGGGTTAACCGAAACGACCGTGTAGTTTTCCGCCAACTCGATGCCGGGCACGGGCGGGACGTAGGGCTTGGTGAACCCGGTGGCGATCACCAGACGCTTGCTCGTATAGACATTGCCTTCGCTATCCTCGACGCGGAAGAGTTCGTCTTTGGAAATCCGCGCCGCCTTCACTCCGTACTTGATGTTGAGTTGATAGCGATCAGCCCAGTCTTTCAGGTAGCGCACGAACTCGTCGGCCGGTGGAAAATAGGTTTTGGTGTAATTCTTAAAGAGCAATTCTTCGTCGTCGCCGAGGAGCGAATTCCAGTCGAAACGCATGTTGATTTCCGCGTCGTCGCTTCCGGTGTAGACCTTGTTGCTGGAAATCAGCGTGCGGTGGCGCGGGAAGCTTTGGAAGAAAGTTCCCGGGGATTCTCCCGCTTCGAGCATGAGATAATCGCGCCCCGATTTTTGTAGAAAGTAGCCTAACTGCAAACCGGCCGGCCCCGCGCCGATGATCAAGTAATCGGAATGGCTCGCGCCGGCTTTACTTCCGTTTTCCATATCGCCTCCTAATGTTGCGGTCTCAAAGTTAAGGCGGGCGTTCTAATCGTCCCGACTCTCGTTAGCAATTGTTCTGGAAGAATGAATGTCTCTGCGGGTTGGTTGAACTTTCGCGCGGGCGAAGGGGTGCGGCACTGTCGCATGCTGAACGCGCCTGAACGGCGGTCTTTATCTCACAGCCATCAAGCGATCAATGACGTGCTCCACTTCCGGGCTGTCGAGTTTTCGTTCGATGCCTTCCACACGCATGATCTGATCCACCACCGTGCGCTGCTCGCGGTCAACCCGCAACGCCTCTGTGTAGGGCATGCAGGTGAAAGTGATCATCGAATACAAATCCTTATATTTGTCGGGGTACGCCTGATTGATTTTTCGTTCGATCCCTTTTCTCAACAAAAAGCCCGGCGTCCCCACGAGGTCGCGCAACTCAACGAAATGTTCGACGCATAAGTCGGCGATGGCGTTCGTGTTCGGTCGCCGACGGCTCTCGAACTCTTTCAAGAGCGTCGTCCAGTCGTCGCCGTATTGTTCCATGCACTCGGCGAGCGTGGCGCAATCCTCGAAGCCCGCGTTCGCGCCTTGACCGTAGGACGGAAAGATCGAGTGTGCCGCGTCGCCGATGAGCGACACCTTGCCTTCATACGACCACGGCGAGCATTTAATGGTGACCATGGAATTGGCCGGATGCGTGAAGAAGTCTGTCACCAGTTCCGGCATGTGCGGAACTACGTCGGGAAAAGAATCCTGAAAGAAGTCGAGCAAGGCGTCCTTCGTTTTGAGCGAGGCGAAAGAGAGCGCCCCTTCGAGAGCGAGGTGCAGAGAGCACGTAAAACTCCCGTCAAGATTGGGAAAGCCGATGAGCATGTAATTGCCTCTCGGCCAGACGTGGATGACATTCTTCTCTGCCGTCCACTTCCCGGCGGCATCCGGCGGCACTCTCAATTCCCTATAGGCTTGTTCCCAGTATTGCTGCGAAAAGTTGAGCCGGAGCTTCTTTTGCATTTGCAGACGAACCGCCGAGAACGCGCCGTCCGAGGCGAAAATTCTCTCCGCCTTGTGGTTGGTCACCAGACCCGTGCGGGAATTCTTAGTCTCAATCGAGGGGACGTCTAAATCCACGCCGAGACATTTCTCGTCGAAATGAAACTTGATGCCGTAATGGCTGGCGGCATAGTCGAGCAAAATTTTATTCAGATCGCTTCGCGAGATCGAATAGATGGCTTCCCGGTGGTTGCCGTAAGGCTGGAAGGTCAACTCCTCCCGTACATCGTGGATCAGTCTGCCGTAGACAGGCACCGCCGCCGCCCGCACCACGTCGCCGACCCCGACGCTGTCCAACACCTTCAGCCCTCTCTCACAGAGAGTTAAGTTGATAGACCGTCCCGAGTTGCCGCCTGCCAGACGAATATCAGGCATGCGGTCATAGACCTCGACTTCTCTTCCACGCTTGGCGATAAAAATTGAGAGCAGCGAGCCGACCAGTCCTGCGCCAACGACAATTATTTCGGCCATAACTTTCAACTTCCAATGTGGTCTACAGCTTCTATCTCACTTTTCGCAATTTGACAGGAAGATTCAGGTGTTGCCGGTAGTTATGAGCGAGTCCTAACTATCCTGAGGTGAAGCCTCGCACGATAATCTTTATGGATTCGTGATACGAATTAGAAGATATGAATCTAAAGTTTTGTAAATGTGAAGTGGTCGCGGAACAACTGTCGAGTGGGTAGAGCTACCGCATAGTGAGCCGAGGCTCATCTTACTGGTTCATCGCTTACTGCTCGTTCGTGGTTGGATGCAAACCTTACATCCGGGGAAATATCAATGCGAAAAATTTCAAGTCGGTTCAGGCGCTAGCTGTGTGTCTTGGTCACTTGCTCCCTGCCGACCGAGAGGCGACACTGATACTTGGCGCAGGTCAGCAGAACCACCACGCGCGCGCTCGCACTAACTTCCCGTTCGAAAATACCGACGAAATCTTTGACCGGGCCGTCATTTATTAACACCCGATCCCCTCTTTTGAGTTGCTCGCCAAAATTCACAAAGCCGTCTTCACCCGTTCGCGATTTGATAATCTCGATGAGTTCGTCATCAATCGGCGCAGGCCCGGCTCCGAAGCCGACCACGCTCTGCACGCCTCTGACGAAAGAAACTTTGTGAAGCATGGTCTCGGCCTCGAACCGCGCGAAGATATATCTGGGGAAGAAAGGCTTCGCGACGGGAGTGGGTTTACCGGTAAATTGATTGTACCGCCGCTCTTGTATCTTCGGCGTGAACGTCTCCAAGTTCCAAGCTCTCAGATTGCTACCGGCGCGGTCTTCCTGTAAGGGTTTGGTGTAAATGGCATACCACGCAGAAGTGCTACTTGTATTCTCGCCGCTCACTTTCTGAATCCCCCGCTAAAGCAATTGAAGAAGTTATGTGTGGCTTGAAGAATCCCGGCTCGAAGCGCAGACATGCCCGACTTTTCCAGAAGAGCTTTTCTTCAAAATCGCCGACATATAAATTGATCAATGCTGGTGTTATTCAGGCAATCGAACTAATCAGAGCACACTTAATTTCCATTCTTAAGGAAACTTAACTTAAGAATGTGGATACAGAAATTAGTGCTGTCCACTTCAAATTATTGAAGCGGGCTGATGAACACTCGAAGAGAATAGGGTGTGGAAGGCGTTTTTGAGACGCAGCAATCATGACTCAAAGCTCCTTAGGAGTTGAGCAATCACTGCACTTGCGGTAAGATACAAGCTGGCCTAGCGATGCATCCATTGCATTTAGCAGTGTTTGCGTTGTTAACCGAACTCCGTTGCTACCTGAACCGTAGTGACGGAGTTTTTAATTCCAGCCTTTCGTAACAGAATCAACCTGACGGATAAAATGTCTTCGACAACAACTGCAAAAGCCCTTACGCGTTTGAGCGAAGAGCGCACTTTGGCAATATTAACTTAGCACTTACCGACGACTAAGATTATTCATTACAGACTAAGGTGAGGTTATTAACGGCCATATCCAAGCTGTAACGGGCACTGACTACCGTGACTTTGTTACAACCGTATCATCGCATTGTTTTTGCCAAGTGTCAATTGATAGATGAGGGGGTATTGCGTACGCGATTAACTTTACCACTCTCTGCATATTTTCTTGCATCCCGCTATCAGACCTCCGGGACTTTAACATACGTCACACGCCGGGGTAGGGTTGCAAAAATAGCGACTCAGCTATTCTTCCTCCCGCGGTAGTTTCAATGAAACGAAAACTTGTCATCGCCGGGCTGTGTTTATTCGTGCTGCTGTCCGCAGGTTGGGTGTTGCGCCACGTCACCTCTGCGGCCATACGTGGGCTGTGGGCTTGGACAGGGGTGTTGATGTTATGCTTGTGTCTGGTGCTCATCATGAGGAACGTCAACTCTGACCCTGCTCGATTCAATGCAAGGAGAAATAATGGAACGTAAAGTAGCATCCGATTACCCGCAGGAATTGTTAGACCTGTTTCACGAATACCAGCACGGCGACATAGACCGTCGCACCTTCCTCGACCGCGCCGTCAAGTTTGCCGTCGGCGGCCTGACCCTCGCGGCCATCTTCGAGGAACTGACACCCAACTACGCCTGGGCGCAGCAAGTGCCGCCGGACGATAAACGCATCAAGGTTGGTTACGAAGTCGTGCCATCCCCGGCCGGGAACGGCTCGATCAAAGGTTATCTGGCTCGCCCGGCGCAAGGGAAGAAGTTGCCCGTCGTGCTCGTCATTCACGAAAACCGCGGACTCAATCCTTACATCGAAGACGTCGCGCGCCGACTCGCGCTCGCCAAGTTCATCGCCTTTGCGCCCGACGGGTTGACCTCGGTCGGCGGCTATCCGGGGAGCGACGAGCAAGGCGCAGCCGCATTCCGCAAGGTTGACGGGAAGAAGATGACCGAAGATTTCGTCGCGGCGGCCAAGTGGCTCAAAGCGCGTCCCGATTCCACGCGCAAACTGGGCGCGGTCGGTTTTTGTTTCGGTGGCGGGATGGTCAATCAACTGGCCGTGCGACTCGGCGCTGATCTGAATGCCGGAGTCGCGTTCTACGGTCGGCAAGCGGGCGCGGATGATGTGCCCAAGATTTCCGCGCCGCTGTTGCTGCATTACGCGGGCAACGATCAGGGCGTCAACGCCGGCATCGCGAACTATGAGGCGGCGCTCAAGGCCAACAAGAAGGTGTATCAGCTTCACATGTACGAGGGCAAACAGCACGGCTTCCACAACGACACGACGCCGCGCTACGACGAGACGGCCGCGAAACTGGCGTGGACTCGCACCCTCGAATGGTTCAACAAATACCTGCGCTAACGTTTGACTACATCCACGTTCGCCAAGTTCAGGATGAGACGGACGACGCTTGGGTCTCATCATCAAGTCATGCCTCTTACCCGATGTTGCATGCGCGAAACAATGTCTTGTACCAGAGACGCGGTTGTGCTATAAGGCGTTCCTGAGTTTGGAGTATTGTGCGTGAGACACACCACGTAGGAGGCAATTATGGAACTGGGAAATTTCTCAGTGAGCTTGGCGGTCAAAGACATCGAGGCGTCGAAACTCTTTTACCAGAAGTTGGGCTTCGCAGTTTTCGCCGGAGACCAATCGCAGAACTGGCTGATCATGAAGAATGGCGACCACGCCATCGGGCTGTTTCAAGGCATGTTCGAGAAGAACATTCTCACCTTCAATCCGGGCTGGAACAGCGACGCACAGCAACTCGAAGAATTCACGGACGTGCGGGAGTTGCAGCGCCAACTCAAAGCGAGCGGCGTAAGTATGATGACGGAAGCAAACGAAAGCTCAACCGGCCCGGCGAGCTTCATGCTCCTTGACCCGGACGGAAACACGATTCTGGTAGATCAACACGTCTAGGCCACGCAGCAGTTCAAGTTTCTACTTGCGAACGGCGACGCATCACGACGGCACGCGCTCGACCACTCTATAGCGCGCCCCTCAACGTCCTTTGCTGCGACTAGATTGCTTGCTGCTCGCGTGCGGCGGGGATGCCGGGCGTCAGGCCACACAGCCACATGATCGCGAATCGAAACACAATGCTCGTGCTGGCGGGTGCGGGGTCGCTGGCCGCATCGCTCCTGCATCTGGCGTGCATCGCGGGCGGCGCGGATTGGTATCGTGCCCTTGGGGCTGGCGAGCGCATGGCGCGGATGGCTGCGCGTGGTCATTGGTATCCCACGGTCATCACGCTCGGCATCGCGGCCGTCCTGAGTGTCTGGGCGCTGTATGCATGGTCGGGTGCGGGGCTTCTCCGGCGGCTGCCATTCCTGCGCCCGTGCCTGTGTGCTATTGCCGGAGTCTATCTTTTACGCGCGCTTGCTTTCGTACCGCTCCAAGTTTTCTTCCCCGGCAACAGCGCTGCCTTCTGGTACTTGACGTCGGGCATCAGCCTCGGCCTGGGGCTGCTGCACGCGTTCGGGCTGCGTCAGGCATGGTCTCGCCTGTGAACCGCGTGTGGCCTCACAGTTCGTCCCGGCCGACGCCGCCGGCGCGACTTAACTCAGAGATGGTGTGTGTTGGTCACCGACCCCCGGGGCGATACTTCTTCTGCTGACGGACGCTTCATCAGGATTTCACGCCTGTTCTCAAGACAGACTCCCACGCCACAAGCCGCCCGCATCGGGTTTAATCACAGACATCAGTATCCCTCCGTTGAGGTAACCAGACGGGGCTTTTTTGTTGCGCCTGACGAGGGAGTTTTTAAATCCCGGTGCGTGGAGGAGGTGTGGCGTCACACCCGCAAGGATAATTTCTCGCGCCGGGGTTGATCCCGCCGGGCGCGGAATTACGCCTTAGTAGGTAGAGGCCGCGATTAAATGTTGGCCCCGGGCGGTTGGGCGCTGGTTGCTGCGCAACTGATCTACGGGCGCGGCGGGAAAATAAACGGTTGGCTGCTGAAAAGGAGAATTCTCACATCATGTCGTCAATGGCGCAGTTTCGCAAAACACTCATCCTCGCACTCGTTCTGGTAGCAGGTTTCTCTTCCGTCGCGTCGGCGCAGCCGCCGGCAAATGGGACGGCGGCGGGTCGGCCGGTGGCCTGGCGCGACCCCGGAGACATCTCCGCGCGCGACCTGCGCACGGGGCAGTGCGCGGCGTCGTCCGCGCCCGTCGCCCCTTACACCTTCGTGGCGGAGGACAGGCTCGGCACGTCGCCGAAGTTCAAGGTGCGCGACGCGCGCGGCACGACGTGGGTCGTCAAGCTGGGCGAGGAGGCGCAGACCGAGACAGTCTCGACGCGTCTCGTCTGGGCGATGGGCTACTTCGCCGAAGAGTCTTACTACTTCGACCGCGTGGAGGTGCAGAACTTGCCGCGCCTGTCGCGCGGGCAGAACTTCGTCGAGGGGCGCAGCGGCGTCGTGCGCGGCGCGCGCTTCGAGCCGCGGCGCGAGAACGCCGAGCGCGCGTCGCAGTGGGACTGGGAGAAGAACCCTTTCGTCGGGCAGCGTGAGTTCAACGGCCTCAAGGTGCTCATGGCCTTGCTCGGCAACTACGACATCCGACCCGAAAACAACCTGATCATCTCGGTCAAAGACGCGCAGAGCGGAGAGGCCGAAGCGCGCTACTTCGTCTCGGACATCGGCGCGACGCTCGGCAAGGTGGGGGGCTTGGGCGGCAAGCGATCCAAGAACAACCTCGAAGATTTCCGCACGAGCAAGTTCGTCGTCGGTGTCGAGAACGGGCTGGTCAAGTTCGACTTTCACACGAAGCCGAAAGGCGGCGGCGGCTTCTTCGCGTCAGTTTTCAAACCCGGCTACGCCAAGAGTCAGGCGCAGAAGGAGCGCGTCATTAACAACATCCCCGTCGAGGACGCGCGCTGGATGGGACAGCAACTCGCGCGCCTGAGCGACGAGCAACTGCGCGACGCCTTCCGCGCCGCCGAGTATGACAACGCGACGCGCGACGGCTACGTCGCCGCGCTGCGCGCGCGCATCAACCAACTCGCACAACTTCCGACGGCGGACGCCGCCGTCGCTTCGAGTCAAACTTCACGGAGGTAAACGATCAACTTATGACACACAAGAGCAACCCGGCAGCCCCGGCGCAGCAGCAACAGCAGCGACGCCCGTGGCTCGCTGCCGCGGCCGTCGGGCTCGCCCACAC
>JAUZFQ010000015.1 GCA_030838445.1 Pyrinomonadaceae bacterium | reverse complement strand
CACCGCTGATATGAAGTCGCTCGTGACAATCCTGCATCGCCGCATCGTGAATCTGTGGATTGCGCCGGGCGATAAAGCCAGCGAAGCCGTCAAGATTCTTTCCGGCAACAGCAAAGATTTGGGCTGGCTGTTAGGCGTTCAATGGCTACGGGACGGCAGAATTATTTACGGTTCGACGGCAAGCGGAAAAGAAGATATATGGTTGATGAACGCGGACGGAAGCAATCAGAAACAATTAACGACCACTGCCGGGGCGAACTTCGAGCCGACGGCTTCAGCCGACGGGCGCATTATGGTTTATGTCTCAAAAGCTGCGGATGCCGCCCCGCACTTGTGGAAAATGAATCTTGAGACAGGCGAGTGCGCGCAGTTTACCAACGGCGTCTCCGAACTGCGCCCGGACATTTCGCCTGATGGACGCTGGGTTGCGTATATGTTAGTGGATAAAGACTCGCCCAGAGTGTGGAAGACTTCGATTGACGGCAATGAGGCGGCGATTCAACTTTCGGATAAAATCACATCAGTTCCGCGCTTCTCGCCGGACGGACGCTTTATCGCTTGCTTCTATCGCGCGGATGTCGATACGTTTTCCAAACTCGCCGTGATCCCGTCTGACGGCGGCGAACCCGTTAAAGTGTTTGATAAACCTCCGACCACTATCATTGAATCGGGTATTCAATGGACGCCGGACGGACGCGCCTTGACCTTTATTGTTAACCGCGACGGCGTCTCAAACATTTGGCTGCAACCTTTGGACGGAAGCCCGGCCAAGCAATTAACGAATTTTACGTCTGAGACGATTTTTCGTTTTGCGTGGTCGCCCGACGGCAAGATGTTTGTCGCTGAACGCGGAACTGAAATAGGCGACATTGTGCTGATTAACAAATAGAGATGAGAAAGCAAAAATATGTCGGGCTGCCATTGTACACTCGTCTTACAGGCAGAATGATGGCCTTTTATCTTCTCTATTCGCCAACGCATAAAATGCTCCCTCGTATCCTCTACTTACTCGTTTTAGTCTTCCTCACGCACACCGGCGCATCCTTCGGTCAGCAGCCTGCGCAGCCGCAACCAGATTCGGCCGAGTTGGAAGAACTTATTCGCCGCGCCAGCCTGAGCGTCAACGAATACAAGGCCAGGTTTAAAGACCTCACCGTTGACGAAGAGCAGAAAATAGAAGAATACGACGGCGAAGGTAAACTTAAGCGGCAGCGGCGGATTGTTTCGGAGCTGGTCATCTATCAGTCTCAACTCGATGCATCTTTGGCAGCCGAGTATCGCAACGTGCGCGAGGTTGATGGCAAGGCCATAGCAAAGCGGGAAGAGCGGCTGGTGAATCTCTTCGGCCGATTAGGCAAAGCGGATTCCGTCAAGAAGGAACTCGACCGGATCAGCCGCGAGAGCCGGAGGTATGATCTAGAGACTAGTCTCTACAATCAAACCCTCGATCAGGGGTTGCCGCTGGGCGAGCGTGTGCGCGCGTCTTTCCGGTTCACGTCCGCCGGGCGCGAGCGGATTAACGGGCGTGAAGTGGTTGTTGTTCAGTATCAGCAGGTGGCGCAAAGCCCTGAGATCACGTTCAAGGTCTCACTGCCGCCGGTGTTAAAAGGCGCTGAACCGCTTTTCCGCGGGCGGCTGTGGGTGGACGCCGAGACTGCGCAACTCTGGCGCGAAGAACGTGAGTGGACGCTGCGTCTCCCCTCGCTCGCCAGCCCTCTCGTCTTCATGAGGTTTGAGTTCGACTATGCCGCGAGCCGCTTTGGCATTCTCACGCCACAGCGGATTGTGGTCAGCACTTACAACCGTGGGCGCACGGGTGCGGACAAGCAGCCGGAGCTATTGCTGAGTGGGAAAGTGGTTTTCGAGTACGGAGGCTTCCGTCGTTTCGATGTCAACGCGCCGGATGCCTCACTCAACCCACCGGCCAAATCGTAAGGCATCTTACGCCGGGCATCACCCGCCGCTTAAAGCATCATCTCGCGATTTTTCTCGGGCGTCTCAACGCTGATCGCAACCGGACGAATTCCCACCTCAGAAAGTGCCTTCCAATTTTTTCGATACCCCGCAACTCGGACTGTCACGATCCTCATGCCACCGAGAGGACGCCGAACTCCGACCATACGTCAGCCATCGTGTGAACAGGACGAAGGGTTGAGGTCTTGCGCTCCTTAAGGCCATGCTTCGGGTGCTTGAGCCGGAACTAGTTGCCCCTCCCGCTCGTTTATCATGCCGCAACACGCGCACACGAGTTGTCGAGTCGTGCGCCCTCCCCGTGGCTCGCGGTGAGGTGGAGCATGCCTCCCGGCATCGGCTGCGCGACTCGGCCGCTCATCCTTTCCAGAGGTGTCATGGAACTACAGATTCGGAAGCTCTCGAAGACCTACCCAAACGGCGTCGAAGCCCTGAAGGAAATCACGCTCACGATCCCGCAGGGCATGTACGGACTGCTCGGCCCGAACGGCGCGGGCAAGTCGACGCTGATGCGAACCATCGCCACGTTGCAGGAGCCGGACGCAGGCTCGATACACCTCGGCGACATTGACGTGCTGGCGGAGCGGGAGCGTGTGCGAGAGACGCTCGGATACTTGCCGCAGGAGTTCGGCGTCTATCCAAAGGTAAGCGCGGAGGAGTTGCTAGATCACTTCGCGGTGCTCAAGGGGATCACCGTGCGCCGCGTGCGCCGCGAGGTCGTCGCAGCGCTCCTGCGCCAGGTGAACCTCTACGACGTTCGCAAGAAGAAGCTCGGCGGCTACTCGGGCGGGATGCGCCAGCGGTTCGGCGTCGCCGTCGCGCTGCTCGGCGAGCCGAAGTTAATCATCGTGGATGAGCCGACCGCCGGACTCGACCCGGCCGAGCGCGTGCGCTTCCTGAATTTGCTGAGCGAGATCGGGCAGAGCGCCGTGGTCATCCTCTCGACGCACATCGTCGAGGATGTCTCGGAGCTATGCAGCCGGATGGCGGTCATCGCCCGCGGCGAGATACTGCTTGAGGCCGAGCCGCTCGCCGCCGTCGCGGCGCTCGGCGGGCGCATCTGGCGGCGGGTGGTGGAGACGACCAGCCGGGCATCGGTGCAAGGGGTCGCGCGATGAAGCTGTGGGAGACCTTCCGCTTCGAGGTCGTCTACCAGTCGCGCCGCGTCTCGACGTGGTTCTACTTCGTGCTCCTCCTGGCGCTCTCATTTCAAATGGCGCGAGGTCTTCGTCGCCGAGGCGCGGGAGGGCAGCTACTTCGTCAACGCGCAGGAAGCGAAATAATCACGGGCTGTTGACGACTCACAGCATACGCTGCATAGAGCGGCTAAAATATATTTTGGCACACAACTATCCCGTATTCGGTATGTAGTTAAATTCAACGCACTTTAGCAGGTTCGCCTTTCACCCGCGTATCTATCGCCACCCAGTTTACTTCCCACGTCTTGCCTCCATCGTCCGAGAATGCCTGTTCAAAACGGCAAGAGTCGGGAGTAATGTCCGAGATTACAAATCGAACAAAGATGGTTCGGCCATTATATGGTTCATGCGAGTAAAACTCGCCGCGCCCATTTTTGAAGGCACCGATTGTAGGTGTGCTCATAACGCCACTGCCGGCACCGGCAAAATTGAGGCTCCACTGCCGGGCTTGGGGATCATATAGACGTAGAGCCAGACCTTCGAAGCGACCCGCCGCGCCATCGGCCACGAGTTCAACCAGAATAGCGCGACCCCCCAAAACCTTTCGGACGACGGTGGTGCCCACGTACTTGACCCAGGTGGTCGAGCCGGTAAGTGGTCGCTGGAGCCGCGACAGTTCGGTTCTCCATGTGCCGATCTCGAAGTCAAAGTCGTGTTGCCCGTCCCGTTCCGCTTGAGTGGTTTGAGAGATTTTTGACGCGGCGTAATTCTGTTGTGCGAGTCCTTGAAGGGGTTGGCAGATGAGAACCAGGCCGAATGCCAAGAGATAAGTTCGAAATTGTTTGAGCACGTGTATCAATGCCTCCTTTAATTCGTCGCTTGTTGTGCCGTGGCGAAACAGTTCGCCTCGATCCCGTGCGGCTGACCTCGGAAGCGCGCCGTCGCACTGATTCATCCGTCGAGTCTATTTCGCTCGGATGAGTTGCTTGCCGCGAAACGAGATAGTTGCGCCGGGCTTCATTTCGTGAAGATCAATTTTCGTTCGTTTGAGTTCGGCGGCAAAGGCGTCTGTGTTTTGCGAGATACCCGGAAAAGTTCCGAAGTGGTGTGGAACGGCGAGGCGTGCGCGCATGATTTGCGCGGCCTTCGCCGCCATGCGCGGCTCCATGCCGAAGTGCCCGCCGATGTTGAGCAGCGCGACATCTACCGCATAGCTTTCGCCGATGGTCTCCATGTCCTTGAAATACGCCGTGTCGCCCGAATGATAAATCGTCGGGCCGTTTTTGATGATGACGACAAAGCCTGCCGGATTGCCGCCATAGGCGCGTTCAGGCTCATTCGCCCCGGCTTTGGGATTGAAGACACTGCTCGAATGAATGGCCGGTGTCATGGCGATTGTCACTTCGCCGTCGGCGATTTGTATCTCGCCGCCGATGCCCATGATGTTGTCGGTTTCCGCGGACTTGGCCGGAAAGCCCGCCAGCTTCACCAAATTTCCCGCCAACTCCGGATTGCTGATGAGCGCCGCGCCAGTGCGTCCGGCAATCTCGACGGCATCGCCGACGTGGTCGCGGTGTCCGTGCGTGAGAAGGATGTAATCAACTTTGGTGATGGCCGCTAACGGGTCACGCCCGTCCTTGGCTTCCGGGTTGGAAGGATTCTTGATCCACGGATCAATCAAGAGGACTTTGCCGCCCGGTGTCGTGATCGAAAAAGCCGAGTGCCCGTACCATTTTAATTTTGTTTCCTGCTGCGCCGTCGCCCCGCTTACGTTAACGGACAATATAATTAACAGGACGAACAGTAGTTTCATCATTGCCGTTATGGAATTTGTCGTCATGACCCGAACTCTTTCCCTTCATTTTAAGTAACTAACTCTGCCCTCTGCAAAATAAATTCTACACATAATCGGAATGTTCGCAATAACCGATTTTAGACAAACCGGATAGACCAATTTATAATCGTGGGAGATGCCTTATCCACCTTTCATCATGCTCGACGGGAAATCCGCCCTGCCGCTCTACCGTCAAATTTACGAGGCGATTCGCCGTGCGATTCTGAGCGGCACTTTGCGCCCGACCGCGCCGCTTCCGCCGACCCGCCTGTTGTCCAAGCATCTCGGCGTTTCGCGGATGACGGTCGTCAACGCCTACGATCAACTTTTCGCCGAAGGTTATCTCGAAGCGAAGACGGGCGCGGGGACTTTCGTCGCCGCGCATCTGCCGGAAGAGTTTCTGCAAACTTCGGGTTCGGGGCGTCGGGAGCATCAGGAAAGCTCTCTGCCGCGCAAGGTGAAGTTTTCAGACTACGGTAAGAATTTGGCGCAACACAGCGACAGCATTTTGCGCCATCACGGCAAAAGCTCGCTCGTGCCTTTTGAGCACGGCGTGCCGGGGACTGAGGAGTTCCCGTTCGACGTGTGGGCGAAGATCGCGCAGAGGTGGCAGAAGCGACCGCCCCCGGCAATTCTCAACTACGGAGATGCAGTCGGCTTCCGGCCTTTGCGTGAAGCGATTGCCGCGCATCTCGCGTCGGCGCGCGGCGTGCTGTGCGAGGTGGAACAAATCATCATCACCAACGGCACGCAACAGGCGCTCGATTTAATCGGCAGAATCTTCCTGTCGAAAACAACGGACGTTTATCTCGAAGACCCCGGCTATTACGGAGCGCGCGATATATTCGCGGCGACGGGCGCGCGCCTCGTTCCCGTGCCGATTGACGCGGAGGGTTTCGATTTGCAAACGGCGCGGAAGCGAAGCCGCAAAGCGCGGCTCGCCTACGTCACGCCGTCGCACCAGTATCCGCTCGGCGTGACGATGAGTTTGACGCGTCGTTTGAAGTTGCTCGAATGGGCGCGGGAAAGAGACGCTTACGTTGTCGAGGATGATTATAACAGCGAGTATCGTTACGGCGGACGACCGCTCGCCTCCCTGCAAGGTCTCGACCGCGACGGGCGCGTGATCTATCTCGGCACGTTCAGTAAAACAATCTTCCCCGCTCTCAGACTCGGCTATCTGGTCGTGCCGACGAATTTAATTGAAGTCTTTGCGGCGGCGCGCGCGCTCACCGATTTACATTCGCCTTCGCTCGATCAGGCCGTCCTCGCCGAATTTATCGCCGAAAGACACTACGCTAGGCACGTCCGCCGGATGCGCGGAATTTACGAAGAGCGGCAGCAAATTTTGGTCGAAGAGGTGCGAAAAAATCTCAAGGGGATGTTGGAAGTTGCGCCCGCAGAGGCGGGCATGCACCTGATCGGCTGGCTTCCCAGCGGCATTGACGACCGGGATGTATCGCGTCGCGCAGCGGGAGCGAATTTGAAGTGTGCGCCTGTTTCGGCTTACTGCATCAAGCAACATTTACGTGGCGGATTGCTGCTCGGCTACACGGCTTTTAATGAAAGACTGATCAAGCAAGGCGTGAAGAAATTAGCGCGGGTGCTCGATGAAGCTATGTAGGGGGGCGCGGCAACGCGGCGATGTGATTTCCATAAGTCCCTAGGGCTTCCTCGTATCAGGCTTGAACACCGCGCGAAAAGCCTTGAGCGCGGCCGGGTGATAGATCGTCGAATGTTTCTCCTCCGGCATCCTCTCGTAATGCCAACTGAGGCCGGGAGGCGCACTCTTGCTCAAAACTTCCGTTAGCCCTTGCGCGATCAACTCAAGCCCGCTGTCGCCGCTGCTCGCAAAATAGAGAGTCTTCTTCAGCCCGGGTTGCGCGGTCAACCGCTGAGATGCGCTGTTGACAAGTTTTTGATTGTTCCACCAGAGACTTGGATCGAAGGCGATGTAAGTATCGAACAGATCAGGTTCGAGGAGAAAAGTCTCCATGACGAATAACCCGGCGAGTGATTCGCCCACAATCGCCGTCTCGCCGGTCGTGCGGTAGCGCGCCTTCACCTGCGGCATCAACTCGTCGCGGATGAATTTCCTGAACGCGCCGGAGCCTCCCACGCGCGGCGCGATCTTTTTATCCTCCACGCTTTCGGTGGGGCCGGTCATGTCGCGCCGCCGCTGTGTGTTCTCGATCCCCACGAGCAGGAAAGGTCGCATCGTCGCGTTGCCCACCGACACTTGTACCAGACCGGCCACGTGCAGGAAGTCCTCGGCCATGCCGCCGTCCGGCATGTACAGCACGGGCAGGCGCGCGGCGGGAGATTCCGCATAGCCGGGCGGCAGGTAGACGTTGATGCGCCGCGTCTCGCTTAGAATCTTAGAATCAATGGTGAATGTCTCGCCGATGACCAGCGGTGCGGCCTTGTCAACGGCACTCGCCTGCACACCTGATATCGTAGAGAGCATTCCATAAAGAAGAATAGATATTGGAACTCCAAAAAATTTAATCACACCATTATCTCCTGAATCGCAAAGATGACCCGGTCAACGAACGGGATTCCCTGCGCGCCCGTCCAGCCCTTGCGCTTCCAACCAGTAATGAAACGCATCAATCCAGTGGTCGCTGCTGGTGCCCTGTTTTTTCATCCCGAAGCCGTGGCCGCCCGCGCTGAAAATGTGTGTCTCCGGTTTATGTCCCGCTGATCTGAGCGCGTCATAAAATCTGACTATCGGCTTAAGCGCCACTGCGTCGTCCTGCGCCCACGCCAGAAACATGGGTGGCAGTTGTGCGGGTATGTCCGGCATCTTGCCGAACGGCGCGCCATAGATCATTGCGGCGAAGTTCGGGCGCGCCGCGGCGTCCTTCTGTAACAAAGCTGCGCTCGTGACCATCGCCCCGGCCGAGAAGCCCATGAAGCCAACGCGGTCGGGAGAGACGCCCCACTCCGCCGCGTGCCGCCGAACCACTTTGATCGCCTGAATGCCGTCGGCGATGCCGTACTTTCCGGCCTCGTCCATGTCCATGTTCGCCGGGATGCCTTCCCCGCGCTTCTCCGTGATCCGGTACTTGAGCACGAACGCGGCGATGCCTCTTTCTTGTAGCCGACGCGCCACATCATAACTCTCCAGACTGATCGCCAGAGCAACGAATGCGCCGCCGGGTGCGATGATGACGCCGGTTCCCGTCGCCTTGTTGCGCTCCGGCAGATAAGCCGTCAAGGTCGGAGTCACGACGTTGAAGATGACAGTTCCGACAGGAGTGTTCTCGATAATCCTTTCCTTCTGCGTCCAGCTCTCTGAACCCGGAGCTACGCCCGGCCAAAGATTCACGACCTGCTGCGAGCGGGCGGAGCAAGCCAGCAGAACTGTAAAGATGATTGCGCCCGCGATACGCACGGATGTTTGCATCATATATTCCCTCTTCCCATTTTATCTTTCCGTAAACTTATGTCCCGCGAACCACGTCATGCTGTCCAATTGACAGGAAAACTTTACCTGAAAATAGCTTTGTCACAAGTGCCATTTATGGCCGATTGATGTGTACCAATTTATCTTCAACCTTATCGCTCCGGCGCGTCTCAGGGGAATTGGACTTGTTTGATAGTAAGAAAGTGGCACTTGAACTCATCTCGATTTGATTTAATCTACGCCCTTCTCAGGCGCGAACGTTCGTACCGCTTGTTAGACGACAAGAAACCAATCAAGTGGCTTCAAGAATTATGTCGAAGATCAGAGAGACAGTTTATCAGCGTGTAGATTCAATTGACTTCCTGCGCGGGCTGGTGATGGTCATCATGCTGCTCGATCACACACGCGAGTACGTCCACGCAGACGCGGTGCGTTTTAGTCCGACCGACTTGACGAAAACGACCGCCTTGCTTTTTTTCACGCGCTGGATCACGCACCTGTGCGCGCCCACGTTTGTCTTTCTCGCCGGGACGAGCATTTACTTGCAACTGCTGCGCGGGAAAAGCCGAACGGAGTTGTCGAAATTTCTGCTGACGCGCGGGCTGTGGTTAATCGTGTTGGAATTCACTCTCGTGCGGTTCAGCATGCTGCTCAATGTTGATTACAGCTTTCTTGGGTTCGCGGAAGTGATTTGGGTTTTCGGCGTCTCAATGATTGTTCTCGCCGGATTGATTTATCTTCCGGCGCGCGTGGTCGGAGGTGTGGGCGTCGCGATGATTGCGCTGCACAATCTCTTCGACGGAATCACAGTGCCACCGGCCGTGGCGTTTGCCTCGACGCCTCCGCCCGGCACGCTGCAAAAAATCTGGTTGATTTTGCATCAGCCGGGCATCATCCCTGTTTTTGAGAATGGAGCCAACTTTTTCGTCGCTTACCCGCTCATCCCCTGGATCGGCGTGATGGCCGCCGGATACGCGCTCGGCGTTCTCTATTCGTGGGACAGCGAGCGGCGGCGCAGTTGGCTGTACAGACTCGGACTCGCGCTCACGATTCTCTTCGTGTTGATTCGCGCGACAAATCTTTACGGCGACCCGCAAGCATGGAAAAACCAGACCAGCGCATTATTCACCCTTCTCTCTTTTCTCAACACGATGAAATATCCGCCTTCGCTACTGTTCTTGCTGATGACGCTCGGGCCGGCGCTACTGATCTTGGCTTGGGCTGACGGGGTGCGGAGAGATAATTTATGGAGTCGCATCTTGATCACCTTCGGGCGTGTGCCGTTATTCTATTTCCTGTTGCAGATGTTTGTCGCGCACGGTTTTGGCGTCCTGCTCGGCTGGATGGCGGGCAAAAGCGTCGGACATTTGTTTATGAATTTTCCCGCTTCAAATACCAATGTTCCACCCGACGCAGGCTTTCCCTTATGGGTAGTTTATGCGGCATGGCTCGGCGGCCTCGTGCTTCTCTATCCGCTTTGCCTCTGGTACGGCAAACTCAAACAAGGCCGCAGAGGTTTCCCTTTCAGCTATCTGTGACGTGGGCTTCTCTTGACAGGAGCAAGCAGCATCGGCGGCGCAGACGCATCCCTCGCGTGTGGGTGACACCGAAATTAGATGAGGTTGGTGAGGCGGTGGCGGGCTTTGACGATTTGACGGCCGATGCGTTTGGCCTCTTCGGCGAGGGCGTCGCGGCCGTGCGTGGCTTCCTCGTCGGCGGCAAGTTTGGTGCGGTAGAGGCCGTCCTGTGTGAGTCGCTTGATGCCGAATTCGACGGTACGTAATTCTTCTTTGAGAGTCAGGAGCTTGTCTTGTAAATCTACGGGCGTGTCGGCGGCTTGGACGCGGGTGCAAAAGAATTGTAGTTCTTCGTCGCCGAGCAACGTGTGCAGGCTATCAACGTCGCCTTCGCGGTAGGCGCGGCTGGCCTCGGCCATGATCCCGTGGCGGCGTCTGGCTTCCGCTTCGTCCGACGCGTGATCCGGGTGAAAGAGTTTTGCGACCGACCAGAAAAGTTTGCGCAGGCCGTTGCCCACCGGCGTCTTCTCCGCCCCGTGCGTCTGGCCTGCGCCGCCTGCGTCGCCTTCAACTTCTTCACGTTCCGCATCAACGCCCGTGTCGTGCAGGCGCGCTTCGGCCTGCCTGATGGCTTGCTCGATTTCGGCTAACTCGGCCAGACGGCTGCCGACGATCTGCGTGTAGCGGACTTTGAACTCGTGCATCTCCCCTTGCAGCGTCGTCAGTTCGGACTGCCGCACGGACAGCAGCGACTCCAGACGCGCCACTTCCGCCGCCAGATCAAAAGGCTCTTCGCGCGCCGCAGTTGGTTGAAGACTCAGACTTTGCATGAAACGTGCCGGACAGTATAGCAAGGCGCGCGGCGGAATAAGTAGTTTCAGATTTCAAATAGTTTCAAGTTTCAGGTTTCAAGTTTCAAGTTAAAGAACGAAGCACGTTCAGACTTGAAACTTGAAACTTGAAACTTAAGATGTGAATTTCCCGGTGCGGTATCCGTTAGTCTCTAGTGTAAGCTAAGGTCAATCGAGTAAAAATTCGGGCGGCAAGCGACGGCGCGTTCAGACGATAATTCGGGTGAGGCTTATGAAAAAATTTCTGTGGCTCGCGATCTTACTGGCAGCTTTTTCGGTGGAAACTTTTGCGGTCGAGACGATGCGGCTCGACTTTTATCACACGGGCAACGCCGCCGAGGAGTTGTTCAGCGTGGACAGGATTGTCGTCGAGCCGCTGGCGTGGCCGGGCAATCCGCGCCGCGCGGTAGACGAGTCGAACCTCGGCAAGTATTTGTTTGAAGTTAGAGACAGGCAGACGAATCGCCTGCTCTACTCACGCGGCTTCGCCTCGATCTACGGCGAGTGGGAGACGACGGACGAGGCCAAAACGGCGAACCGCACTTTCCACGAGTCGCTACGGTTTCCCGCGCCCGCCGCGCCCGTCCAGATATTGTTGAAGAAACGCGATGCCCGCAACGCCTTCCGCGAAATCTGGACGACCGAAGTTGACCCGCGCGACATCTTCGTCTCGAACGCGAAAACAAACGCGCCCGCGCGCGTCATCGAAATTGAGAAGAACGGCGACCCGTCCGTGAAAGTTGACCTGCTGATTCTCGGCGACGGCTACACGGCCGCCGAGGCGGGCAAGTTCGAGCGCGACGCGCGGCGTCTTGTCGTCACACTTTTCCAGACCTCCCCGTTCAAGGAGCGGCGCAGGGATTTCAACGTGTGGGGCTTGTCTCCCCCGGCATCCGAGTCGGGCATCTCGCGCCCCTCGACGGGCGTCCACCGCGACTCGCCGCTCGGCGCGACTTACGACGCCTTCGGCTCGGAGCGTTACGTGCTCACCTTCGACAACCGCGCCCTCCGCCGCGCTGCTTCGTTCGCCCCCTACGACTTCGTGGAGATTCTCGTCAACAACCGCACATACGGCGGCGGCGGCATCTTCAACCTCTACAGCACGGTCGCCGCCGACAGCGCGTGGTCGCCATACGTCTTCGTACACGAGTTCGGGCATCACTTCGCGGGGCTGGCCGACGAGTACTACACGTCGGCCGTGGCCTATGCCCCCGCGACCGAACGCATCGAGCCGTGGGAGCCGAACGTGACCGCGCTGCTCGACCCGAAGAACCTGAAATGGCGCGACCTCGTCAGCCCCGACACGCCGCTGCCGACCCCTTGGGACAAAGAAGCGTTTGAGAAATACTCGCGCGAGATTCAGGCGCGACGGCGGGAGATACGCGCACAGGGGCGTCCCGAACAGGAGATGGACGCGCTCTTTAACGAAGAGTTAGCGTACGAGAAAGGCATGTTTGCGCGCGAGAAATACGCGAACAAGGTCGGTGCGTTCGAGGGCGCGAACTACGAGGCGAAAGGTTTTTACCGGCCACAAGTGGACTGCATCATGTTCACGCGCACGGACACTTTCTGCGCCGTGTGCCGCCGCGCCATTGAACGCGTCGTTGACATGTACACGCGCCCCTGATGCGATGAGGCAATCCAACAAGCGCACGCGTTGCGCGTTGTCATAACTAGCAGCGCGTCGTTATAGCTGGCGGCGCGTTGTCATAACTGTTCGATGCGGGACGCGCGCACGATCATCTTCTCCTGCCGGAAACGCGACTCAAGTTCGGTGCGATACGTCGTCCACCATTCGCGCGCGAGTTCTTGGGTCATCACTTCAAAGATGATGATCGCGTCGTGGCTGACCTGCCCGCCCTCTTTCCAGATTCCCTCCGCCGGTGAACTGCGAAAGGCCGTGACGCCGCCGAACTTTTTAATCAACTCGTCACGCACGCGGTCGTAAACGTCCTGCGCAAAAGCCTCGCCCTCGTTGTCGTACAACGGCAGCAGTAGTTGAATGAGATACATGGTCGCCCCTTCTGAAAGTTGCTCGGACAAGGTTTGGAAATGCGAATGCTAAAACTCGTGATGCGCTACGTGTTCGGTCTTCTGTTCGTGCTGGCCGGGTTGTATCACTTCATCAACCCCGCGTTTTACCTGCGGATGATGCCGCCGAATCTGCCGTGGCATCTCTTCCTCGTCTACCTCAGCGGGTTCTGTGAAGTCGCCCTCGGACTGCTGCTGCTCGTCCCGAAGTACACGCGCCCCGCGGCGTGGGGCTTGATCGCGCTGCTGGCCGCGGTGTTCCCCGCCAACGTTCACATGGCGCTCAACCAGCAACTCTTCCCGGACATCGCGCCCGCCGCCCTGTGGCTCAGACTGCCGCTGCAAGCCGTGCTCATGCTCTGGGCTTACTGGTTTACGCGCGGCAACGGAGTTGGACGCAGCGCGAGTTTGCCTCGCCCGCCACACGCCCTTTAAGCAAACTGCCCGGCGGCGTAACCGGAAGCCCACGCCCACTGAAAATTATAGCCGCCGAGTTGGCCGGTCACGTCAACCACTTCGCCGACGAAGTAGAGGCCGGGGACACGCTTCGCCTCCAACGTGCGCGAAGAGAGTTCCGCGGTCGAGACGCCGCCCGCCGTCACCTCCGCCTTCTTGTAGCCTTCCGTCCCGGCGGGCGTGATCTGCCAGCGCTCAAGTTTATCCGCGAGCGCGTTGATCTCGCGTTCCGTCAACTGACGGAGCGATTTCGAGGGCGCGTACAACTTGCACCAAGCCTGCGCGAAGCGACGCGGCAGTTGACGGCCGAGCACGGTCGCCAACTCGCTCTCCGTCTGTTGTTGTTCGGAGAGGAGCGCGCGCGCGTCCGTGTCGGGTAAGAGGTTGAGGCTGATCGTTTCGCCGCGTTGCCAGTAGGAAGAGACTTGCAGGATGGCGGGGCCGCTCAAGCCGCGGTGCGTGACGAGTATGTTTTCGCGAAACGACGCGCCGCCGCAAGTGGCGAGCGCGTCGAGCGACACGCCGCTCAAGTCAGTGAAACGCGCCTGCGTCTCGGCGGGCAAAGTCAGCGGGACGAGCGCGGGGCGCGTCGGCTCGATCCGCAAATCGAACTGCCGCGCCAGTTGATAACCGAAATCCGTCGCGCCGAGTTGCGGGATGGAGAGGCCACCCGTGGCGACGACGAGCGAGTCGGACGAGAAACTTCCCTGTTCAGTCTCCACTTGAAACTTGTCGTTGCGCTCAACTCGCCGCACGCGGCAGTCGCAACGAATCTCGACCTGCGCGTCGGCGCATTCGGCCAGCAGCAGGTTGATGATCTGGCGCGAACTGCCGTCGCAGAACAACTGCCCCAGTTTTTTTTCGTGATAGGCGATGCCGTGTCGCTCGACGAGTGCGATGAAGTCGGCGGGCGTGTAGCGCGCGAGCGCAGACTTGGCGAAGTGCGGGTTGGCGGAGATGAAGTTGGCCGCCGTCGTGTGCAGGTTGGTGAAGTTGCAACGGCCGCCGCCGGAGATGGCGATCTTTTTGCCGACCTGCCCGGCGTGCTCCAAGACCAGCACCCTGCGCCCGCGCTTGGCCGCCTCAAACGCGCAGAAGAGTCCGGCCGCCCCGCCGCCGATGATGATCACGTCCTTTTCTATCAAGCCCTGTCATCGCGCAATTCGTGAATTAATTTGAACGCATCACTATATCTTCAAGACTCCCCGATGCAAAAACCTTCACCGCTGAGTCGCGGTGAACGCACGAAGAAACGCGGAGAGTTGATTGACGTTCAACTCTCCGCGTCCGGTTCTGCGACGACTCTGCGACTTCGCGGTGAAGGTTTTAATTGCCCTTCAAACTTGTCGGCGTTCGGATTAACCCAGCGACTTCAAGAGAGCCAAATAACGCTTGCGATCCCGCTCGCTCATTTTCTCGATGCGCGCGCCGATGAGGAAGCCTTGCTCTGCTTCGTCGGCGTCAACTGCTTCGGCGCGCACCGCGACCGCTTGCACCACGGCGACGCCGCCCGGCAGCGAGAGCACGAGGCGCAGAGGGAAGTTTGCCGCGCTGATCTGTTCGCGTCCGAGGCTGAGCGAGGGCAGCAGCAGCGAGAGGCCGGTCTCGCTCAAGTCGCGCGTGCGCCCCATGATCGGGTTCGGATATTCTTCGGCCTCCGGGTCGAGATGTTCGTTCGGGACGGAGACGCCGACGGGGAGGCTCACGGCGAAACTGGCCTTGCGGCGCGTGAACCTGCGCCGCTCGACGAGCAGCGAACGCACCCTCGCTTCGAGGAGACTGAGCACGGGAGTCATGTTCGATAGGTTTCCTTTGTTGATGGGTCTCGGCGGGGTCGAGCATGTGAAACGCGTGTCGCGGGCGGTAAGGCGGCGAGGCAAGAGACGCCCGCATTGATTGTCTGGCTGAGGCCGGAAGGCTTTCTTCGCGCGGGAAGAAGAGCTAATTCAAGTTAAATGAATCGAGGCGGCGAAGTCAACGAGTTTTTCAACTGCGGAGGTGGCTTCATATAAAAACATTCACCGCGGAGATACAGAGGACGAGTGTTTCGGGTTACGTTCAAAGCGGTAGTTGGAGGCGGGCTTCGCAGCCCGTGCCGCGGCGGCGGTTGGTGAGGGTGAGCGTGCCGCCGTGCGCCTCTGCGATCTGGCGACTGAGGACGAGGCCGATGCCGGAGCCGCCCGGCTTCGTCGTGAAGAACGGGACGAAGAGGTTCGCCGTGTTGGAGAGACCCGTCCCTTCATCTTCGACGATGAGGGTGACGTGGTTCGTGTTCTTGATCCAACCGACCGAGACGCCGCCGCCGGTTTGCAGCGCGGCGTCGGCGGCGTTGCGCTGCAAGTTGATGAGCAGTTGTTCGAGTTGATCGGCGTCGGCCTGTATGGTCAGTTCCGCCCCCGGCATGACTTTGACGTGCAGGCGCGTTTCGAGTTCGGCCACACGGCGCACAAGTTCGTGGACGTTGACGGGCGCGAAGCGCGGCGTGGGCAGGCGCGCGAGGTGCGCGTAGGCTTGCATGAAGCGGCTGAGGGATTCGGAACGCGAACCGATGATGGAGAGGCCGCGCGCCATGTCGTCGTGCCAGTCGAGCGGGCGCGGCTCGCGCACGAGCAGACTTTCCAGACTCCCGGCGATGGATTTGATCGGCGTCAGAGAGTTGTTCAGTTCGTGGCCGAGGACACGCACGAGTCGCTTCCACGCTTCGCGCTCTTCCTCGCGCAACGCGCGGCTGAGGTCGGAGAGGACGAGGAGTTGGTGCGGCAGGCCGCGCTCGCGGAAGGTGCTGCGGCGCACGCCCCAACGCCCCGCCTGACCGGGAAAAGTTTTCGGGATGATCTGCGCGTCATCTGCGGAATGGAGAAACTCTTCGAGGCCGAGTTCGGCGGCGGTGCGACCGAGAAGACGACCCGCGGGCTGCGCGAACAAGCGTTCGCCCGCGCGGTTGACGAGCCGGAGTCGCGCCTCGGCGTCGAAGGCGAAGACGGCCACGTCAATCTCGCCCATCACGGTGCGCAAGAGCGCGGTCGCCTCTAACGCGCCGAGCCGCTGCGCGCGCAGAGTTTCGCCGAGCGCGTTGACTTCGAGCATCACGTCGCCGAGCGCGTCATCGCGTCCCGCGCCGCGCGCGCGGATCGAGTAGTCGCCTTCGCGCATGGCGGCCAGCAGGTTCGAGAGCGTTTGCAGGTGGCGCACCACGCGGCCGCGCAGAGAGAAGGCGAGCGAGAGCCAGAAGCCGAGGATGACGAGCGAGAGCGTCCACTGAACTTTCGGTGTGTAGGGGCGATCCCAGATCAGGATGAGCGAGATGAGCGTGCCGGGCAAGCCCCCCGCCAAGGCCATTAAGAGGATGCGCTGGTCGTGGTTGAGCCGGTCGCGGGGGGCGGATTTGGTGGGCTGGCCGTCCGTCATAAGCCGTAACGTTGGAGTCGGCGGTAGAGCGCGCTGCGGCTGAGTCCGAGGGCTTCCGCCGCCTGCCCCACGTTGCCGTCGCAGCGCGCGAGAGTTTTGCGTATCAGGAAGCACTCTACCTCATCGAGGCTCATCTCTTCGAGTCCGCGCTCGGCCTCCGCCCCCGGCTGCAAGTTGAGATCGGCGGCTTCGACGACTGCGCCCTTCGCCATCAACACCGCGCGCTCGACGGCGTGATCCAACTCGCGCACGTTCCCCGGCCACTCGTAACGAAGCAGAGCGCGCGTCGCGTCGTCGGAGAACGTCGTCAGGAATTTGCGATAGCGGCGCGCGTAGCCTTCGAGGAAGTGGTGCGCGAGAAGCGGGATGTCTTCGCGGCGGTCGCGCAAAGGCGGCAGGCGTATCTCGACCGTGTTCAAGCGGAACAATAAATCTTGACGAAACCGACCGGCCGCGACTTCCTCGCGCAAGTCGGCGTTCGTCGCCGAAAGTATCCGCACGTCCACGCGTCTGGTTTTCGACGAGCCGACGCGCTCGAACTCGCCCGTCTCCACCACGCGCAAAAGTTTCGCCTGCTGCGCGAGCGGCACGTTGGCGATCTCGTCGAGAAAGAGCGTGCCGCCGTCGGCCAACTCGAAACGCCCGACGCGATCCGTCTTGGCATCGGTGAACGCGCCCTTGACGTGGCCGAACAACTCCGACTCGAACGTGCCTTCGGAGAGCGCGCCGACGTTGACCGTGACCATCGTCTTCGCGGCGCGCGGCGAGACGGCGTGAAGCGTCTGCGCCACCACCTCCTTGCCCGTGCCGTTCGCGCCCGTCACAAGCACGTTTGCGTCCGACGCGCCGACGCTCTCGATCATGCGGAGCACCGGCTGCATGCTGGCGGCCGTGGCGATCATGCGCTGCGGCGCGTGGCCGTCGCGCAGAAGTTTGTTCTCGGCTTCGAGCCGCTGGCCTTTGCGTAGCGCGCGGCTCAGTTCGATCTGCGTGCGCAGCACGGACAAGAGGCGCGCGTTCTCCCAAGGCTTCTGGATGAAGTCGCGCGCGCCGCGGCGCATCGCCTCGACCGCCACCTCGACGCTGCCCCACGCCGTCATCACGACGACGGGGAGCGTGCCGTCAATCGCCTGAATGCGCGAGAGCAAGTCGAGTCCCTCTTGGCCTGATGTGGTGTCGCGCGTGTAGTTGAGATCAATCAGGAGCAGGTCGAACTCGGACGCTTTGATCGCGGCGAGCACGGCGGGCGGCGAGGTGACGGCCTCGATCCGGTAGCCCTCGCCCTTCAACAGCAGGCGCAGGGCTTCGAGCACGTCGGGCTGATCGTCCGCAACGAGCACGCGGGGGGTGGATGCTTCGTGAGTCTTCATACGTTCAAGTGAGAGGCGAGCGGCCGGAACGCCTTCGCTCGCGGCATTGTAATCCTAACATTTCACTCAAACGCAACTTAAATTCCCCTGTCGTGCGTTCGACCTGTCGCGGGCGTCGCACGGCGACCGCTTCACAGAGACTTTTTCGTGACGACCGTGAGCACGCGCCCGCGTTCGTAATCGGACGAGAGCGTGTGCGCCGCCTCGATGATCGCTGCGCGCACAGACTCGTTCGCCGCGTCAGTTCGCGCCGCGCGGATCAGCACGTTCGCCTTCTCGAAATCCGAACTCATGCCGCGCGTCGCCTTGAGCGTGAGCAAGAGCGACTCCGCCGACACGTCGCTCCGCTTCAAGAGCACGGCCAACACGCGCCCGCGCTCGTAGTCAGACGAGAGCGTGCCCGCCGTCTCGAAGAAGGCCGCGCGCACGCCCGCGTCCGCCAGATTGTTTTTCAAGACGTGAATGAGCAGCGTGGCCTTCTCGTAATCGGAGGCCATCGCTTTCGCATTCTGCGTGAGCAGCTTCGCCAACTGCTCGTCGCTCAAATTACCGCGTTCGACAAGCGCGGTCGAATAGACACGACGCGCGTAGTCGTTTTTGAGCCGCGCGATCTCCGCGAGCACGGCGTTTGCGCCGCCGCGCCGGAGAATGCGCCCGACGCGCGCCTCTGCGTCGTAGCCGCTCCCGGCCACCGTCTCGGACAGCAGCCGCGCGAGCCACTTGCGCGCGCCATCGTCGAACGAATGAGCCGCGCCGCGCTCCCAGTAGTCGCGCTTGAGCACACCGTCAGCAGTCGGCGCGATGTCGAGCCGCCGCACGACACCACCACGCGTCTCCGAGAGACGGAAGTAGCCGTCGCCCGACGTGATGCGTTCCACGTCCGTGTAGTCGTCGTTGAATTCCACGTTCTTCGAAGACAAAGTGATGTCCGTCCCGTCGTCGCCGCTGCGATGCTCCCAGCGCAAACTGCTGCCGTTGATCTGGACGTGATCCTGATCCGCCTTCTTCGTCGTGCTCTTCTTCTCTTGCGCCGCCGCCACAGCGAAGACGCATAAACATATTGCGACGGTGAAGACCGACGGCAACGACAGTTTGATAAAAAGTTTCTTAGTCATAACTCAAACCTTCTTTGCTATTCCCTTTTTTATTCATAGTGAAGCGCGATGATCGGATCAACCTTCATCGCGCGGCGCGCCGGGAGGTAGCTGGCGACGAGCGCAACGGCCGCGAGCAAAAGCGAAATCGAGACGAAGATGAGCGGGTCGGTCGCCGACACGCCGTAGAGCAGGCCGGACATGAACCGCGTCAGCGCGAGTGCGCCCGCCAAGCCGACCGCGACGCCGACCAAGGCCATCAACATCGCCTGCCCCACGACGAGTTTCAGAATGTCGCGGCGCGACGCGCCGAGCGCGATGCGGATGCCCATCTCGCGCGAACGCTGCGACACCGTGTAGGAGATGACGCCGTAGATGCCGACCGTCGCGAGGATCATGGCGACGGCGGCGAAGATGCCGAGGAGCAGCATGTTGAAACGTTGCGGCGCGACCGCCCGCGCGAACGTCTCGGCCATCGTCGAGATTTTCGTCACCGGCTGATCCTTGTCCACCGCCGACACTTCCCTACGCACGGCCGCCGCCAGATTCGCCGGGTCGCCCGCGGCGGCGCGCACCGTGAGCGTCATGCTGAGCCAGCCGCTCTGTTCGTAAGAGACGTACATCGTCGGGCGCGAATCCGCGCTCAAGCCCGAATGTTTTACGCTCCCGGCGACACCGACAACTTGGAAGAACGAGTGCCGGGTGCGCGAGCCGTCTTCGTCGACGCGCTTGCCGAGCGGGTCTTCGCCGGGGAAGAAGCGGCGCGCGAAAGCCTCGTCAATGATCATGACGCCGGGCGCGTCGGCGCGGTCGCGCGCGTCGAAGGGACGACCGCGCAGCAGCGGAATCCCCATCGCGCGAAAATAGTCGGGCGCGACGACGCGGAAGTCGGCCGACTGCGTGAATCCGGTTTCGGTCGAATCGGGGCGGCCTTCGACGGAGAAGCCGTCAATCTCCTCCGCGCCGCTCAAGGGCAGGTGCGACACCGCGCCGACCGTAGCGACGCCCGGCAGAGCTTGCACGCGCGCGATCAACTGGCGGTAAAAATTCGCGATCAGTTTGTCGTCGGAGTACTTCTGTTCGGGCAGTCCAATCTCGACCGTCAGGAGATTGTCGGGCGCGAAGCCGGGCTGCACGTTTTGCAGGCCGACGAAACTCTTGAGGAGCAGACCCGCGCTGATGAGCAGGATGAGTGCGAGCGCGACTTCCGAGACGACGAGCAGACTGCGCGCGCGTTGGCGGCGCGGACTCGCGCTGCCGCTGCGCCCGCCCTCCTTCAACGCATCGTTGAAATCGGGGCGCGAACTGTGGAGCGCGGGCAGCAGGCCGAAGAGGACGCCCGTCGCGAGCGAGATCAGGAACGTGTAGCCGAGCACGCGGCGGTCAATGCCGATCTCGGCGGGGCGCGGCAGGTTGCCGGGACTGAGTGCGACGAGCAAGTCCACGCCCCACATCGCCAGCCAGACGCCGAGCGTGCCGCCGACGAGCGCGAGCAGCACGCTCTCCGTCAACATTTGCCGCACGACGCGCCAGCGGGTCGCGCCGAGCGCGGTGCGGATGGCGATCTCTTTCTGCCGCGCCGTCGCGCGCGCTAAGAGCAAGTTGGCGACGTTGGCACACGCGATCAAGAGCACGAAGCCGACCGCGCCGAGCAAGATCAGGATCGCAAGACGACTCTTGCCCACCACCTGTTCGTGCAGCGAGACGGCCGCGACGCGCCAGTCTTTGTTGTCGTCGGGGTACTGCGCTTCGAGTTGCAGCGCGAGGTTGTTCAACTGCGTCTCCGCCTGCGCGATAGTCACGCCGTCTCTGAGTCGCCCGACGACCGCGATGTGATGGCTGCCGCGGTTCTGCGTCTCCTCGTCGGTGAGCGCGTAGGGCGTCCACAGGTCGGTCTTCGCGCTGAAGTCGAAGAAGGCGGGCAGCCCCATGTCCTGCGGGAAGGTGACCGCGGCGGGCATGATGCCGACGATTGTGTAACTGTCGCCGTCGAGCGTGAGCGTTTGATTCAAGACCGAAGGGTCTGAGCCGAAGCGACGCTGCCACAAGCCGTGACTGATGACGACGACGCGGTTCGCGCCCGGCCGTTCGTCTTCGGCGCGGAAGCCGCGCCCCGCCGCAGGCTCGACGCGCAGCAGCGAGAAGAGGTTGGCCGACGCTTTGACGCCCGTCAGACGTTGCGGCTCGTCGCGCCCCGTCAGCGCGACGTTCCACGAATCGAGCGCGGCCATGCCTTCAAAGAGTTCGCTCTGCTGGCGTCGCCAGTCAGTGAAGTTGGCGGTCGAGCCGGGCAAGTGTTCGTAGCCGAGTTGCTTGCCGAACGGGTGCGTCTCCCAGAGCAGGACGAGTTGCTCCGGCCGCTCGAAGGGCAGCGGGCGCAGGAGCACCGTGTTGACGACCGAGAAGATCGCCGTGTTCGCCCCGATGCCGAGCGCGAGCGCCAGCACCGTCACCAGCGTGAACCCCGGACTCTTCCAGAGCATCCGAAAACCGTAGCGCAAATCCTGTAGCAGCGTTCGCAAGCGTCCACTCCTATTCGTATCTGAGAGCCACCATCGGATCAACCCGCGTCGCGCGGCGCGCGGGCACATAGCAAGCGAGCAACGCCACGACCGACAGCAGCGCGGTGATCCCCACAAACGTCAAAGGGTCGGTCGCGCTGACGCCGTAGAGCAAACTCGACATGAGCCGGGTCAGTGCGAACGAGGCGGCGAGTCCGGCCACGCTGCCGATGAACAGAAGCAACATGCCCTGCCACAAGACGAGCCGGATAATGTCGCCCTTGCCCGCGCCGAGCGCCATCCGCACGCCGATCTCGTGCGTGCGCCGCGCGACCGCGTAGGACATCACGCCGTAGAGTCCGATGGCGGCCAGCAGCAACGCCGCGACGCCGAAGACGGTGAGCAGCACGGCGACCATCCGCTCGTTGGATAAGGCTTCGGAAAGTTGCGTGGTGAGGGTGTTGATCTGGTAGAGCGTCAAATTCTTGTTGAGGTTCTTCAACTCGGCGCGCACCGACGGGAGCACGTCCAGCGGGTCGCCGTTCGTGCGCACCAAGAGCGTCATCGAGGACATCCCGCCCTGCGCGAGCGGCGTGTAGAAAAACGGCAGCGGCTCTTCGAGCAACCTTCGATACTTGGCGTTCTTCGCCACGCCGACGACTTCCAGATAAGGCCCTTCCGAATCCGTCCGGACACGTTTGCCCAACGGGTTCGCGCCGCCGAAGTAACGCCGCGCGAACTCTTCGTTGACGATGACGACGCCGGGTGCGCCCTTCGTGTCGGCCGCGCCGAAGTCGCGACCTTGAACGAACGGGATGCCCATCGTCTTGAAGTAATTCGGGCTGACGATGTTGGTGTTGAGTTCCGTGTCCTCGTTCGGCTTGGGCTGATAGCCTTCGATGAAGACGCTCGTGCGCATCCCGCCGCCGCTGACGGGCACGATGTACGACAGCGCGACCGAGCGCACGCCGGGCAGAGCAGTTACCTGCTCCTGCACACGTTGGTAGAAAAGTTGCTCCTCCTCGCGCCCCATCTTCACGCCGCGCGTCTCCATCCGCGTGAGCAAGACGTTCTCCGCGTTGAAGCCGGGATCGGACGAGGAAGCGGCGCGCAGGCTGCGCATGAACAGCCCGGCGCAGATGAGCAGGATGAGCGACAAGGCGACTTGCACCACGACGAGCGCGTTGCGCAACCCGAACCGCCCGAAGCCGCGCACCTCCGGCGCGCCCGTGTCGTCCTTCAAAGCCGACAGTAAATTTTGCCGCGAGGCTTGCAGCGCGGGGACGAGGCCGAACACGACGCCGGTCAGCAGCGAGACGACGAGCGTGAAAGCGAGCACCCGCCAGTCAACGCTCAGATCGAGTCCGCCCGCGTCTTCGGCGGGGAAAAATTTCGGCAGAAAGTCGGAAGTCCAGAGCGTGAGGAGGAGTCCGAGCAGGCCGCCGAGCATGGCGAGACACATGCTCTCGGTCAACAACTGCCGCACGAGCCGCAGGCGACCCGAACCGAGCGCGAGCCGGATCGCGATCTCGCGTCGCCTGACGGACGCGCGCGCCAGCAACAAGTTGGCGACGTTGGCGCACGCGATCAAAAGCACCAGCCCGACCATCAACATCAGCATCCCCGTGACGCCCGCGATGGTCTCTCGCTGCTTCGGGCCGATGCGTGATTCAGCGGTAACGGTGACGGGGCGCGGTTCGTCCGGACGTTCCAGCGTGCCCCGGTTCGTGTCGGGAAAGTCTTGCGCGAGCCGCGCGGCGATGGCCTTGAGTTGCGCGCCCGCCGCTTCCGCCGTCGCGCCCGCCCGCAGTCGGCCGACGATCATCAAACCGCGACTGCCGCGTTCGGCCGGTTCGTCCGGCGGCGGCATCATCGGCAGCCAGAACTCCGGCGGCGCACCGAGGTGCAGGCCGCGAAAGTTCTCCGCCGCTATGCCGACGACCGTGTGCGCCCGGCCGTCGAGGGTGATGGTGCGATTGACGAGGGTCGGGTCGGAGTTGAAACGTCGCTGCCAGAGATTATGACTGAGGACGACGACCGGATTGCCGCCCGCCGTCGCCTCGTCTTCCGGCAGGAGCGTGCGACCGGCGAAAGCCCCGACGCCGAGCGTCTGGAAATAGTTTCCCGTTACAGACTCGCCGCGCAGCCGCTCCGGCTCGTCGTTACCCGTCAAACTCGCCACGGCCGATTCATAGGCCGCGAGCGTCTCGAAACTGTTAGCCCCGTCGCGGAATGAGAGATAGTCCGGATAGGACGAACTGCCGTAGAGGCCGCTGCTGTAGTCGCTCGTGTAGACGGCGACGAGTCGGTCGGGCGTTTCGACACCGACCAGCGGGCGGAGCAACAGCCCGTTGATCATGCTGAAGATCGTCGTGTTCGCGCCGATCCCCAAAGCCAACACCGCAACCGCCACGAGCGTGAAGCCCGGACTCTTCCACAGCATCCGCGCCCCGTAACGCAGGTCTTGCCATAGTATTCCCATCACACACTCCCGAATCGTTTCATTCGTATCTGAGAGCCACCATCGGATCAACTCGCGTCGCGCGACGCGCCGGGATGTAGTTGGCGGCGAAGGCCACGAGGATGAGCAGCAGCGAGATGAGGCCGAAGGTGAGCGGGTCGGTCGCCGACACTTCGTAGAGCATGACCGTCAAGCCCTGCATCAGCCAGTAGGAGGCGATGAGGCCGATGCCGATGCCGACGAAGGCGAGGAGCATTCCCTGCCTGACGACCATCCGGCGGATGTCGCGCGGGCTTGCGCCCAAGGCCATCCGCACGCCGATCTCGTGCGTGCGCTGCGAGACGGTGTAGGACATCACGGCGTAGATGCCGACGGACGCGAGGACGAGCGCGATGAGCGCGAAGATGCCGAGCATGCCCATCGTCACGCGCTGCGGCGCGAGCGACTCGGAGACCACACGCTCCATCGTTCGCACGTTGTAGATCGGCTGCTCTTTGTCGAGACTGCCGATCTCGCGCTGCACCGCCCCGGCGAGTTGCGCGGGGTCGCCCGCGCCCCGCCGCACCACGATGCTCATCGAGTGCCAAGGCTCCTGCGCGAGCGGCCTGTAGACTTCCGGCGCGACCCTTTCGACCAGCGACTCGTGCCTGATGTTGCCGACGACGCCGATGATCTCGTAGTTGTCCGTGTCCTTGTCGCCGCCGAAATTCAGACGTTGCCCGATGGGGTCTGTGTCGGCGAAATGCTGCCGGGCGAGTTCTTCGTTGATGAGGATGACGTTCGTCGAGTCCTCGCGGTCGGTGTCGGCGATGTGGCGGCCGCGGCGCAAAGGGATGCCCATCACTTCGAGATAGTGCGGGCTGACGGTGCGGAAGTTCGCCTGCGGCTCGCGCCCCTGCTCCGGCCGGGGTCGGCCGACGACGGAGAAGGCCGAGTCGGTGTTGCTGCGCGAGAGCGGAAGGATATTGACCGCGCCCGCCGCCTCGACACCGGGCAGCGCGGCGACGCGTTCGACGGCCTGCGTGTAGAAGTTGACGCGCGCGGCCTCTTCCTTGTACTTCGCGCGCGGCAACGCCACGTCCATCACGAGCACGCTCCCCGCCTTGAAGCCCGGCTCGACCTTCAACATCTCGTAGAAGCTCTTGATCATCAGACCCGCGCCGATGAGGAGCGTGAGAGAGATCGCCACTTCCGCGACGACGAGCACGCCGCGCAGACGGTTGCGGCCGAAGCCGCCGCCGCCCGAAGTGCGCCCGCCTTCCTTGAGCGCCTCGTTGAAGTCGGTCTTCGTCGCTTGCAGCGCGGGCGCGAGTCCGAACACGACGCCGGTCAGCAGCGAGACGACGAGCGTGAACCAGAAGACCTCGATGTCAATGCCTACGTTCTTCCACCCCGGCAGGTAGCGCGAGAGGCTCGCCGGGATGCCCGCCGTGATCAGGTCAATGCCCCACACGGCGAAGAGGAGGCCGAGTGCGCCGCCGAAGAGCGCGATGAGCACGCTCTCCGTCAACAACTGCCGGATCAGGCGCAGCCGTCCCGCGCCCAACGCCATGCGGATCGCGATCTCTTTCGAGCGCGAGGCCGCGCGCACGAGCAGCAGGTTGGCGACGTTGGCGCACGCCAGCAGCAGGACGAAGCACGCCGCGCCGAGCAGCACCATCAGGCCGGGTCGCGGCCCGCGCACGTAGGACGCCTTGAGCGATTCCGTGGCGATGGTGCGGTTGCTGTTGGTCTCAGGGTATTGCGCTTCGAGACGGCTCGCGATGCCCGCGAGTTCGGCGTCGGCCTGCGCCGCCGTGACGCCCGGCTTGAGCCGCCCCATCACACGCACGTAATGGTTGCCGCGTTCCGCGCGCACACGGTCGTTGACGGTGAACGGGATCAAGATGTCGTTGCTCGTCGGCGGGAAGTTGAAGTCTTCCGGCATCACGCCGACGACGGTGTAAGGCTGGCCGTTGAGCATCAACTGGCGGTTGACGATTGCCGGGTCGGTGGCGTAGCGGCGACGCCAGAAGTCGTGCGTGAGGATAACGACCTTGTCGCGCCCCTCCTGCTCCTCCTCCGGCGTGAACGTGCGCCCGACGGCGGCGTTCGCGCCGAGCGCGTCGAACATCGTGGGCGAGACGGCGGCCACTTCGAGCCGCTCCGGCTTGTCGCCCTCGGTGAGGTTCAGCGAGTTGCTGTTGTACATGGCGAGGTGCGAGAAGCTGTTGCTCTGCTCGCGGACGTTGAGGAGGTTGGCGGGCGCGACCGAGTTGCGCGTGCTTGTTTTCGGCGGTCGCTCCCACAAGACGACGAGGCTGTCCGGGTCGGGGAAGTTGAAGGGACGCAGCAAGAGGGCGTTGAACGCGCTAAAGATCGTCGTGTTCGCACCGATCCCCAGCGCCAGCGCCACGACCGCCACCGACGTGAAGCCACAGTTCTTCCATAACATCCGCAGCGCATAACGCGCATCCTGCAACACTGTTCCCATATCCACACTCCACGGCATATCAACCGGATGCAACTAACAGTTAACTCTCCACGCCCTCTCTGCGATGAATCTTTTTGCTTCTCAACTAACCGCCGCAGACGCAGAGAGCAGTTGCAAAGAGGTCGCAGAAGCGACGCACAGAAAGATTCACTCGTTTGACGGCGCGCTCAACTTCTTGATCAACTCGGCCGCCGCCGGTGCGTTCGGGTAATTCGGCTCGACCTCGATGGCCTTCCGGTAAAACTCGACGGCGCGCGCCTTGTCGCCGCTCTTCATGTAGGCTTCGGCGAGGCTGTCATAGGTATTGCCCGACTTCGGATAGGTGGCGACGTTGAGTTGGAAAACGTCAATCGCCTCTTTCAAACGCTTCTGCCCGGCGAGGTAATAGCCGAGTCCGTTGACGAAATTTTCCTGCACCAAAGGCGACTGCGGATCCTTCTTCCACGCGAGTTCGAAGGCGCGACGGAACTTTTCCGTTCCCTGCTCGACGATGAGGTCGCCCACGCTCCGCGCGAGCAGAGTGTTGGTCGGGTCGTTGTAGTGCAGGTACTCCCACACCTTGTCCGAGCCTTCGGCGAGTCCGGCCTTCGTGATCTCGACCTGTTTCGCGTAAGCGGCGGGCACGTCTTCGAGCATGCGCCGCAGTTCGTCTTGCGGCATCCAACGCCCGCGCGCCATCACGCCGAGCGGGCGCGCGACGCTCGCCACGTCTCGCAAAGGGTTGCCGTCGAGCAACAACAGGTCGGCGCGCTTGCCCACGGCGATTGTGCCGAACTCGGCGGGCTGTTTGAAAAATTCCGCCGGGTAGCGCGTGGCGGCGCGCAGTGCTTCAAAGGGCGTGAAGCCGATGTCGAGCAGGTGGCGCAATTCTTCGTGCTCGGAATAACCGGGGACGACGCCGGGGTTCATCGCGTCCGTGCCGGTCATGATCTTCACGCCCGCGCGGTGCAACTCGCGTGCGAGTTTCTTCTGGAAGGCGAGCGACTTGGTGAGCGCCGCGCCCTGCGTTCCCAGATTCAACTTGTACGGGTTCACGTCCACGCCCCAACTGTCGCGCACCCACGGCGCGAGGTATTTCATCTCCGGCGCGGCCAGCAGCGCGGGCAGCGTCTCGACCTGTTTGATGATGTGGTCGTAGGCGACGAAGGTGAGGATGACGGGGACGCCCGCTTTCGCCGTCGCCGCGGCGACTTCGGGGATGCGGCTCTCGTCGTCGGTCTTATTTTTGAAGGTCGTATAGACGTACTCTTCGGCGTGCGCGATGGCCTGCCCCGCTTGCAGCACGCTCTCCAAACCCGGCTCGCGCGGGATGTGACCGATGTAGAGCAGATGATGTTTTTTCGCCTCGGCGATGAGCACGTCGTAGGCTTCTTTCGAGACGCCGTTGTAAATCTTGATCGCGTCGTAACCGGCCTTGCTCTGTTCTTCGACGAGACGGCGCGCTTCGTCTGCCTTCTGCGCCGTGCGGATGGTGGGGCCGCAGCTATAAATAGTCGGCCCGGCCAGACGCCCCTGCTCCACGTCGGCGCGCCACAACAGATTCGCGGGGCGGCCGTTCAGGTTGAAGACGGTGGTGACGCCGTTAGCGAGATAGAGCGGAAGCTCCGCGGGCGAATTGAGGTGCGTGTGCATGTCAACGAGACCGGGCATCAGGTAGCGGCCTTTGCCCTCGATGCGCGTCGCGCCCCGCGGCACTTTCGTTTTCGACGCCGCGCCGATCTCGCTGATGCGCCCGTCGCTGACGACGACGGTCTGACCTTCCAACACGCCCTCCCTGTCCATCGGCACGACGTTGACGTTGACGAAAGCGACGACTGACGCCGCTTTGCCGTGGTCAACGCGCGTCACATTGGTGACGGGGGCGACGGGGGCGACGGGGAGCGCGCTTGAGTTCAAGGCGAGGACGAGAAGTAAAAGCTGGAGGTGTCTTCGTTTCATGGTGTCCCCTTCAACAGCGACGGAGGCCGTTTTCGTGTGCGGCCTCCGTCCTCGTTGCTACTCGTATCTGAGCGCGATCATGGGATCAACTCTGGTCGCTTTGCGCGCCGGGATGAGACACGCGAGGAGTGCGACCGTGGCGAGCAGGACGGAGACGCCGCCGTAGGTGAGCGGGTCGGTTGCGCTGACGCCGTAGAGCAAACTCGACATCAGCCGCGTCAGCAAGACCGCACCGGCGAGGCCGAGCGCGACGCCGATGAAGGCCAGTTTCATGCCCTGCGAGACGACCATGCGAAGCACGTCGCGGCGTCCCGCGCCCAAGGCCATGCGGATGCCGATCTCGTGCGTGCGCTGCGTGACCGAGTAGGCCATCACGCCGTAGATGCCGATGGCCGCGAGGAGCATCGCCGTGGCGGCGAAGACGGCCAGCAGCCACGTCGCAAATTTCTGCGGCGCGACCGTCGCGGCGACGATGTTTTCCATCGTGCTGATGTTCGAGATCGGCTGATCCTTGTCAATCTGCAAGACCTCGTTGCGGATGGCGGGCGCGAGGCTCGTCGGGTCGCCCTTGGTCTTGACGGCGAGCCACAGGCTGCGGTTGGAGGCGGCGAAAAATTCCTGCGGCACTTGCCTGTAAGGCGTGTAGATTTCGACGCGCCCCTCGTCCTCTTCGTCCGGCCCATAGTGCTTCATGTGTTTGAAGACGCCGATGATGTTGCGCAGGGGCGCGCGGTCGCCGCCGATCCGCAGACGCTTGCCTACGGGGTCGGCGCTGGGGAAGAACTTCGAGACGAACATCTCGTCAACCATCACGACCAACGGCGAGTCTTTCGTGTCCTGCTCGGAGATGAAGCGGCCGTTGACCAACTTGATGTCCATCGCCTTGAAGTAGCCGGGATCGGCGTAGAGGTTGACGGCGACGGTGGCGTCTTTCGGGTTCGTCGTCTCCTGCCCCTCGACCATGATGCCGGATTCGATGCCGCCGTTCATCGGCAGGCCGCGCGTCAGTCCCGCGCTCTCGACGCCGGGTAGCGCACGCACGCGCCGCATCAGTTCGTCCCAGAAATTTTCGACCTGCCCGTTCTGCGTGTAGCGCGCCTCCGGCAGAGGCACGCGCAGCGTCAACACGTTATCCGAGTTGAAGCCGAGTTCGGTCTCCTGCAAGCGCATGAAACTCTTGATGAGCAGACCCGCGCTGACGAGCAGCAGGAGCGAGAGCGCGACTTCGGCGACGACGAGCACGTTACGCACGCGCTGGCGACCCACGCCCGCAGACGTGCGGCCGCCGTCTTTCAACGTCTCGTTCAAGTTCGACTTCGAGGCTTGCAGCGCGGGCGCGAGGCCGAACAGTAAGCCGGTCAGGACGGAGACGGTGAGCGTGAAGAGGAGCACGGGCGTGTTCAGCCCGATCCCTGAGACGAGCAGGCGCGGCACGTTTTCGGGGAGCGCGGCGAGCAAAGCGTCAATGCCCCACATGGCGAAGAGAAGGCCGAGCGCGCCGCCCATCAGCGAGAGCAACAAACTTTCGGTAAGCAACTGCCGGATGATGCGGAGGCGTCCCGCGCCGAGCGCGGTGCGGATGGCGATCTCTTTTGAGCGCGAGGCGGCGCGCGCCAGTAGCAGGTTGGCGACGTTGGCGCACGCGATCAGGAGCACGAAGCCGACCGCCGCGAGTAGGAGCAGCAGCGCGGGGCGGATGTCTTGGACGGCGCGCGCTTGCAAAGAGTCTAAGACCGCGCTCTGCCCGCCGTTGCTGTCGGGGTACTGCACCGCGAGGCGTTCGGCGATGGCCTTGATCTCGGTGCGCGCCTGTTCGACGGTGACGTTAGGTTTGAGAAGTCCGAGCACGTACATGCCGGGGTGGTTGCCGCGCTCGGTCATGTTCGGGTTGCCCGCGCCCAAGCCGACGGGGACGAACACGTCTACCGGCGACTGCCACTCGAACGTCTGCGGCAGGACGCCGACGACGGTATAGCTCTCGTTGCTGAGTTGGAGTTGTTTGTTGACGATTGACGGGTCGCCGCCGAGTCGCCGCTGCCAGAAGCCGTGGCTGATGAGCGCGACGGGAGTTGCACCCGGCTTGTCCTCTTCGGGCGTGAAGTTGCGTCCGAGCGCGGGCTGCACGCCGAGCACCTCGAAGAAACCGGCAGAGACTTGCCGCCCGTCGAGTCGCTCCGGTTCGCCCCCGCCCGTCACCACGTAGTTCGCGCTACGGAAGGCGGCGATGCGCTCCATCGTCTGCTGCTGGTCGCGCCAGTCTATGAAATTCGGGTAGGAGACCGACATCCCCGGCACTTGCTGCGACCACTCGCCCATGAAGACGATGCGCTCGCCGTTGGCGTAAGGCAACGGGCGCAGGAGCACCGTGTTGACGACCGAGAAGATCGCCGTGTTCGCCCCGATGCCGAGCGCGAGCGCCAGCACCGTCACCAGCGTGAACCCCGGACTCTTCCAGAGCATCCGAAAACCGTAGCGTATGTCTTGCCCGAATGTATTCATGTTTCAAACACCTCTAAAGGGGGAATGACGAGCGGCGCGCGACTGTTGAACGAACGGGGCGCGGCCACGCCGGTTCGGTGGTCAACGTGAGCGCACTCTCTCGTGAGCGGCCGTCTGGCGCGCCGGGCGTGTCGTGCAGGCCGCAGGCGCGCCGTGGATGTTTTGGCAGGTAAGTGTGTGGCGGGTTCGTGCGTGGCGTGGCCGGATGCTGCGCGTCACGCCGCCCGAAAATTTACCGTTACACCACTTCCGCGTGTGACCCGACCAGCGATGCGCCTTCTTCGTCCTGCTTGAACGTGACCATCTCTTCTTTCACGACGCGGCCGTCGAAAAGGTAGATGGCGCGGTCGGCGAAGGTCGCGTAGCGCGGGTCGTGCGTCACCATGCAGATGGTCGCGCCGCCGCGGTGCAGTTCGCGCAGCAAGTCCATGACGGCCTCGCCGTTTTTGGAGTCGAGGTTGCCCGTCGGCTCGTCGGCCAAGAGGATCAGCGGTTGGCCTGCGACGGCGCGGGCGACCGCCACGCGCTGCTGCTGACCGCCGGAGAGTTGGCTCGGCAGGTGTTTCGCGCGGTGCGCCATGCCGACCTTCTCTAAGGCTTCCGTCACGCGCGTCTTGCGATCCGCGTTGCTCAGGCCGCGATAGGTGAGCGGGAGTTCGACGTTCTCGTAGACCGAGAGGTCGCCGATCAAGTTGAAGCTCTGGAAGATGAAGCCGACTTCGCGGTTGCGGATGAGCGCGCGCTCGCTGAGCGAGAGGTCGGAGACGAGTTTGCCGTTCAGCCAGTACTTGCCTTCCGTCGGCGAGTCGAGCAGGCCGAGGATGGAGAGCAGGGTTGACTTGCCGCAGCCGGAAGGGCCGGTGATGGAGACGTATTCGCCGTTGGCGATGTCGAGGTGCGTTCCGGCGAGGGCGTGCGTCTCAACTTCGTCCGTGAAGAAAACCTTCTTCACGTCTTGCAGGCGGATCAGCGGTTGTTTCGATGCGCTCATAGTTTTTGAGTGACAAGTGACGAGTGACAAGTGACGAGTTGAAAACAAGTTGTTTGGTTATTAACTTGTCACTCGTCACTTGTCACTCGTCACTTCTCCAGTCCTTTCTTAGTTAAGTCGTATGCGGTTAAAGGCGTCCCACTGGGAGGTGTCTGAGAGGATCACCTGATCGCCTTCCTGTAAGCCTTCTAAAACTTCGATGGTGTTAACGGAACTGCGGCCGAGCTTGACCTGCACGCGCGTGGCGAACTGCCCGCCCGGTTCGAGCTTGAACATCCCGACGCTCGACTGCGACTGGCCGAAGGCCGGGCGTCCGACGTAGAGGATGTTGTCGAGGCGTTCGAGTTCAATCGTGCCGTCAACGCTCAACTCGGGGCGCGCGCCTTGCGGCAGCGCGCCGTCGAGCGCGATATCAACTTTGACGGTGCTGTTCTCCGCCGCCGGATCAATGCGGACGACGTGGCCGGGGATGATGCCGTTGCGCGTGTCGATGCTGGCCTGCTGGCCGAGCGAGATGTCTTTGGCCTGCGTCTCGGCGATCTTGAGTTCGGCCTTCAAGTTCTGCGGCTCGACGACGCGCGCGAGGTTCGTGCCCGGCTGCACTTCCTGCCCGACCTGCACTTGCATCTGTTGCAGCACGCCGTTCGTCCCGGCCAGCACGCGCAGCGTCGCCACCTGCGACTGCCTGAGCCGGAGTTGCGCCTTGAGCTGGTTGATGCGCGCCGTCTGCGCGTCGAGTTGCGCCTGCGCCGATTTGGACGTGCCTTGCAGACGCTTCTGCTCGATGGCGTAACGGTTGGCGAGGTCGGCCACGCGGACGCGCGAGAGTTTCAAATTGATGGCGGGGATCAGGCCGTCTTTGGCGAGTTGCTCGTCGGTGTCGGATTGCAGCTTGGCCTGCTGGTATTCGCTCTGCGCGGTGGCGGTGGATGCCTGCTGCGTCATGCGCTCGCTCTCAAGGCGCGCGCGGATGTTGTTGTGTTCGGCCTCGGCGGCGCGCACCTGATACTCGATGTCAACCGTGCCCTGCTGCAACTCCGGGTTGCTCAGTTCGATCAAGACCGTGCCCGCCGTCACTTCCGTACCCGGTTGGACGAGCACGCGCTCGACGCGCCCCTGCGTCGCCGCCGCGATGATGCGTATGTCTTGCGGGACGAGCGTGCCGATGCCGCGCACCTGCCGGAGCATCTGGCCGCGCTTCACCGTGTCTATGAGGTTGGTCGAACGCTCGACGCTCGGCGCGGCGGGCTTCATGCGCGACACGCCGAGCGTGATCGCCGTCACCGCCACGATGGCGACGGCCGCATAGAGAATGATCCGCACGCGCCGCTTGCGTGCCGTAGATTTGCCGCGGGGAACATCCATGCCCAAAATATTTATTCCTTTCTTAACCTGGCCGTCGCCCGTGCTTTAGCGAAAGGCGTGCCAACCCGTAAAACTTCAAACTCCCCACGTTTTCGCGGCTTTGAGCCACTCCCCGCGTCCCGTCGCCGCGACTCATTTTCCCAAAATCGAAATCAAACACTCTCAATTTCGGAATGCCGATTCATTAATTGTGGAATGCGGATTTCGGATTGCGGATTAGGAGAACAAGTCACGGTCAAGCGAGCCACGGCTTGTCAATCCGCATTCCGCATTCCGCATTCCGCATTCCGCATTACTCTTTCACCACCCACCCGTCCGCGAGTTGCACGACGCGATGGCCGAACTGCGCGTTCTGCTCGGAGTGCGTCACCTGAATGATGGTCGTGCCCTCGTCGTTGAGGCGTTTGAAGAGTTCCATGATCTCGCGCCCCTGGCTGGAATGTAGATTCCCGGTCGGCTCGTCGGCGAGGATCAGTTTGGGGTTCGAGATGACGGCGCGCGCCACGGCCACCAACTGCTGCTGCCCGCCCGACAACTGATTCGGGTACAAGTCCTTCTTCCCCACGATCTGAAAACGGTCGAGCACGTCGGCCACCATCGCCTGCCGCTCAGCCTTCTTGATGTCCTTGTAAGAGAGCGGCACGTCCAGATTTTCGTAAACGGTGAGGTGGTCGAGCAGGTGATAACTCTGGAAGACGAACCCGATGTGGCTTTTATGCAGTTCGGCGCGTTCCTTCTTGCCGAGCCGGTGGACGGCCGCGTCCCAGAAGTGATACTCGCCCGTCCACGCGCTGTCGAACAGGCCGAGTATGGCAAGGAGCGTTGACTTGCCCGCGCCCGACGGCCCCATGATCGAGACGAACTCGCCCTCGCGCACGTCAAGGTCAACGCGCCGCAGCACGTAAGTTTTATTGACGCCCTGCTCGTAAACTTTTTCGATGTTGCGCAGACGGATCATGCATCACCCTCTCGTGCGGGTCGCCCGGAGCGCTTCTATTGTTTGACCAGAAGACGTGTGGAGAGCGCACTTCGTTTCAGCTTCTACCAGATCGGCAGAATCTAATGGAAGCGGCGTGCCAGCGGTGTGCCGAGAGACGGAGAGGAAATCTGCGGGCGTTTTAGCGAGCGGGTGATGTTTGACTAACTTATTCGATCCCACTTTCGGGACGCGCCCTCTCCGAAAGTGAACAACCTACAGCATGACTTACAAGAAAATGGATCGAAGATTATTCGTCTATCCATCAAACTTGACTGATACGCGAGTGAAGAAGTTTATTCGGTTTCAGTTCGACGCGCGTTGTCGTCGTCGCCGCCGTCGTTGATCCAGACGGTCTTGATGTTGACGAACTCGCGGATGCCGAACTCGCCCAACTCGCGCCCGTAGCCGGAACGCTTGACGCCGCCGAACGGTAGGCGCGGGTCTGACGCCACCATCGCGTTGATGAAGACCGCGCCCGCTTCGAGTTCGCCGACGAAACGCTCGCGCTCGCCCGCGTCCGTAGTCCACGCGCTCGCGCCGAGTCCGAACGGCGTGTCGTTCGCAAGTTGAATCGCCTCTTCAATCGAGCCGACGCGGAACAGCAGCGCGACGGGGCCGAAAAACTCTTCCGCGTAGGCCGGAGAGTTTTTCGCGATGTCGGCCAGCACCGTCGGCGCGTAGTAGTTCCCCGCGCGCCGCACGCGTTCGCCGCCCGTGAGGACGCGCGCGCCCGCCGCGACCGATTGGCGCACCTGCTCGTCGAGTTCGTTGACAATATCGGCGGTGGCGAGTGGCCCTATCTCCGTCGTCTCGTCCGCCGGGTCGCCGATCTGTAACGCCGCCATCGCCGCGACGAAGCGACGCGCGAACTCTTCGTACACGTCCGTGTGGACGATGAAGCGTTTGGCCGCGATGCACGACTGGCCGTTGTTGATCGTGCGCGCCTTGACGGCGGTCTTGAGGGCGGCCTCAAAATCCGCCGTCGGCATGACGATGAATGGATCGCTGCCGCCGAGTTCGAGCACGGTCTTCTTGATCTGCTTACCGGCGCGGCTCGCCACCTCGCTCCCGGCGTGTTCGCTCCCCGTCAGCGTCGCCGCACGCACGCGCGCGTCGTCAAGCACCCGCCCGACCTGTCCAGAGTTGAGCAAGAGCGTTTGAAAGACGCCTTCGAGAAATCCCGCGCGCCGGAAAATCTCTTCAATCGCCAGCGCGCACTGCGGCACGTTCGAGGCGTGTTTGAGCAGCCCGACGTTCCCGACCATGAGCGCGGGCGCGGCGAAACGGAAGACTTGCCAGAAGGGGAAGTTCCAGGGCATGACGGCGAGCACCGCGCCGAGCGGTTCGTAGCGGATGAACGAGCGCATCGCACTCGTCTCGACCGCTTCATCCGCGAGAAATTTTTCGGCGTGCTCCGCATAGTAGCGACACACCAGAGCGCACTTCGCCGCCTCGTCGCGCGCCGACTGGATGGGCTTCCCCATCTCCGCCGTCATCAAGCGCGCGAAGCGTTCTTTCTCCGTCTCAAGAATCTCCGCCGCGCGAAGCATCATGCCCGCGCGTTCGGCGAACGACGTGCGCCGGTGCTCTTCATAAGCACGCGCGGCGAGTTGCAGCTTCTCTTCGATCTCCGCTTCGGTGAACGGCGCGAACTCGCGCAAACGTTCACCCGTCGCCGGATTCACACTCGCGATTGCCATTGAACTAAACCCCCGTCCGTTCGTCTCCGAGCCGAGCGCTTATCATAACGCAACTGCCCGCGCCCGCGCTCATCATGTATAGTCTCCGGTGTTCATCAACTACGGCGTGTCGAGTTTCAATTCAACGCATGGGCTTCAGTCTACTTCAAGGGGTCGTCCTGTTCGCGTCGGCGTTCGTCGCGGGGATGATCAACTCCATCGCGGGCGGCGGCACGCTGCTCACCTTCCCGACGCTCATCTGGCTCGGCCTCGATGCCAAAGAGGCGAACGCGACCAGCACCGTCGCGCTCTGGCCGGGACTCATCGGCGGCCTCTACGGCTTCCGGCGCGAACTCGAACGCAGCCGCCCGCTACTCGTCCGACTAGGCATCACGAGTCTGGTGGGCGGCGCGGTCGGCGCGGCGTTGCTCATCTGGACGCCTTCGCAAACCTTCGCGCGCCTCGTCCCGTTCCTCATCTTCTTCGCCACGCTTCTCTTCATGGCGCAGGAGCCGATCACGCGCTGGCTGCGACTTGAGACGCCGCCCGACGAACGCCAGCGCGGTTGGTGGACGGGCGCGATCCTCTTCCAATTTTGCGCGGCCGTCTACGGCGGCTACTTCGGCGCGGGCAACGGCATCCTCATGCTCGCCGCCCTCGGCCTGCTCGGCATCTCCGACATCCACCGCGCCAACGGCCTCAAGAATTTTCTCGCGCTGACACTGAACAGCGTGGCCGTCGTCGCCTTCGCCGCCTCCGGCCTCGTCAGTTGGCCGAAAGCCCTCGTCATGGCCGCGGGCGCGATCATGGGCGGCTACTACGGCGCAGCCATCGCGCGCAAACTTGGGCGTACCTTCGTCCGCCGCGCCGTCATCCTCATCGGCCTCACCATCGGCTGCCTCATGCTCTGGCGACTGTCGCGCTAATCAATTGAGCGTCTCGATCAGAACTTCGGCGAGGTGCGACGGTCTGGACAAATAAGGACAATGACCGCCGGGAAGTTCGACGGCTTCAACTCCGAGTCGTTCGCGCGCGGCGCGGCGCGACCACGCCGGTAAGATCGTGCGGTCGTCCGTGCAGACGACGTAGACGGACTTGACGTCGGGTAATTGTGCGAGCGGGAAAGTCTCCGTGATAGCTCCTTCCGCGTTCATCCTCATCCTCGTCGCCAGACCGAGGTTCAACGCTTCGGGCGAACAATCGTGGAAGAGAAACTCGACCGCCGTCTCGTCACTACTCCAAGGGTCTCTGCCGCCCCTGCACGCCGCCAGCCATTCGGGGTTGAGCATGCCGGGATCGGCGGCCAACTGTTCCCTGATGCTCACACCCGGCTGCGGGATCAAGGCGGCCAGATAGACGAGCCGGCGAACGGGGCGCAGACACGGCACGAGCGGGACGAACATGCCGCTCGCCGAATGGCCGACCAGCACCACGTCGTCGCCCGCGCCTTCGAGCGAGCGCGCGATCACTTCCGCGTATCTCGACGCACCGGCCGCAGGTTCGTCAAAGGACAGGCGCGGCGTGATCGTCCGGTGGCCGTGCTTTTCGAGTTCGGGAATCAGCAACTTCCAGCAGAGCGGATTTTGGGTCGAGCCGTTGACGAGGCAAAAGATGCTCATGGTTTCCTCCCAAGCTGCAACCAGTGTCGCTCCTTTGACCGCCCCGCCTGCTCCGCTTCGTTAACTCGCTACGACGGCGGCGGGGCGCAGTGAGATGACGACGGACTTGGAGGCGGGCGTGTTGCTTTTTTCGGCGACGCTGTTGATGGGGACGAGGACGTTGGTTTCGGGAAAATAGGTGGCGGCCGAGCGGCGCGGGATGCTGTAGGGCACGACGATGAAGCGACGCGCGACGCGCTCCTCGCCCTCGAAGTGGCCGATCAAATCCACGACTGCGCCCGCTTCGAGTCCCGCCTCGCGGATGTCTTCGGGGTTGAGCATGACGACGCGCCGCTCGTTGCGGATGCCGCGGTAACGGTCGTCGAGTCCGTAGATGGTCGTGTTGAACTGGTCGTGGCTGCGGATGGTCATCATCAAAAACTGGCCGGGGGCGAGTTCGTGTCGCGGCAAAGTGTGAACGGTGAACTGCGCCTTGCCCGACGCGGTTTTCCACTCGCGTTCGCGCGCGAGGTTGGGCAGGTAGAAGCCGCCGGGGCGACGCACGCGTTCGTTGTAATCGTCGAAGCCGACGATGACGCGCGAGATGCGTTCGCGGATGAGATCGTAGTCGGCGGCGAGTTCCATCCAGTTGACGACACTTCCGCCGCGCCCGCCGAGAGTCGCTTCCGCCAGACGCGCGACGATCATCACCTCGCTCAGTAGTTCCGTGGAGGCGGGCGGCAAGTTGCCGCGCGAGGATTGCACGACGCCCATCGAATTTTCCGCGCTGACGAACTGCTCGCCCGTCGCCTGCCGGTCAATTTCCGTGCGGCCGAGGCATGGCAAGATCAACGCCTGCTCGCCGGTGATGAGGTGCGCGCGGTTGAGTTTGGTTGAGACTTGCACGGTCAGTCGCAGGCGGCGCAGGGCTTCGGCGGTGTACTCGGTGTCGGGCGTGGCGGAGAGGAAATTGCCGCCCATCGCGAAGAAGACTTTCGCGCGCCCGGCGTGCATCGCCTTGATGGACTCCACCGTGTCGAAGCCGTGTGCGCGCGGCGGCTCGAAACGAAACTCGCGCGCGAGCGCGTCGAGAAAGGCGGGCGTCGGTCGTTCCCAGATGCCCATCGTGCGGTCGCCCTGCACGTTCGAGTGGCCGCGCACGGGGCAGACGCCCGCGCCCTGTGTGCCGATCTGCCCGCGCAGCAGCAGGAGGTTGACGATCTCCTGTATGTTCGCCACGGCGTTGCGGTGTTGCGTGAGTCCCATCGCCCAGCAGAAGATCGTGCGTCTGGAGTTGATGAAGATGTGCGCGGCCTCGCGTATCTGCTCGCGCCCGATGCCGCAGCCTTCGGTGATATCGTCCCAACCGACCGCGCCGAGCGACGCGGCGAACTCCGCGAAGCCGTGGCTATGCGCTGCGAGGAACTCGCGGTCGAGCACGTTGCCGCCGCGCCGCGCGTCTTCTTCCAAGACCTCTTTCGAGATGCCTTGCAGGAGCGCCACGTCGCCGTTGATGCGAACCTGTAGGAACAGATCGGCGAGTTGAGTTCCCTGCCCGACGAGCGTGTCGAAGACTTCCTGCGGGTGTTTGAAACGCGACATGCCCGCTTCGGGGAGCGGGTTGATGTGGACGATGCGACAGCCGCGTCGCTTGGCGGCTTGCAGCGTCGAGAGCATGCGCGGGTGGTTCGTCCCCGGATTCTGGCCGATGACGAAGATCGCCTCAGCCTCCGCGAAGTCGTCGAGCGTGACCGTGCCTTTGCCGACGCCGATTGATTCAGTCAACGCCGACCCGCTCGACTCGTGGCACATGTTCGAGCAGTCTGGCAAATTGTTCGTGCCGAACTGCCGGACGAAGAGTTGGTAGAGGAACGCCGCCTCGTTGCTCGTGCGCCCCGACGTGTAGAAGACGGCCTCGTCGGGCGTGTCGAGCGCGTTGAGTTCACCGGCGATGAGTTGAAACGCCTCGTCCCAACTGACGGGTTCGTAGTGCGTGCCGCCGCGCCGAAGCAGCATCGGGTGTGTGAGTCGCCCCTGATCGTTCAGCCACATGTCGGACTGGCGCGAGAGTGCCGCGACGCTCCACTCGCGGAAGAACTCGGGCGTGACGCGTTTCGTGGTCGCCTCGTCGGCGACGTGCTTCGCGCCGTTTTCGCAGAACTCGAAATGCGTGCGCTCGCCGTCCGGCTCAGGCCACGCGCAGCCGGGGCAGTCGAAGCCGCCCTTCTGGTTGATGCGCGTCAAAGTCTTGAGCGTACGCGCCGCGCCCATCTCCGCCCACGAGTGTTTCAACGCGGACACGATGGCGGGCAAGCCCCCCGCCGACTCGCTCGCGGGCGAGACTTTCAGTCCCGTGAAATCTTCCGGCGGCTGCGCGCGACGCGAACCGGCGGCCGTGTCGGTTGAACTGATCTTCGCATCCGCTTGCTGACTTTTCCCCGCGTCCCTTTGCTCGTCGTTGGATGAAGCTAACGCCTCGTCGCGCCGTAGCTCGCGCTCCGTCTTCAAGTCTTGCTTGGCTGGCTCGTAGTGGCTCGGATGCGCCTCGGACTGCTGGTCGGGCGTGCCCTGCTGCTCGGTTGTGTTTAGTTCCTGCTTCATCGTTTCAGGCCGAATGATATTTTACTCGCAATCGCAACTGACAACTAAGACTCAGCCCCGAATAACTTTAAACTCCGCGCGCGCGCGGCGGCGAGTCGTTCCAGAAACTCGCAACGCGTGACGGTGCGCGCGCCCAAGGCTCGCATGTGCGGCGTCATCACTTGAATGTCGAGCCAGTCGAGGCCGCGCGCGCTGAGGTGTTCGATCAAGTGGAGCAGCGCGAGTTTCGACGCGTTCGGGCGCAGGTAGAACATGCTCTCGCCCGCGAACGCGCCGCCCGCGTCAACGCCGTAGAGGCCGCCGACGAGGGCGTCGCCTTCCCACGCTTCGACGCTGTGCGCGTGGCCGAGTTCGTGCAGGCGGCAGTAGGCGCGAAACATGTCGGGCGTGATCCAAGTGCCCTGCTCGTCGGCGCGTCTGACGCAGGCGCAGGCGAGGATCACTTCGGGAAAGGCCGCGTCAATCGTGATCCGGTAAGGCGCGCGGCGACTCACTTTCGAGAGGCTGCGCGGCACTTTCAAAGTCTCGAACTCGATGACGGCGCGTTCCTGCGGAGAGAACCACGTCAGCGGCCAGCCCTCAATCGGCCAAGGGAAGATGCCGCGCGCGTAGGCGCGTTGGAGGTTGAGCGGGTGGAGGTTGCCGCCGACGGCCACGATGTCGCCGAAGGGCGCGTCGCGCGGGTCGGGAAAGTCAATCAGGCTCACGTCCCGTTTAAAAAATAGGGCGGGATGCTGAGTTGAAGTTTCAGTCTCCGACATGGTGCGAGTGGGAACGAACCGGAATCCTTTGTCTCTCGTCAGACTTCACGCGCGCGCGGGTAGTTGAGCGTGAGTTCGTCGCCCGCGACGCCGACCGACACTTCGCCGCCCGCCGCAAGCGCCGCGCCGAACAGCAACTCTTCCGCGAGCGGCTCTTTGATCTTCTTCTGAATCAGGCGACCCATCGGGCGCGCGCCGAACATGCGGTCGAAGCCGCGCGCCGCCAGCCACGCGCGCGCCTCCTCTTCGAGCACGACCCGCACGCCCCGCTCCGCCAGTTGCGCGTTCAACTCCTTGACGAACTTGTCAACAACGCGCTCGATGACCTCGAAGCTGAGCGGCGCGAAGGCGATCCACGCGTCGAGCCGGTTGCGAAACTCCGGGCTGAACGCGCGTTCGATTGCGCCGCGCCCCTGCCCCTTGCCCGTCGTGTTCGACTGGAAGCCGATGCCGCCCTCGCTCAACTCGCGCGCGCCCGCGTTCGTCGTCATGATCAAAATGACGTTGCGGAAGTCGGCCTTCTTGCCGTTGTTGTCTGTCAGCGTCGCGTGATCCATCACCTGCAAGAGGATGTTGAAGAGGTTCGGGTGCGCCTTCTCGATCTCGTCGAGGACGACGACGGCGTAAGGCGTCTTGTTAACGGCATCAGTGAGTAAGCCGCCCTGATCGAAGCCGACGTAGCCGGGCGGCGCGCCGATGAGCCGCGAGACTGTGTGCGCCTCGGCGTACTCGCTCATGTCGAAGCGGATGAACTCGACGCCGAGCGCGACGGCGAGTTGCTTGGCGAGTTCGGTCTTGCCGACGCCCGTGGGGCCGGAGAAGAGGAACGAGCCGACGGGCTTTTCGGGACTGCCGAGGCCGGAGCGCGACAGCTTGATCGCGTTCGTGATGCCTTCGATGGCGTGATCCTGCCCGTAGATAACCGCCTGTAACTCGCCGCGCAAATCGCGCAAACGGTCGCGCTCCGAGCCGACGACGGTCTTCGGCGGAATCTTCGCCATGCGCGAGAGCACGATCTCGATCTCTTTGACACCGACCGTCTCAGGGCGTTCATCCTTCGGCAACAACTTCATCGCCGCGCCCGCTTCGTCAATCACGTCAATCGCCTTGTCGGGCAGCAAGCGGTCGTGCAAGTACTTGGCCGCGAGTTCGGCGGCGAGTTGGATCGCTTCAGGCGCGTAGATGACGCCGTGGTGCTGTTCGTAGTAGCTCTTGAGGCCGTTCAAAATCTCGACCGTCTCGGCCACGGTCGGCTCGCCGATCTCGATCTTCTGGAAGCGACGCGCCAGCGCGCGGTCGCGCTCGAACGCGCTCTTGTATTCGGCGTAGGTGGTCGAGCCGATGCAACGCAGTTCGCCGGAGGCGAGCGCGGGCTTGATGATGTTGGAGGCGTCCATCGAGCCGCCGGAGACCGCGCCCGCGCCGACGATGGTGTGGATTTCGTCTATGAAGAGGATCGCGCCGGGAATCTTTTTGAGCGCGTTGATGATCGCCTTGAAACGCAGCTCGAACTCGCCGCGATACTTCGTGCCTGCGAGCACCGCGCCCATGTCGAGCGCGTAGACCACGGCGTCGCTGAGCACTTCGGGCACGTCGCCCTGTTGAATCTTGAGCGCGAGTCCCTCGGCGATAGCCGTCTTTCCGACGCCGGGTTCGCCGACGTAGATCGGGTTGTTCTTGCGGCGGCGGCAGAGGATTTGAATCGTGCGGAGGACTTCAACTTGACGCCCGATGAGCGGGTCGATGTAGCCTTCGCCCGCGCGCTCGTTAAGGTTGACGGTGAAGGCGGCGAGCGGGTCGCGTTGCTCCTGTTGCTGCGCCGCTTCGGCGTCCGCGTCTGCGTCGCCGTCGAAGTCGTCGCCCGCCGGTTCGCCCGCGCCCGCGTGTTTGGAGATGCCGTGGGCGATGAAGTTGAGTACGTCGAGACGCGTGACGCCCTGTTGCCGGAGCAGGTAGACGGCGTAGGAGCGTTCGGCCTGAAAGAGCGCGGCGAGGATGTTGCCGCCGTCAATCTCTTTCTGGCCGCTGCCCTGCGCTTGCAGCATCGCGTATTGCAGGACGCGCGTGAACATGTCGGTCTGTTCGGGAACGTGCGTCGTCTCTTCGGCAAGTTGCTCGACGCGCTCGTCGAAAAACTTTTCGAGATCGCGGCGCAACGCGAGGGTGTCGCCGCCGCAGTTGCGGATGACGTTCCCGGCGGTGCGGTTTGACAAAAGCGCGAGCAGGAGATGTTCGAGCGTCACGTATTCGTGCCGCCGCTCGATGGCCTCTTCGACGGCCGCGCCCAAAGTTGCCTGTAACTCTCTGGTAATCATAAATGCAGAGGTCAGCGGTTAGAGGTCAGAGATCAGTTAAAAGAATTTTAGTTCTTACTAACTTCTAATTCCGACTACTAGCCCGTCGTTTCTTCTATCGTGCAGAGCAAAGGAAACTCGTTTGCCCGCGCCAGCTCCGAGACCTTCGCCACCTTCATTTCGGCGATCTCGTAGGTGTAGACGCCCGCGACGCCGACGCCTTCCAGATGAACTTGCAGCATGACGCGGACGGCCTCGGTCTCGGATCGCTGGAAGACATTTTGCAACACGTAGATGACAAATTCCATCGTCGTGAAGTCGTCGTTGTGCAGGATGACCTGATAGAGCGGCGGCTTCTTCAGCCGCGTCTCGCTCTCGGTCAGAACCGCATCGTCCGTGTCGGAATCGTATCTGGACATAACCGCCGCCTCGCGCGCGGCCGTTCGCCACCGCACCTTGACAGGATACCAACAACCCACGCGGGACGGTAGCGCGCACAAATGCGGAAGCCCGCGCGAACGCCAAAACGTCGCGCGAGCTTCCGCATTTTTTCATCCGCGTTGAAGAGACAAGCGCGGAACAAGTGGCCGTCCGGTGGCGAGTTTAATTCGCCGCCAACTACCTATCTCAGCGCTTGCTGCGGCTCAGGTCGTGCGAGCGGTAGGAGAGTCGCTTGCGGTTCAACTGATCCTCGCGACGGTCGTTCGCGGTGTCCGAGAGTGCTTCGAGCGAACTCAACTCGGCCAACACGTCGGCGTCGGCTTGCATCGGCGCGAAGGAGGAGCGGCTCGACGCGATGCTCGCCGACACGACCTCGCGGTAACTGTCGAAATCGCCCGCGTCCATGTAGGCGACGGCCTCGCGCCGCGCCCGCGCGTTCATCAACATCTGCACGGCCTTGACGACCGCGTTGTTCAGCGGCAGAGCTTCCGTCTCCTCTTCCGGCGCGAACTCGACTTCGAGAAACTGCCTGACCACTTCGGCCGACTTCGCTTCTTGCGGCGTGTAGCCGAGTTTCAGATCGAGCAGGCGCAGACGCGCCCCCGCCTCACGTGCCGGGACGCGCACCTGCGCGACGACTTCGAGCGTCTGCCCCGCCTGCAAGTTCGGCAACTTGTAACGCCCCGTCTCGTTCAACTCGAAGTCGTTGAGCAGATCGACGATGCGCGCGCCGTCCGCCGGGACGAGCGAGAGCGTAACCGTGTGGCCGACCTGCGCGATGAGTCCTTCCAACTCGACGGAGAAGATGCGCCCCATGTCGTCGGCCGTTTCGACGTGCCACGCGTTGCCGCCGCCCGATTCGGCCATGGGCAGCAGGAGGTCTTCGTTGAAGTCCGTGCCGATGCCGATGGTCGAAGTGCTCACGCCCCGCCGGTGTAGATTCAAACTCTGCGTCACGATCTCGTCTGCGTTCGTCAGCCCGACGTTGGCCTGCCCGTCCGTGATCAAGAGCACGCGGTTGATGCCTGCGTCCGAGAGGTGTTCGCTGACCTGTATGCCGCCGCGCACCCAAGCCTCGTGCAGTGCGGTCGAGCCGCGCGCGTGGATGTGCGCGAGCGACTCTTTCAACGCCGCCTTGTTGGCCGCGGGCTGGCTGGTGATCAGCACTTCGACGGCCTCGTCGAAGATCACCACGCTGATGCGGTCGGCCGGGAGCAACTGGTCAATGCAGTAGCGCGCCGCCTCGCGGGCGTGCTGTATCTTCGCGCCGCCCATCGAACCGGAGCGGTCGAGGACGAGACTCAAATTGAGCGCGGGACGACGACGCGCGGCGTCCGCTGTGGCTTGCGGTTCGGGCGGCGTGATGCGAATCAACACGTCCAAGGTCTGTTCGCGACCCGCGGCGAGTTTCGCGCGCGGCGTCAATAGTTCGATCTGCGGCAGTCGGTGTCCCATCTTTTACTTCCTCACTTTCTCATGTTTCCGCGATACCCTTCGAGCGCGTTCAAGAGCAGGCGCGTCAGACGGCGCACGCCTTTCGTCTCGGTCGGCGGCGCGTAATCGCCGCGCACGTGCAACTCCAACCCCGGCTCGATCTCCACGCGCGCCCACGTGGCCTGCCCCTGCTGCTGCGGCGCGCTCTGTCGCGCGGCGTGTGCGGGCGCGACGGGTCGCATCATGTCGGCCGCGGGACTGTTGAATTGCTGGCTGCGGGGAGAGGATGCGGAGGGCGAGGTGAGGAGCTTTTCGAGGTAACTAAGGGCTTCGTTCTTCGCCCCGGCTTTCGCGTCGAGGCCGAGCAGTCGTTCCAACTCTCGCTCGGTGCGGCCGTCAACCAACTCCTTGATCTTGCGGATCGGCAGATGCTCGGATTGCAGCTTCTTGACGACGAGGAGTTGGAGCAGGTGCAGGTAGCCGAAGACGGAGGCCGTGCCCTGCTTTTCCGTGGCGGGCGAGAGCAACCCTTCGGCGAGGTAATAACGGAGCGTGCGCTCGTCAGGCATTTCGCTGACCGTGCCGCGATCCTGCGTCGTGCCGATCTCCGCCAGAATCCGAGCCGCCTGCGACGCCAGTTCGACGACCCCGATATATTTTAGACCGCGTATCTTTTCCAGTTGTCCGCTCATGGCCGGAGACATTAATCCAACCGGCGACGATTGTCAACAGCATTTACTGTCACTTAGCCGCTCCCGTCGCTACTGTCAATTTGCCGCCCCGTTGATACTGTAAAAGTCGCCCTCGTCAATTCGGCGCGGCGACTTCTCCTTCGCTGGTTTATGATGGGCGAAGTTTTCCAGCTTGTTGATATTTCAGAGGTGAGACGGTGAGCGGGCGGGGCAAATATCTGCGCGCGTCGGAGGTGGCCGAGTACGTCTATTGCGCGCGGGCGTGGCGTCTGCGCGCAGACGGGCACGAGCCTGCGTCCGGCCAAGGGCGACGCGCAGAGGGCGTGACGTGGCATCTGGCGCACGGCCGCGAGGTGGCGCGGGCGCGAAAGTTGCGCCTGCTCGCGCGCGTGGCCTTCCTGCTCGCGCTCATCACGGGTCTCATACTTCTGGCGTCACAATGTCTATAAATTTATAGCGATAAATTTATGGCGATAAATTTTCTGTCGCTGATTTTCGTCTTGCTCGTCGCCGTCGCCGCCGTCGCTTGGCTGGCGGCGCAGCGTGGGGCGCGGCGCGCGGGACTGCCCGCGGGGCGTGTCATCTATAACGACACGGGCGCGCCCGTCGGCCGCATCGCACCCGTGAGGTTGAACGCGCGCGGCGAGCGGCAGGAGAAGCCTCTGCTGTCGCACCGGCACGGGCTGGTGGGGCGGCCGGATTATCTGGTCGAGACGGACGAGGGCGTCGTGCCCGTCGAGGCGAAGTCAACGAAGTGCCCGGCGGACGGCGTGCCCTACGAGTCGCACGTGATGCAACTCGCTTGCTACTGCCTGCTCGTCGAGGAGACGACGGGCGCGTCCGTGCCGTTCGGGGTGATTCGCTACCGCGACAGGGAGTTGCGCGTGGATTACACGGACGAGTTGCGTGAGGCGTTGCTCGCGCTGCTCGGCGAGATGCGCGAGGCGCGCGTGGCGTCGGACGTGCATCGCAGCCACGACGAGCGGGCGCGCTGCGCCGCCTGTAGCTACCGGGAACTTTGCGACGAGTCGTTGGCGGACTGAGCACAAAGTCGCCGCCGAATCTGAAACGGCGACGACTTTGAGATAGCGGTTGATTAAAGTTGGCGGCGCGGTCGTTAACTAGACCAGCGGCGCGTCGAGCAGATCGTGGCGCGTGATGATGCCGGAGATGCGGCCGTACTCTTCCACGAGAATCGCCGGACTCTTCTGCAAGTGGCGTGACACTTTCGCCGCGCTCTCGTCAACATCCACGATGGGGAAACTCGCGCCCATCACCTCGCTCACCGGCGCGTTCAGCAACTCGCGGTTGCCCAGAACTTTCGCCAGCATCCGGTTCTCACGCAAAGACCCGACCGACTTTCCTTCCTCGATCACGGGGACGCAGGAGAGGCCGAGTTCGTCCATCTTCGCCAGCACGTCTGCGACACGCTCGGACGGCGCGACGGCGACGAGCGACTTCGGCGATTGCTGCCCCTTCGTCCCGCTGATCAGTCCGGCCGTGATCTTCTGCGGCTCGATGAGTCGCTTCTCTTTCATCCACTCGTCCGAGTGGTGCTTGCTCAGATAGTGCTCGCCCGTGTCGCAGACGATGAAGACGACGACGCCCGACTCGTCCAGGTCGCGCGCGACCTTGAGCGCCGCGCCGAGATTCGTTCCCGTCGAGCCGCCGCAGAAAATCCCCTCCACGCGTCCGAGTTGCCGCGACAACTCGAACGACTCGCGATCCGTGATGTTGATGATCTCGTCCACGTATTTGAGATGGACGTTATCGGGGATGATCTCCTGCCCGATGCCTTCGACGAGATAGGGCGTCGCCTGAATCAACTGCCCCGTCTCCTTGTAGGTCTTGAAGACCGAGCCGTAAGGGTCTGCGCCGATGATCTTAACGGCGGAGTTTTGTTCTTTGAGGAAACGCCCCGTGCCGGAGATCGAGCCGCCCGTGCCGAGTCCGGAGACGAAGTGCGTGATCTTGCCTTCGGTCTGCCGCCAGATTTCCGGCCCCGTCGTGCGGTAGTGCGCCGCGGGGTTCGCGGGGTGCGCGTACTGGTTCGGGTAGAAAGAGTTCGGCGTCTCGCCCGCGATGCGTCGCGCGGTGGTGACGTAATGATCGGGCGTGCCGGGCTTGGCCGAGGCGGGCACGACCACAACGTCCGCGCCGAGCGCCTTCAAATAGCGCACCTTCTCGACCGAAGCCTTGTCCGTCATGACGAACGTGCAGCGGTAGCCTTTGACCGCCGCCGCGAGCGCGAGGCCGATCCCGGTGTTTCCCGAAGTGGCTTCGACAATCGTGCCGCCGGGCTTGAGTTTCCCTTCGCGCTCCGCCGCCTCGATCATCGAGATGCCGATGCGGTCTTTGACGGAATAGCCTGGGTTCAAGTTCTCCATCTTGGCGAGCACCGTCGCCTTGATGCCCTGCGTGAGGCGGTTGAGCCGGACGAGCGGCGTGTTGCCGATGAGGCCGAGTATGTTTTCGTGGAAGTCCATAAACTCTCTTCTGCTGCCGGAATGAAACTAGCCGTGTGTCGTGTCGTTGGATAAATTTAACTCAACTATAAAAACTTTTCTCGCCCGCTTTGTCAAAGTTGACGGCCGACAAACGCGCCGGTCTGTCCGTTTCATCGCTCAAATTGTTTTGTTTCATCCATGAAATATTGTTGCACTCGCGCCCGAAACGTGTTACAGTGCCGCCGTTTTCGAGGTTATCGCTCCAGTGCTGCTTGAAGTTTTCGATGGGCACTCCCGAGCGCGTCGCGGTAAAAGTTTTGGCGGGCGAACACGCAAAGAACCGTCACCGAAAAAATGAAACACCGAAGGAGCAAGTAGTGATGAGCAACACAAGAAAACCGAAAGTTAATCCGCTGAGTCGACGGCCGCGTCAACAGCGTCTGGTGATGGCGGTGCGTGGCGGAGCGGGCGTCGGCAAGAGCCACTTCGTGCGCAGCATGGCCGAGGCGGGCCTCGGTCGCCTCTGCATTTTCGACGTGGAGCGCAAGTCGCGCCTCCTTAAAGGCAACGGCACGATCTTCGACGGCCTCGAAATCGAACACCCAGACGAACTGCCCGAATTCATTGACTGGGCGCTCTCCGGCGAAGGGCAGGAGCAGAACTACGGCTGCTTCGCGCTCGACTCGTGGGCATCCTATTTCAGCGCTAAACACAGCGAGATGGTCGCGGCCGTGCGCGAACGCTCGGACGATCCGCTGGCGCAGCCTTCGGCCGAAGAACTCGCCGCCGACCAGATGATCTTGCAGGGCGTCCTGCGCCGCCTGTGCATCGAGAGCGGCAAGTCGGTCGTCATCGTGGATCAGATTCCGGCGAAGGGGAAAGAAGCGAAAGAGGACAACGAAGTCGGCCGCGTGTTGCCGATGACGGCGAGCGGGTTGGAATACTTCGTGGACATCATGGTCGAGGTGTCGCTGCAAGAGCGCGACGGCGAAGTCGTGCGCGTCTTCCAGATCGTCAAGTCGAACAGCCCGGCCTTCGAGGTCGGCTTCGAGTTGACGGGCGCAATCACTTTCTCCGATTTCATCAACCACATGAAGCGCGAGACAGGCGACGAACTGCCGATGGAGACGCCGCTCGCCCCGAGCGTGCCGGAGACGCTCGAAGAGAAGCCTTCGCCGCTCTCGCTCGTGCCGCAGGCCTTGACGATTCAGGAGTTGATCGCGAAGGCCGAGGGGCACGGCTTCAAAGTCGCCGACATCGTGACGGGCGCGAAGCTCTACCACAACCAGACGAACATCTACCGTCTCACGCCCGAACAGATCACAGACCTCGACCGACGCATCTCCGCGCGCATCGAAAAGACTAACGCCACGGCCGCGACGAGCGACGCCAATGCGGGCGCGTCGAAACAGGGCGAGACGAACGCCAGAGCCGCCACCGCTGCGACGCGCAACATCAAACGCGCGTAAGTTTTCGGACTCACGAACCCATGTAGGGGGCAGCGGGCAAGTCCGTTGCTCCCTATAATTTTTACGAGCTACCAGCCGCGTTGAATCTGCCAGCGGTCAACGATGCGTTCGCCGTCGAGCACGTTGTAGTGCGGGTGCTGCGCGGCGGTCAGGCAGGAATGGTTGGCGAGGATGCGTAGACGCGCGCCGACTTTCAAACTGTCGAACGTCGCGTCGTCAGGCACTTCGACGATGCCGTGCTCCTGCGAAAGTGCGCCGACGCGCAAATTGAGATCGTTGCCTTCCGCATCATAGACGCGCCCGTAACCGCACGACGGGTCTGTGTCCACCGCGCCGCGATCTTTCGAGAGCGCGATTGCGCCCGCGTCAATCACCACTTTGCGCCGGGTGGCATCGCGATGCACGACCGAGGTCAGAACCGTAAGAGCGCAATCTTCAAAACGACAACTGCCGAGCGTCGCCTGAAAGGCGTCGTAGAAGATGTAGTTGCCCGGCCGCGCCTCGTCAACGCCTTCGAGGTGTTCGACGGTGGAGATGGTCGGCGTCGAGCCGATGCTGATGACGGGCACGGGCACGTCCGCTTCGCGCAGGGCGGCGGCGAACTCGACCATCAAGTCGCGTTCGTGCCGCGCGATGTCGCGCAACTCTTCGAGGCCGCGGCTGTGGTATGAATGACCCGCGTGCGTGAGGATGCCCGCGAAGCGCAGGTGCGAGGCGTCGAGGATGCGACGCGGAATCTCGAAGGCCGCCACCGTCTCCGGCTCGACGCCGCAACGATGATAGCCGCAGTCAACTTTCAGGAACAGATCGAGCTTGACGCCTTCGGCGCGCGCCGCCGCATCGAGAAGGGCGGGGACATCTACATCGTCAGTGATGAGCGCGAGACGCTCGCAGTCTCTGGCGAGTTCGATGGCGGCGTCGAACTTACCCGGCTCGATGGGCACGGCGTAAATTAAATCCGTGAAGCCGCGCGCGGCGAACCAGCGCGCTTCTGCGAGCGTGGAGACGGTGAGCGCGGAGGACTGCGCGGACGTTTGCAGCCGCGCCACTTCGACGCACTTGTGCGTCTTGATGTGCGGGCGCAGGCGCGCGCCCATGCCTTCGACGCGCGCACGCATGCGCTCCGCGTTTCGCCGCACGCGCGCCGCGTCGAGCACGAGCGCGGGCGTGGGCAGTTCTGATAAATTCATATGCGCAGGATGTTGCCGCAAAAGCTGCCGTGAGGGCAAACGAAATTTGAGAGGCTGAGAAACTAGACGCACTTTGATTCGCTTAACGCCAGCAACATTCTTCGCACTCGCCGCGACTACACATCATTAACGAACATGACTCCGCGACTCTGGTACATGAACGCCGACTTCGAGACGGAACTGGCCGCGCGCGGCAACAACGTGTACCGGCGTCCGCACTCGTTCGTCGCGCTCAACCGGCGGCTCGCGCCGCACCTGCTCCGGCTCGCATCGGCGGGAGACGCGCTGCTCGTCCAAGAGTCTCCGTCAGAGTCTTTCCACAGTGAGGCCGCGCGGCGCGAAGTCGAACTCATCGTGATTGATTCGGCGACGAAGCAGGCGGGGCGAATCTTTACACCGTGGGGTTGGACGCCGGGCGCGGTCGCACTCGCCGAACGCGTGGGGGCGCGCGTCCCGCCCGTCTCGCTCGAAACGGTCAGGCGGGTCAACTCTAAACTGTGGAGCCACGCGCTGGAACAGGAACTCGGCATTGCGATGCCGGGCGCGTGCGTCGCCGCGAGTTTCGCGGAATTGGAGGAGGCGGTAGCGCGCGCCTGCCCGCGCGCCGATGACAAGTGGGTGATAAAGAGTCCGTTCGGGTTCGCGGCGCGCGAGCGCGTGCTCGGTCGCGGCGCGCGGCTCGAAGGGGCACAGGCGACGTGGGCGCAGCGTCAGTTTGCCGCTAGTAGCGAGCCGCTCATCTTTCAGCCGTGGCTTGATCGCGTGCGCGAGTACGGCGTGACGTTGGAGGTGGCGGCGAACGGCGAGATCACACTCGTCGGCATCAGCGATCTGCAAACGAACGGCGCGGGCACTGGCACTGGTTATTTGCTCGGCCGCAAGATTGAGGCGTCGCGCAGGGCGGAACTCGAAAGCGTGGCGCGGGTGGTCGGAGCGCGGCTGTATCGAGAGGGCTACGTCGGGGCGGCGGGCGTGGACGCGCTGGAACACGCGCGCGGGCTGCACCCGCTCCTCGAAATCAACGCACGCTACACGATGGGCTTCGTCGCGCTCGCCGTCGAACGCGCGCTCAACCCGCAGACGCCGATTCTGTGGGAGATGAAATAAGAGCGGCGCGCAAAACTGTGTACCGCTGCGAAACTGTCTTAAGGTAAAGACAGCCACGCCGCCCGCGTCGTTGTGAAAGAAGACGACAGGGACGCGTCAAGTCTTCACACTCAATCCGGTCTCGTCATTTGTTCCGGCTCACGATTGGCAGCGGCGGTCTTGACGTAAGCCGCGACGAACAGTGCGGCGAGTATTAAATCAATCAAACCGGCCGCGAGCATGACGGGCGAGAGGCGATGCTGCATGTAGAGAATCACGGCGACGACTCCGAAGCCCAACTTCTCTAGGACGGCCGGGATCATCATCGGGCGATAACGCAAGGGGTCTTTCGCCAGAATCAGAAACAGCACTTGCCACGCGACGGCCACGCCGACGAAGCCGTAATAATATTCCGGGTGGGTGATGGGCGGCGGGTAATTGTGCCCGTTCTGCTCTTCCATGAAGTACTGCGGCAAGAGCACGAGCAGGCCGTAGATGCCTGCGATCAAAAATATAACTTTCGCGAATTTCATTTGACCTCGCTGCGTCTCTCCGTATCTCTGCGTTGAATCAGTCCTCACTGACACTCAATCGAACCGCGCGCTAGTCTTCGAGGAATCGCCCGCGGAAGAGCGGCTGCCCGGCCAGCGACGTGTGAAAGGCGTAGAGCAGCAGCACGGCCATCACGAACAGTTGCAGGAGATAATTCGTCGCGTGCCACGCGGAGAAGTCTGTGGTTACGGGATAGAACGGCAAGATGTGCGTGAAGAAATGCGTCGCGATCAGTGCGAGCAGTCCGAAGCGCGTGAGGACGCCGAGCAGGATCGTCGGCAGGAGCGCGCCGAGCAGCATGCTGGGCAGCGACGCGTCGCCGAAGTTTAAGTTGATCGCGAGATAGAAGAGGAGCCAGCTCGCGGCGAGGCCGAGACGCTTGCGCCGCAGCAGCATAGTGAAGAAAAGCAGGACGCAGACGATGATGAAGGGGAACATGATCGAGGCCGCCGTTTGATTCATCAGCAGTGGGATGAAGTTGCTCAGGCCGAGCAGCCCGTGCTCGTAGAGAAGGTTTGAGTTCGTAGTGATCGAGAGCGGGTTGCGTCCGAACATGGGCGGCACGAGCACCATGGCGTGGTTGACGACGACGACGCCGAGGCCGAACGTCGCCCCGATCAGCACGTCGCGCCCGACGAGCGGATCGCGAAAGTCTCCGGCGAGCAGACGACTCCAGGAGATGATCCATTCCGGCCAACGCCGCCTGAGAAACGGTTCGAGCGCGAGATACATCATGCCCATGAAGGAAGCCCAGTAGACCGCCGACTCCAGCCCCGCGATGACTTGCGCGACTTCGCCCTCGGCCGGGATGTGGTGCGCGAAGAAAATCCAGTGCAGCATCCGCAATGCGAAGGTGAACAGCGCGAGGCGGAACGCGCCCCGGCGGTCGCCGCGCCCTAACTGCAAATTTCTCCAGGCGAGCAACGCGCCGAGCAACAGCGCGCCGAAATATAAGGTGAGCAGGAGGGTGGCGAAAGTTTTCTGCGCGACGCTCGGCTCGAAAGGCGTCTGCCGGTTCGGCCTCTGCCATGATCCGATCAACTCGAAATAGACGGGCTTGCCGCGGTAAGCGGCGGCCTCCACCTTGAGCGGGAGTTCGGGGCGGCCGGGATACGTCCCCTCCCAAGCCGCCCGCGCGTCGGCGTGATGCGGCGGCGTCCAACGCGACTCCGTTGCGCGGAAGTTGGCGAGGTCGAGTCCCGCCTCTCGAAAAAGCTGCGACCAGTCGGGCGCGGCTTTCGCGTCCGCATTCGAGTTCGCATCAACTTTCGCGTTCGTATTCACATTCGAGTTGGCGTTCGCGTTCGAGTTAGCGAGCGAGTTAGCGTTCGCGTTCGCGTTCACGTTCGTGGTTGAGTTTGTGTTGACATTCGCGTCCGTGTTAACCGTCTCATCCACCTGCGGCGGCGCGGCCTCGAAGTAAGTCAGACGCCCCGTGGTGTCGAGCTTCACGAGCAACATGCCGGAGAGATCGTTCGGCGGGTTGCCGGGGTCAATCCGCCAGTAGTCGTAAGCCTCTAGATAGCGCGGGCTTTGGCGATACCAGAAGGTGATCGCGGCGGGCTGCCCCGTCTTCAATTTCTCCCAACGATCCGGCGACGCGTCTTGCTTCCGCACGTATTCAAAGTATTCATATTCGGCGTTGAACCCGTGCACGGTGTCGAGCGGCGGCGCGTCGTAACCGGCGCGCTTCGCGATCTCCGACGCGCGCGACTTGAGATCGTCGGGCGACTTTGTGAGCGGCACGAAACGGTGGAGCGAGACGCGACCGGATAACAACACGGCGATGGTCACGCTGACGACGACCGACGCCAGCAAGGCGAGTGCGACGGGCGGGCGCAGGCTGCCCTGCTTCGGCGCGGCGGCCACCATCTCCGGCGAAGGCGTCTCGCCCGCGGCGAGCGCGGCGGCCAGCGGGTCGCCGCCGGGCAGAGCCGCCGCCACCTGCAACGCCGACGCGGGTCGCGCGCCCGCGTCGCGTTCGAGACAGCGGAGTATGACGCGCTCGACGAGCGGGTCGAGATCGGTGATCAGTTTGGAAGGGTTGGTCGGCTCGGTGTCGCTGCGGCGCAGGCGGAGCATGTCAACCACGTTCGCCGCCTCGAACGCGCGCTTGCCGGTGAAGACTTCGTAGAGCACGAGGCCGAGCGAGTAGATGTCGCTCGCCACGGTCAACTCGCGCCCGGCGAGTTGTTCGGGCGACATGTAGGCGGGCGTGCCGACGGCCGCTTCGCGCGCGCCTGTGAGACTCTCGGTGAGGGCGGCGATGCCGAAGTCTGTGATGCGCACGTCGCCGCGCTCGTCGAGCATGATGTTGGCGGGCTTGAGGTCGCGGTGGAGCACGCCCTTGTCGTGAATGGCGGCGAGGCCGCCGCAGAGTTGGCGCGCGACCTCGACGGCCTTGTCGTGCGGCAGCCGGTTGATGCGCTTCAGGAGCGAGGCGAGTTCTTCGCCGCGCACGAACTCCATCGAGATGAAAGGCTGCCCCTCGAACTCGCCCACGTCGTAGACGCGGCAGACGTGGCGGTGCGAAATCTGTCGCGCGACGCTCACCTCTTGATAGAAGCGCGCGAGCGCAACGCCGTCGGACGAGAGCGTGTCGGGCAGAAACTTGAGCGCGACGGGTTGTTTGAGTTTGAGATCGTCGGCGCGGTAGACCTCGCCCATGCCGCCGCGACCGAGCAGTCCGCCGATGCGGTAGCGTTCGGCAAGCACGTCGCCGGGAATGAAGCGCGCATCGTCAATCGAACCTGATGTCGTGTGAATCGGCGACCGCCTCGACGCATCTTTTTTCGCGGCGATGTTAACTGCATCTGCCGCGACCGACGGCGACTCTGCCGCGTCGAGTTGACCCGTCAACAGGCGCGCGGCCACACCGAAGAGCGAAGTCTCGATGAAGTCCTCGGCCTGACGGTCGAAGCCGAGCATCTTCTCGACCTCGCGGCGTAGCGCGTCGTCGCCCGCGCACGCCTCCGCGAGAAAGGCTGCGCGCTCGTCCGCGTCAACGCGTTCGAGTGCGGCCGCGAAGAGTTCGTCAATTTGTCGCCAGCGGTCGTGTCTCATCGCCGCCCCCCTCAGCGAGCGCGCGGTAGAGCCACGCCTTCGCGCGCCGCCACTCGCGCCTGACGGTCGTCGGAGAAATCTTCAACACCTCCGCCGTCTCCTCGATCCCAAGCCCCGCGAAGTAACGCAGTTCCACGATCCTTCCCTTCTGCTGATCAAAGAGTTCGAGCGCACGCAGGGCTTCGTCGAGCGCGAGAAACTCCGACGCGCGCCCACCGGCAAGCGCCGCCGCTTCGTTTAGTGAAACCTGAATCGCGCCGCCGCCGCGTTTGTCGCGCGCGTGCGCCCGCGCGTGATCGATCAGGATGTGGCGCATCACCTGCGCGCAGACGGCGTAGAAGTGCGCGCGATCCTGCCAGTTGAAATTGTTGTCCTGACCGGAAAGCCGGATGAACGCCTCGTTGACGAGCGCGGTGGCCTGCAAGGTGTGGCCGTCGCGCTCGCGGCTCATCTGGCGACGCGCGATGCGGCGCAGTTCGGCGTAGACGAGCGGCGTGAGTTTGTCGAACGCCTCGCGGTCGCCCCTGCCCCAATCGGCGAGCAGGCCGGTGATCTCCTGTGGCGAGACTGTCGTCATGCGGTTGCGTCGGGCGCGCCTCTTCAGGTGTCGAATGCGAAAGCGCGCGGATTGTAGCACCCCAAAAAACTTGTGAAAGATTTTTTTCAACGGGGTGGACACTTTTCGACGCGCTTGTCGCTTCCTTAAGTGAACGCTAGATGTGGTCGAGCGTGGGCGCGTAAAAACGCGTCGAGTTGAATTCACTATTGGCATTTGAAAAGAAAAGGAGCAGAGCATGAACAAGTCGCAGGGCAGCAACCGTCGCCGCGTGATCGCGGGCGTGAGTCTGATCGGATTGTCCGTCGCCTTCCTGACGGACGCCGCGACGGGGTTGATGACCCGACCCTTCGCGCCCACGCAAACGTCGGTCGCTATCGCGGGATTTCTGGCCGTCGTGAACGCCGTCTTGATGACCGCCGCGATGTTGGGGCTGTCGCAGTTGCTCCGCGCGCACGCGGACGGCGTGGGCTTAGTGGGCGCGATCTTCGCCCTCGTCGGCTGGGCGGCCGGGACGCGCATCACGACCGTGATCCAACTCGACACGCTGCTGCGCGCGGGCGTGGAAGGCGTGCCGCCGACAGCGATTGAGACGACTTTCAAGTCTGCGCCCGCACTATTTTTGAGCATGTTTCCCGTCGGGCTGTTCTTCCCGCTCGGACTCATCACGCTCGGCCTCGCGCTGTTCTGGTGGCGTCCTGTAAACCGCGGGTTGGGGCTGCTGCTCGCGCTCGGCGGCGTCTTGTTCCCGTTGGGTCGCGCAGTCGGGATCGGGTTCGCGATCAACGCCTGCGACCTCGTGCTGGCGACGACCTTCGCCGCGCTCGGCCAGCAGGTTCTCGCACGCCCCGAACTATGGGACGCCACTGCGGAACGAAGCGAAGCAACTATGAATAAGATTTTGCCGGGTGAGTTACAGGCCAGCGCGTGACCAAGCGCGTGACGTTGTGCGGCGCGGTCGGATGCTCAAGCGAAGTTAAACGCGGTTAGACTCAAAGGCGAAGTTAAACGCGGTCGGATGCAGGCGCGAAGTTAAGTGCGGTCGGACTCGAAGGCCAACTCGTCGTCGGTGAGGTTGAATCGTTCGGGGATCGCGCCTAACTCGACGTGGTAGGTCGCGCGGATCGCCTCTTTCGGCGCGGGCGTCGTCCACAGCGGAAGGCGCGCGCCGAGCCTGTGAGTCGCCACGAGCGAGCGAAAATATTTTTCGTGCTCCCACTCCACTTCCGCCATGTGGAGCAGGCAGTCTACAAACTCCGCGCGGCCTGAGCGCGAGGCGTGCCGCGCCGCCGTCTCGTACTCGTTGACGTTCCGGCTTTCAAGTTTCCCCGCGCCGTACATCGGCAGCAGCCACCCGGCGACGTGGCACATCGCGCCGAGCGCGCGCCCGACGACGACGGCGCGCAACTCTCGCACGCGGTTCGGCCGCGCGCCCAAATGTTCGAGCATCCGCCCCACCAGCCGACGGTGATGCCACTCCTCACTCTCGATCTCGCGGATGCGCTCTCTCGTCGCCACGTCCTTCAACGAACGCCAGTGGCCGCGATATGCGTAAGCCGCCGCCAACTCGCCGGAGTAGGCGAGCCGCAGGATTTTGACCAGCTCATCCGCGTGAGAGTTCATCCGCGCCGATTGTAGGGGCGGTGCGTGAGCGACGCAACAAGGTTTTTTTAACTCTGCCGACCGACGCTCTTTCGCTCTTTCCGGCGATGCGTCAGACGAGCCATCCGCGACTTGTCGCCCGCTTCACTAACCGGCACACAAGACGGCCACGGCGACGCGTCGAGTCGTACTCAATGCGTCGCCGTGGCCGTAGTCGTTTGAGTCAAAGTTGCCGCTAGGTGTCTCAGTTAAAATGGCCGTTCGTTTTTCCGCGCCGTCGAATAGCCGCCGAAGACAAGCGGCGTTAGATGTTGACGGCGGCCATCCCCGCCGCCGGGTAGCGCGTGCCCGCGGCGACTCCCTTCGGCGCGATCTCGTCAATGCGCGCGAGGTCTGCGGGCGTGATGCGGACATCGAGCGCGCTCGCGTTCTCTTCCAGATACTTGCGCCGCTTCGTGCCCGGTATCGGCACGATGTCGTCGCCTTGCGCGAGCACCCACGCGAGCGCGAGTTGCGCCGGGGTGCAGTTTTTCTCCGCCGCCATCTCTTCGATCTGTTTGACGAGTTCAAGATTCTTCTCGAAGTTCTCGCCCTGCAAGCGCGGCGAGTTGCGCCGGTAGTCGTCCTCCGCCAGATCGTCGAAACTCTTGAGTTGGCCGGTGAGGAAGCCGCGCCCCAACGGACTGTAGGGCACGAAGCCGATGCCGAGTTCGCGGCAGGTGTCGAGGATGCCGTCTTCCGGGTCGCGACTCCACAAAGAGTATTCCGTTTGCAGCGCGGCGATGGGGTGAACGGCCTGCGCGCGTCGAATCGTCTCGGACGCCGCTTCGGAGAGGCCGAGGTGCAGCACCTTGCCCTCCTCAACGAGCCGACTCATCTCGCCGACCGTCTCCTCGATGGGCGTCTTCGGATCAACGCGGTGCTGGTAGTAGAGATCAATCATCTCGACGCCGAGACGTTTGAGACTCGCTTCGCACGCCGAGCGCACGTATTCGGGGCGACCGTTGACGCCGAGGAAACTCCCGTCGTCGCCGCGCATGTTGCCGAACTTGGTCGCCAGCACGACCTCCGCGCGTCGGCCTTTGATCGCGCGACCGACGAGTTCCTCGTTTTTAAAAGGGCCGTACATGTCGGCCGTGTCGAGGAAGTTGACGCCCAACTCCAGCGCGCGGTGAATGGTGGCGATTGATTCCGCCTCTTCGCGCCCGGCGTAAAACTCCGACATCCCCATGCAGCCCAAGCCCATCGCGGAGACTTCAAGCCCCACCTTGCCTAATTTTCGTTTTTGCATCTCGCCCTCCCGCGTCGTCGTTGTCGGCCAGCCGTCAACGCGCGCTTCGCGTTGCTCACAACGATTTCATGTCAATGACGAAGCGATAGCGAACGTCGCCTTTGATCGTCCGCTCGTAGGCTTCGTTGATCTGCTGGATGGGGATCACTTCGACGTCGGAAGAGACGTTGCGCTCGGCGCAATAGTCGAGCATCTCCTGCGTCTCGCGGATGCCGCCGATCATCGAACCGGCGAGTTTGCGGTTGTTCGTGATGAGCGAGAAGGCGGGCACTTCCGAGGGCTTCTCCGGCGCGCCGACGAGCACCATCGTGCCGTCGCGGCGCAACAGGTTGAGATACATGTTGAGATCGTGCGTGGCCGATACGGTGTCGAGGATGAAGTGAAACTTGCCCGCGAGCGGTTCGAGGTTCTGCGGGTCTTTCGTCACGACGAAGTGGTGCGCGCCGAGGCGTCGCGCGTCCTCTTCCTTCGATTGCGAGGTGCTGAAGACCGTGACTTCCGCGCCCATCGAGGCGGCGAGTTTGACGCCCATGTGCCCCAGACCGCCGAGGCCGACGACCCCGACGCGCTGCCCCGCGCCGACGTTGAAACGGCGCAAAGGCGAATACGTCGTGATCCCGGCGCAGAGCAAAGGGGCGACGTTCTCCGGCGGCAGGTTCGAGGGAATCTTCAAGGTATAGTTTTCGTCAACGACGATTTGATTTGAATAGCCGCCGTAGGTCGGCGTCTGCTCGTCGCGCTCAGTTCCGTTGTAAGTGGCGACGAGGTGAGTCAGGCAGTGTTGCTCCTCGCCCTCCTTGCAGTTCTCGCAGGTGCGGCAGGATTCCACGAAACACCCGACGCCCGCGAGGTCGCCTTCCTTGAAGCGCGTCACCTCCGCGCCGACGCGCGCGACGCGCCCGACGATCTCGTGGCCGGGAACCATCGGGTAGATCGAGTTTTCCCACTCGTTGCGCGCCTGATGTATGTCGGAGTGACAAACGCCGCAGTAGAGTATTTCGATGAGTACGTCGTGCGCGCCGGGTTCGCGGCGGTCGAAGTCGAACGGTGCGAGCGGCGTGGTCGCCGCCTCGGCTGCATATCCGCGTGTCTTTAGCATAGTTTGATTCTCTTCTTTCTTTTCGTTTCAGGCCATTCTATAGCGTCTAATCAACACATGGAACTTGGGACTTCGCCGTGTCCCCTCCGTGCGCTCTGAGCCTCTGTGGTGCGTGCTTATAATTTAACAGCGACCGGTGTCATTTTCTTCACCGGGATGGCACTAATCATCTGCGGCGGCTCGCGGGGCGCGTTAAGTTCGCGGCGGCGGCGGGCGACTATTTATCATCTTGTCGTGAAGGGTGAGCCGTGCTAAGTTCTCCCCAAAGTAACTCACTAAACAGGTCGCAAAAGGAAGTAAGGCCGATGAGTAAGGGGCAGCCGGACAATAGGACGGTTCTCGTTGTGGACGATTCGGGTGACATCCGCGAGTTGATGCGGATGATGTTGCAGATGAAGAATTGTCTGGTGATCGAGGCCGTCAACGGGCAGGAAGCGGTGGAACTCGCGCCGCAGGTGCGCCCGAATTTGATCCTGATGGACTTGAGCATGCCCGTGCTCGACGGCTATGAGGCGACCCGCCGGATCAAAGCGCAACACAAGACGCAGGACATCCCCATCGTCGCCGTGTCGGCCTTCTGCGACGTGGAGAACCGGCACAAAGCCGTCGCCGCCGGGTGCGTCGAATGCGTCAGCAAGCCGATTGACTTCGCCGTCATCGGCGACGTGGTGAGTCGCTACCTGCCAACCTGACGGACGCTCATCGCGCTAAATTTTCTCTCAGTCTAAAACCCGTCGCTCCCGTCAACTCTTCTTCCGGCTCGTCACCCCGGCCAGCCCCACCACCACCGCGACAAACTCCTGCGGATTGATCGGCTTCGCCACGTGAACCTGAAAGCCCGCGAGGAGCGCGCGCATGCGGTCTTCTTCCTGCGCGTAAGCCGTGAGGGCGACGGCGGGAATCCGGCCTCCCTCTTCCGGGCTGCGCGCGCGCACGCTGCGCATGAGCGCGTAGCCGTCCTCGTGCGGCATCCCGATATCCGAGACGAGTATGTCCGGCCGAAACTCTCCGAGCGCCGTCAACGCCTCGGCGGCTGACGACACCGCGCGCACCGACGCGCCACTCTGCTCCATGATCGTCTGTAGCAAGAGGCGCGCGTCCGGCTCGTCGTCAACAATCAGCACGCGTAGGTCTGCGAGTTCCGAGACGGGGCTGACGGCGGCTGCGACTTCCGCGAGCGACGCCGAAAGTTTTTGCGCCTCGGCCGCGCCGCCGCGCCGGTCGCCCTCGGCAACAGGGAGTTCGATGGTGAAGGTCGCGCCGCGCCCCTCGCCCGCGCTCTCGGCCGTGACCGTGCCGCCGTGAATTTCGACGAGGTGGCGCACGATTGACAGGCCGAGGCCGAGGCCGCCGTGCGTGCGCGTGATCGTGCCGTCGGCCTGACGGAAACGGTCGAAGACGTAGGGGAGAAACTCCTGACTGATGCCCTGCCCCGTGTCGGCTACACTGATCCGTACGTGCGACTCGGAGCGGCTCAGTCGCACCGCGACTTCGCCGCCCGCGGGCGTGAACTTGACGGCGTTGGCGAGCAGATTCCACATCACCTGTTGCAGCCGCGCCGGATCGCCCCACACGGCCGTGAGACCGGCGACCGCGCCCACGTCGGACTTGAGCGTGATGCCCTTCGTCGCCGCAGCCGGGCGCACCGAGTCGAGCGCGGCTTCGACAATCAGAGAGAGTTCGACGGGGCGCGCATCGAGCGTCACCTTGCCCGTGATGATGCGCGACACGTCGAGAAGGTCTTCGATGATCTGCGTCTGCGCCAAGGCGTTGCGTTCGATGGTTTCGATGGCGCGCGCCGTCGTGGGCGGGTCGAAGTCGCCGGTGCGCAACATGCTCGACCAGCCGACGATGGCCGTCAAAGGCGTCCGCAGTTCGTGCGAGACGGTGGCGAGAAATTCGTCTTTGAGCCGGTTGGCCGTCTCCGCGTCGGCGCGCAGACGCTGCTCGGTCTCGTAGAGGCGTGCGCGCTCCAACGCCTGCGCGCACTGTTGCGCGAGCGCGAGCATGAAGGCGAGATCGTCTTCGCCGAAACGCTGCGGGCGCGGGAAGCTCAAGCCCATCGCGCCGATGGTGCGGCCTTTGACGTTGAGCGGGAGGGCGGCGAGCGCCTGACTGCCCGTGACCGACGCGAGTAGGCCGAGCATCGGGTAACGCGCGTGCGTGTCGGCAAACGACTCGACAAGCACCGGCATTTTTTCGCGCACGGCGTCGGCGAGCGGCACGGGCGACTCGACGGCGAACTGCTCCCAGTTTTTGATCGCCTCCGACGGAAATCCCACGGTCGTGATGATCTCCAACTGCGTGCCCATCTCGTCGAGCAAGACCACCGTGCCCGCGTGCGCTTCGAGTGAACTGATGCCCTGCTCGATGACGGCCGTGGCGACCTGTGGCGGCGTCAATGCCTGCGAGAGCGCGGTGGAGACGGCTTGCAGGCGCGCGAGCCGATCAGAGGTGCGTTCGGCCGCCTCGCGCGTCTGCCGCTCCGCGCGATAGAGCCGCGCGTTCTCGACGGCCAGAGCCGCGCGCCGCGCGAGGTCTTCGGCGAGGGCGAGGTCTTCCACACCATGGCGTCGGCTCGTCTCCGTGTTGACGAAAGTGATGACGCCGAGCACGCGTTCGCGCGCCTTGAGCGGCACGAGCATGACCGAACCGAAGCCGACCTGTCGCATGATCTCAAGATGCTCCGCGTCGCGCGCGCCCGCGACGAGCATGTCGTCGGGGATGTCCGGGTAGAACTCCGACTCGCCCGTGCGCAGGACATGATAAAGCCCCTGCGGGTCGGCCGGGTCGGGCGGGTAGCGTTGGTAGATTTCGTGCGCCCACTCGATCTTCGCGGGGTCAACGTGCGCGACGGCGAGACGCCGCAGCAGGCCGTCTTCGTCCGCCATGTCAACGCCGCACCAGTCGGCAAACTGCGGGACGGCGAGGCGTGCGACCGTGGCAAGCGTCGTCTCGTAGTCAAGCGACGACGAGAGCGCGGTGCTCGCTTCGGCGAGAAAATGTTCGTTGACCTCCTGCCGCATCCGCTCGCTGATGTCCATCGTTACGCCGCGCATCCCGACGGGGCGACCCGTGTCTTCGAGGATGACCGACGACTGCGCCTCGACCCAGACGGCGCGGCCGTCCTTCGCCATCCAGCGAAATCTGCTCGTGCCCAGGCGGCCGCTCGCGAAGGTGGCCGCCGCCTCGCGCCCGGCGCGTTCGCGGTCGTCGGGGTGGACGATAGAGAGCCAGAAGTTGGGCGTGGCGAGCCAGTCCTCAACCGTGTAGCCGAGCAGAGTTTCTACATAGTCGCTGACGAAGTTGATGCGCTGGCTCGACTCGTCAGGCACGCCCCACGCCTCCCACACCACACCCGGCACGTTGCCGACCATCGCCTGCAAGTGTCGCCGCTGGCTTTCGAGCAACGCCGCGAGACGCGTCTTCTCCGCCTCGTCGCGCTTGCGCGCCGTCACGTCGCGCGCCACGCCTTCGACCGCCGCGGGCTGACCGCCGACGTAAGAAATTCTCGTGCTCACTTCGAGCGTCAGGCGGCGATTGTCTTTCGTCACGATGTCGAGTTCATAGACGGTCGGGCTGGGGTCTTGAAGTTTGCGCAGCAACATCTCTTTGGCGCGCTCAAAATGTTCCGGCACGACGACGCGCGCGATGTTCAACCCGCCGAGAATCTCTTCGCGCGTGTAGCCCGTGATCTCCGCCCCGGCGCGATTGATCGAGAGGTAGTTGCCCTGTAGATCGTGCGCGTAGATGATGTCGTTGGCGTTCTCCAAGAGGTTGCGGTAACGCTCCTCGCTGTCGCGCAGAGATTCTTCCGCCTGCTTGCGCGCGGTGATGTCGGTGTCCGAACCTGTCAGCCGGTACGCACGCCCCGCGGCGTCTCTGAGCGCGACGCCCTGCGCGAGAAACCAGAGATAGCGGCCGTCACGATGACGGCGGCGAACTTCGACTTCGTAGCGCGGAACTGTGCCTTCGACGTGCGCCTTCGTGGCCGCGATCACCTTCTCTTTGTCGTCCGGGTGGACGAGTTGACACCACGCGTCGAGGTCGTTGGCGAGTTCGTCGTCGCCGTAACCGACGAGCGCCTTGAGGTTCGGTGAGAGGTAGAGGTCGTTGGTCTCCAGGTCTAAGTCCCAGATGCCGACGCGCCCCGACTCGGCCGCGCGCTGGTAGCGCGACTCGCTCTCGCGCAGAGACTCTTCGGCCTGCTTGCGCCCCGTCACGTCGCGCGCCACGCAGACGTGCAGGCCGGGCATCACGTTGGCGCGCGAACTCCACTCTAACTCGACCACCGTGCCGTCGGCCGCGCGCATCGGAAAGTTACCGGCAAACACGCCCGTCTCGCCGAGTGAGGCGAGGGCGCGTGCGGCCTCCTCGTAGCGTTCGGGGAGCATGTAGTCGCCGAAGTGCGCGCCGACGAGTCGCTCGCGCGGCGCGCGCAGGATGCGGCAGAGGCTCTCGTTGACGTCAACGTAGTGGCCGCTATCGTCAACGAGCATGATGCCGTCGAGCGTGGTCTCGAAGAGCGCGCGGTAACGCGACTCGCTCTCGCGCAAGTTCGCTTCGGCCGAGATGCGCCCCGTGATGTCTTCGTGCATGAGGACGACTTCGCGCACGCGTCCCGCCTCGTCTTTGATCGGGTAGGCGACGGCCTTCGTCCAGCGGCGCGGCTCGGCGTGGCGCGTGATGTCGGGGATGGTCGCGTCGGGGTCGTAGAGCACGGGCGGCATCTCGACGGCCTCCCCGGCGAAGGCGCGGCGGATGTAAGGCATGATGCCGTTCTCGACGAGTTGCCGGTCTTCGAGGATGTTGTAGCCTTCGAGTTGATCGAGCGTCACGCCCCACAACTCTTCCCACGCGCGGTTGACGCGCAGGATGCGCCCGTCCGGCGACATGATCTGGATACTGAGCGGCGACTGTTCGAGGATGGCGCGGAAGCGATCTTCTGTGGGCGACTGGCTTGTGCTGTCTTTGATGACCATGAGGATTGTGCGACGACCCGTGCGCGAACTTGCGTATACGCCACGTCTCCGGCGGCGGATGCGGCGCGCGGCCGGGTTGGTTCACACGTCAGTCGCCGGGGGCGACAACGCCCCGTCACCCGCCGTCGCATTGTAGTCCAAGTTTGCGGAGTCGGGCTAGACGCATCGCGTGCGGCGCGTTCAGGCACGCCGCACGCGACAACTCCACCATGCGCGACGCCCCTGTATTAGCTACCGGGCGGTGGCGCATGCGTCCGCATGGCAAACTATTCACTTTTTGCTCGACATATTAACGACTCCTTCGGCGCGCCAATAGAAGGGGGTCGGCGGGCGCGCCATCGTGAGGGGCACGCCCGCCGTGTGAGGTATGTGGGTGTCTAGGTACTGGGGCGGAAAAAATCTCCGTAAGGGGATGCGGTATGCTGCCAACTGCCCTCTACGTGTTAATGCATTGACTGGACAAAACGTTTCGCGGGCGACCGGGAAACGAAGAAGAGGCGGAAGGGTTAGGCATCTCGGCGGCTACGATTAACCGCGATTGGAAGATGGTGAAGGCAGGGCTGGCGCGGGAGATCGAGCATGGAGTCTGAACAGGACGTAGTAATAACAGGACGTAATAACCGGCTCTATTTACATATGACGATTTCAGGTTTCGACCGTCACAACCGTCGGTTGATATCTTCATGCCACCGCACCGCCCAACGCGGTTCTGCATTACGATCCATAAACACCCTGAGCGAATCCGAAACCTATCAATCGCCGTCGCACGCTTCGCCGTAAAGCGCTGAGTTCCCTGCTCCACCCAAGCTTCCCGCCTGCAAGTTGAAACGTATCTATTGACATCTGACGGTATTCGCTGTAAAAGACGCTTTCTCGCCTTATTCAACACTTACGAGGTGTAATGATGGCAATTGCCAAACAGCATGACGAAACTCTGACCCTAACCGCCGCACAGGAGATGCTCGGCGTCTCACGAACCACCCTTTGGCGCATCATCCGCTCATACCAAATCCAGACACTGACAGACGTCCTGGACACCCGCATCAAGTTAGTCAAAAAGTGTGACATAGAGCGCGTGCTTGAGGACGCCGAAAAAGTACGCAGAGGAATCGCAGCATGATCACCATCGCCATCGCCAACCAGAAAGGCGGCGTCGGCAAGACCACCGTCTGCCGCGAATTGTCCGCCTGCTGCGCGCTGAGAGGTCACCAGACCCTCACGATAGACGCCGACCCGCAAGGAAATCTAACGTCCTCTTGGGTTGATTCGGACGTCTACGAGGCCACGCTTTCTCATGTCCTGATCGAGCCGGAATCCACGACGGGCGTCAAAGTCGAGCCACTTCCCCTCGATGACGCCATTCTGGAAAGCCCTGTCGAAGGGCTTGACCTCGTTCCGGCCGACATTCGTCTCGCCAGATTCGAGATGCAACCGGACTACCTGACGCACCGCCTTAGGAATCAACTTCAGGAGCACGGCAAAGGCTATGATCTGGTCTTCATAGACTGCCCGCCGCAACTCGGAAAGCTATTAACTGCCGCGCTTTACGCTTCCGATTTTGTCATCGTCCCCTGCGCCTCCGACGCGATGGGTTTGCAAGGTCTCTCCGATTTAGCCTTCACCATCGAGCAGGTGCGAAAAAATGTCAATTCCAGCCTCCAAATGCTCGGAGCGGTGATAAATCTCTATAAACCGCAACGCAACTTGTCCGCGGAGTCACGCAGTGCAGTAGAAGCCGCCATCGGCCTTGTCGGCCACGTGTTCGACACCAACTTGCACGATTACTCAAAAGTGGCGGAAGCACCGTCACAGAAACTACCGGCCGTCTTGTACGCCAAGTCGCACCGTGCTTCCGACCAGCTTTGGAGTTTGACCGAAGAGGTTCTAGACCGGCTACAAATGTCCCGGCAGAAGATTTCCGCCGTTAAATGAGGTAATCAATGGGAGAGACTAAACCCAAACCTGCCAGCTCTTTACGCAGCCCACAGCCCAAAAAGAAGCTCGGCCTGATGGTACCGACAGCGTTGCGTTTGCCTCACGACGATCTAATCAAGCCCGAAGAGATTTCAACCCCTGTCACCCCTGTCACAGACGTCACCCCTGTGACATCTGTCACCCCTGTCACCCCTGTGACAGGGGTGACAGGGGACGCAGCACCCAAAAGAGATTTCGCACGCGTGGCGAATTCCGTCGTGCGCGACGCGATTCCGGCCGGACTCTTTACCGGTAAAGGTAAACAGCTCTACGATTATCTCTATTCACAGACGCGTGGAGCTATCGTCCCCAAACGATCTGAACGTATTCCTACAGACAGAGTGATGCGCGGTGCCGGCATGACCCGCCACACCTACCGCGCGCATCTCCAGAGGCTCGTTTTATCCGGTCTGGTTACGGTTGAAGAAAAGGGAGGGGAGCATGGCGGCAATCTTTTTACCGTTTATTTGCCGGAAGAGGTGGGCATTGAGAAGGGGCACAGGGGTGACAGGGGTGACAGGGGTGTGACAGTGCAAGATCTACACATGGTACAGGGGTCAGAATCTGACAGGGGTGACAGGGGTCTATCTGTTGAGAACACTGATACTTCTAGCCCTCCTAAGACTTCTTTTAAGACTATAGAAAAATTTTTTGATGATGAGGCTTTCGCCAAATCGCTCCGCGAGGCGGAAAGGGAACTGACGGGCAAAGAATCCAACAATCAGGCTTGGGAGCCTCTCTTTGAACTACTCTCGGCAGAACTCAAAATCGCGGCCGCCCGCACCACAGTCTCATCCGTGCCCGCGTTTCTCACCGAGCATCTCCGGCGTAGATTATGGAAACTCGACAAGAAACAACTCGAAGAGCAGGTCGTCGCAGAAACATCCTCCGAGCCGCCCATTGACGCCTCACAGTGCCCTGATTGCGGCGCAACCGGCTGGTGGTACCCGAATGGCCCCGACAAAGGCGTAGCCCGTTGCACGCACCAAACACTACGGACAAAAAGTGATTAGTAGCTCCACCGTAAATTTTCAAAAATTCTATCAAACACCTTGGCTTACGATGGGGAAAAGATAAGGAGTTTATTCACCAAACAATGCGAGCCTTAGTCCCTGGAACATTTGCAAAATTTGCAAAATTTTACTGAAAGGAGGCTCTTTTTAGCCAATTTTCACATACTTTACTAAACGGGCATCCATTACAACTCCACTTTGATAAACTTCATCTGCTCTCGACGGCGCTGGATTCTGTTCAAAGTCGCCAAGATTGGCTCGCTGGCTTTCAATAATTCTTCAATCTCCTCATCAGTCACATCCTCACGTCGGATCGCCCTGAAGGCGAAGCCCAGTTGCTTGAGTTGCTCCCAGAACAGGTGCGTGGAGTCATAAGGGTCGAAGTCCTCTAAATCCTCCGGATTAGCCGCAGGGATATCAACTGTGCCATCTCCTGTGTTTGCGATTGAAGTGCGGAGCAGTTCATTGACCCGCTTCCGGAGCCGGTCGCCGGAAGCCTTTGTTTGCAAATGGGAGGAGAGAAGTTCTCCACGCGTGCGCTTTGCTTGGCCGGACGTGACTTCCAGCCGTCCGGCAGTGACCCGCGCAAGCTGCTCGGCTTCGAAAAGATTAATCTCACCCTTTTCGAGCACCTCGACCACATCGGTAGGGAAATCGAGCAGCCGCAGATAATGCTCTACGAAACTCGCGAGGGAGATGTGCGAAGATGTTTCACGGTCAAGGATGTGCTCCAGTCGTGCAACTACGCTAAGTAACTCCTCGCGCTTCCATTTGCCAGGGCGGCCACGATTGGTATCAGTCGCGCGGTAACGCTGAATATGACGGGCAGCGCGGAGCAGTCGAATCAACTCCTTGTCTTTGTGAGGGATGATCTCTGGCAGTGCTGAACGCAGGTGTCCGATGATAGAACGGACAGCCTGTGCTGAGGCTAGCGGGTCTGGTTTACGCTGTCGGCGTCTTGTGGCTCTCAATGTCTGATAATAATCGCGGATAGAAATGATGTTACACGAGCGGCCATTTTACACTTAGGATAAGTAAATTTATATTAAATTCTTACGTTGTATACACAAACGCATCAGTTGTGTACCCATCCAGATTTTCATGTTATAGTCCGAAAATGGACTCTGAACAGCCCCAAACAGCCCTCATTCCGGCAGCAGCAAGCCTCCAAGTCGTCTTACAGGGCGCGGTCTCGCTCTGGGCGTCTGCTACGACGGGCGAGAGCGAGCGACGCCAAGACCTTCTCAGGGACAAGCAGCGCATCGTCCTCTCCTTCTTTCGTTATATCGGGAAACTGCCCGGTGAGGTTGAGCCGGGGGACGTGCAGGGTTGGCTGCGGGAGCTAGAAAGGAAGGGAATTAGCGTGGGGACGGTCTACCAGCATGCCTGCCTGCTTTCTTCCTTCTACTCTTGGGCGATGAAAGACCCGGAGGTCGGGCAGTACGTCCGACGCAACCCCGCGCGAGTCGCCCGCCCCAAAGCGCCCAAGCCTTACCAGACTGAGTCGGTCAAAGCCCTGTCGGATGAGGAAGTGAGGAAACTGATCGGAGCGGTAAGGGCACGTTCAAAGGAGGGCGGCATCGTGGGGAAAAGAGACTACGCGCTGCTGCTCCTTTACTTGGCGACGGGGCTGCGGAGGAACGAGGCCATCTCACTACGGGGTAAAGACGTGCGGGTGGGCGAAACGCTCGTGCTGGAGTACAGAGCGAAGGGCGGCGACTACAGGAGTAGGGAGGTGAAGGAGCCACAGGTCGGCGAGGCACTGATCGACTATCTCGCGGCGGCCGGGAGGGAGCACGCGCTCAAGTCGGACGCCCCATTGTGGACAAGGCATGACCGGGCGGGGAAGCCGGGCGAGGCGTTGACTTCGCACTGCTTCGTCAAGAATCTGAAGAAGTATGCGAGGGAGGCTGGCATCGAAGGTTTCCACTTGCACCGAACGAGGCACACCTTCGCGCGCATCGTCTCGGAATTTACGGGCGACATTACGGCGACGCAGAACGCGCTGGATCATCAGAATCGTTCGACGACGCGCGTGTACGTACAGCGAATCGCCGTGAAAAGAGACCTCTATAGCGGGGAAGTGGCTAAAAGGTGGAGTGATTAAAGACTTGAATTGATAACCCCAAGGTCGAGAGTTCAAGTCGGCAGTGTTGCAGGAATAGTCTTTCGGGTATTATCCCTCCCTCAAGTTCTCTTAACTCGTCTCACCGAGACAGTTCATGGAAAATAACTTCTCGCCCTTTCAAAATTTAACTGATCGTAATGCACGCAGTCAGGCGAAGTTCGTCTTAAACCTCTTTCGTGTCTCAATGTCATAGAAATAAGCCAACGATTTTTCGCGCCTCGAAATAATCTTGGCAACACGACCCGCGCAAGAATATTGGCGTCGGCGCGTTCATCCGGTGCTCCCAATCGCGCGCGACAACCACAGTTATAAAGCAAACAAAGGCAATTAACTCGCATGAAAATCAAGCACGCGCCGACACGCCTGTTGACTTTGACGATCATTTTCGCGCTCCTCGCCCCGCCACCTGTGGGCGTCGCTGCGGAGGGGAACGGGCAGGAGGCGGGGGAGACGGTGGCGCAAAACGGGCTGCGTTTCCGGCTGAGCGAGGGCAGGGAACAGGCCGAACGCCCCGCGTCCGATCCGCTCGCGCCCGCCGAAGTTTTGTCCGCGGCGGAGACTAAAAAGTTGCTCGACCGTTTGCCTAATCTCGCGCCGGAGGCGAACGACGCGCAGGATTTCAAACTCCGCGAGCGTTCATTGCCGCCGCCCCGCGCGGGGGAAATTATTCAGGCGGCGTTCGCCCCGCCGCCCCCGAACGCGCCGCCCGTCTCGCCTCACGCGCACACGCCGCTCGCAGTCCTGCGCTTCGCGCCGGAAGGCGAAGTCACGTTAGCCCCAGCGTTCAGCATCACGTTTTCACAACCGATGGTCGCGGTCTCATCGCAGGAAGAAGCGGCGACGAGCGTCCCCGTCAGGATGACGCCGCAGCCGGAGGGCGCATGGCGTTGGCTCGGCGCGCAGACACTCACGTTCCAACCGCGTGTTGAAGGCGGCAGGCTGCCGATGGCGACCGACTACACCGTCACCGTTCCCGCCGGGACGAAATCCGCGCTCGGCAACGCGCTTGCGGAAACTAAAACTTTTAGTTTCGCCACGCCGCCCCCGACGGTGAAAACTTTTTACCCGCAGGGTCAGAGTCAATCGCGCGACGCGTTGATGTTCATTGAGTTCGATCAGAACGTTGATGCCGCGCGCGTGCTCGAACTCATCAAGCTGCAACCCGTCAACATCGGCGCGCGACTGCGCCTTGCGACGCAAGAAGAGATCGCGGCTGATCCGTCGGTCGGTTATTTCAGCAAGCAGGCGCAGGCGGGACGCTGGCTCGCCTTGCGTGCCGTGGGCGCAAACGGGGCGACGAAAGACGCGCTCCCTCCCGACACGAATATCAAGATCGTCGTCTCGCCCGGCACGCCCTCCGCCGAAGGCCCGCGCACGACCGTCAAAGAGCAGAGCTTCGCCTTCAGGACTTACGGCGCGTTGCGCGTCATCGAGGCCGCGTGCGGCTACGAGCAGAGGTGCTCGCCCTTCGACGGGTTGCGCCTCACGTTCAACAACCAACTGGACGAGGCGAAATTCAGCGCTGCGCAGGTCACGATCAAGCCCGACATTCCGGGCGTGAAAATCAGCGGTCGCTACAACTCGATCTACATCGAAGGCGCGAAGCGCAGCAACACGACCTACACCGTCACGCTCGACCGCTCCATCTCCGACACGTTCGGGCAGACGCTCACGGGCGAGAACGTTTTCACCTTCAAGGTCAACACCGCTGCGCCGCGTCTCTTCGCCACCGGGGCGGGCTTCGCCGTGCTCGACCCGGCGGGGCGGCGCGCCTTCACGGTCTACAGCGTCAACTACCCGAAGCTCAAGGTCACTCTCTACCGGGTCACGCCCGCCGACTGGCCGGAGTTTCGCCGCTATCAGGGCGTGCGCACGCGCCAGAATGTCGTGCCGACGCCGCCGGGCAAACTTGTCTCCGACGAAGTGATCGAAGTTAAAGCCGCCGCGGACGAACTAGCAGAGACCTCGATTGATCTCTCGCCCGCCCTAACGAACGGGTACGGGCAAGTTTTCGTCCGCGTCGAACCCGCCGGGAGCGCGCCCGAACGCAATCCGCGTGTGAACCCGAACGCCTACCGGCAGAACTACGCCGAAGCGTGGGTGCAGGCGACCGGGATCGGGCTGGACGCGTTTGCCGACAAACATGAACTCGTCGCGTGGGCTAACTCGCTCGCGGATGGAAAGCCGCTGGCCGGGGTGGAGTTGACCGTCTCGCCCGACAACCTCACGGGCACGACCGGGGCGGACGGCCTCGCGCAATTCCCCTTCACGGCCGCGCCCGATCCGAAGAAGGACGAGGGTGCGTTGCTCGTCGCGCGGCGCGGCGACGACGTCGCGATCCTGCCCCAGTATTACTACCCAAACTACTACGCCCCGCGCGAGAACCTCAGTTGGCGTCGCGCCGATTCGAGCGACACCCTGCGCTGGTACGTCTTCGACGACCGCAAGCTGTACCGCCCCGGCGAAGAGGTGAACGTCAAAGGCTGGATTCGTAAAATCAACTTAACCGCGACGGGCGACACGGAGATGTTTGCGCCGTCGGCGGGCGACGTTGCCAACTACGTGTTGAGAGATGCGCAGGGCAACGAGATCACGAAGGGCAGCGTGAAGCTGAATGCCCTCGCCGGGTTCAACCTGAAATTGCAACTGCCCGCGACGATGAATCTCGGCGGCACAAACCTCTCCTTTGAACTCACGGATAGCGGCAGCCAGCACACGCACCAGTTTCAGGTGCAGGAATTTCGTCGCCCCGAATTCAAGCTGACGGCGCGCGCTTCGGAAGCCCCACACTTCGTCGGGTCGTTCGCGACGGCAACCAGCACCGCGGCCTATTTCGCGGGCGGCGGCCTGCCCGACACGGAAGTTAACTGGACTGTCTCGTCGCGGCCGACAAACTACACGCCGCCGGGGCGAGACGACTACACGTTCGGGACGTTCTATCCGTGGTGGCGCAGCGAACGGTATGACGGCGGCGGGAACACGCAATTCTTCAAAGGGCGCACGGACGCCGACGGCAAGCACACGCTGCGGATAGATTTTGACGGGGTGCAACCGGCACGGCCGTCGAGCGTCACCGCAGAGGCGCGCGTGCAGGACGTCAACCGCCAGACGTTTGCCGCGACGACGACGATGCTTGTCCACCCGGCGGACGTTTACGTCGGCCTACGTTCGGCGCGAACGTTCGTCCAGAAGGGTCAGGTCTTCGACATCGAAACAATCGTCACCGACCTTGACGGTCGCGCGCTCTCTAACCGCGACGTGAGTTTGCGTCTCGTGCGTCTCGAATACGTTTACGAGAAAGGTACGTGGCAGCAGCGGGAACAGGACGCGCAGGAGCAAAATATCAAGAGCGGCGGGGAGGCCGTGCGCGTGCGTTTTCAGGCGAAGGAAGGCGGCGTGTATCGCCTGTGGGCGCGCGTGCGCGACGAGCGCGAGCGTTTGAACGAGAGCGAGTTGTCGCTGTGGGTCGCGGGCGGGAAGACGCCGCCGCAACGCACGGTCACGCAGGAGCGGGTCGAACTCATCCCCGACCGGAAAAGTTATCGTGGCGGTGAGACGGCGGAGATTCTCGTGCAGTCGCCGTTCGTCCCGGCCGAGGGCGTCTTGACGCTCAGGCGTTCGGGCCTGCTCCGCACCGAACGCTTCACGATGAACGAGAGTTCCCACACGCTGCGCATCCCACTTGAAGAGGCGATGACGCCGAACGTCAACGTGCAGGTTGATCTCGTCGGCGCGGCGACGCGCGTAGACGACGCGGGCGTCGAGATGGCGAACGTTCCAAAGCGCCCGGCTTACGCGACGGGTGAAATCAATCTGGACATCCCGCCCGCGTCGCGTCGGCTGAGCGTCAAGGCCACGCCGCGCGAGTCGGTGCTCGAACCGGGGGCGGAGACGTTCGTTGACGTCGAAGTGAAAGACGCCGCAGGCCGCTCCGTCGAAGGCACGGACACGGCGGTCGTCGTGGTTGACGAATCCGTGCTCGCGCTGACCGCTTACAGTCTCGCCGACCCGCTCGGCGTGTTCTACGCGCGGCGGGACGAAGACGTGAACGACTATCATTCGCGCGCGTTGCTGAAGCTGGCAAACCCCGCCGAGGTCAAAGAGAAGATGGTGTACGACTCAGGCGGCGGCGCGGGCGGCGTTGCACAGAGAAGCCGGGGCATCGTATCGAGCAAAGTCATGCAGTTGCCGCTGGGCGCGCGTGATGCAATGTATATAATTGCCGCCGCGCCGGAGACTGTTGAAGTATCTGCCGCGCCGCCGCCCGCCCCCACGCCCATGCCCGAAGGCATGCCGTCAGAGGCGGAGAATATGATCCAGCTTCGTCAAAACTTTAACGCCCTCGCCGTCTTCGCCGCGTCGCTCCCGACCGACGCGAACGGGCGCGTGCAAGTGAAAGTTAAACTGCCCGACAACCTGACGCGCTATCGCATCATGGCCGTCTCGGTCGCGGGCGGCAAACAATTCGGCGCGGGCGAATCAAGCATCACCGCCCGCCAGCCGCTCATGGCGCGCCCCTCCGCGCCGCGCTTTCTCAACTTCGGCGACCGCGCGGAACTCCCCGTCATCCTGCAAAATCAGACCGACGCGGCGATGAGCGTCGCCGTCGCCGTGCGTTCATCAAACGCCGACCTGACGGAAGGCGCGGGTCGTCGCGTGCGAGTGCCCGCCAACAACCGGGTCGAAGTTCGCTTCCCCATCGCGGCGGTCAAACCCGGCATGGCGCGTTTTCAAATCGCCGCCGCCGCGGGCGACAAGGCCGACGCCGCCTTCGTCGCGTTCCCAGTCTACACGCCCGCCACGACCGAAGCCTTCGCCACCTACGGCGTGATTGACACGGGCGCGATCTCGCAACCCGTCAAAGCTCCGGCCGGAGTCGTCCAGACTTTCGGCGGCCTCGAAGTGACGACCGCCTCGACGCAGTTGCAGGAACTAACCGACGCCGTGATCTACCTCGTCAACTATCCTTACGAGTGCGCCGAGCAGGTCTCTTCGCGCGTCCTCGCGCTCGCCGCGCTCAAAGACGTGCTCACCGCCTTCAAGGCGAAAGACCTCCCCACGCCGCAGGCCATGCGCGACTCGATGAGCGTTGATCTCAAACGCCTGCAAGGGCTGCAAAACGAAGACGGCGGCTTCGACTTCTGGCGACGCGGCAACGCTTCCGTCCCATACGTCTCCATCCACGTCGCGCACGCGCTGGTGCGCGCAGAGAGCAAGGGCTTCGCCGTGCCCGCCGAGATGTTGAGCAAGTCGCAAAGTTACCTGCGCGACATCGAGAGCAAGATTCCGCGTGAGTACAGCATCGAGTCGAAACGCGCGATCCGTGCTTACGCGCTCTACGTGCGCGCGCTGATGAAAGACCGCGACGGCGCTCGTGCGCGCAAACTCATCGCAGAGGCGGGCGGCGTCGAAAAGCTCTCCATCGAGTCGCTCGGCTGGCTGCTGCCCGTGCTCTCTGCGGCCGATAACGCCTCCGTGAATGAGCGTGCGGCCATCCTGCGCCACCTCAACAACCGCGTCACCGAGACGGCGGGCGCGGCGCATTTCGCTGATGCCTACAGCGACGGCGAGTACACCATTCTCCATTCCGACAGGCGCGCCGACGGCGTGATCCTCGAAGCCCTCATCGGCGACCAACCACAGAGCGACCTCATCCCCAAACTCGTGCGCGGGCTGCTCTCGCAACGCAAGCGTGGGCGCTGGTCTAACACGCAGGAGAACGTTTTCATCCTGCTCGCGCTCGACCGTTACTTCAACACCTACGAGCGCACGACGCCCGATTTCGTCGCGCGCGTGTGGCTCGGCGGCGGTTACGCGGGCGAGCAGGCGTTCAAGGGACGTTCGGTTGATCGGCAACAACTCAACCTGCCCATGTCCACTCTCGTCGAACGCACGACGGCCGCGCCCGTCAACCTGACCATCGGCAAAGAAGGCGCGGGGCGGCTCTACTTCCGCATCGGGACGAAGTACGCGCCCGCGAACCTGACACTCGCCGCCGCCGATTACGGCTTCCGCGTCGAACGCAAATACGAGGCGCTCGACGATCCGGCCGACGTGCGGCGCGACGCAGACGGCACTTGGCGCATCAAGGCGGGCGCGCGCGTGCGCGTCAGGCTCACGATGTCGAACCCGGCGCGGCGTTACCACGTCGCGCTCGTTGACCCGCTGCCCGCCGGTCTCGAAGCGTTAAATAGCGCGCTCGCCACCACCGAGCAACTGCCCCCGGAATCAACCGAGTCGAGCGTCAATCGCGGCGGTCAAGGCATCTATGATTTCTACTGGTACGGGCGCAGCAGGTGGTACGAGCACCAGAATTTGCGCGACGAGCGCGTCGAAGCCTTCACGTCGCTGTTGTGGGAAGGGGTGCATGAGTACAGCTACTTCGCGCGTGCGACGACGCCCGGCCTCTTCGTCGTGCCGCCCGCGAAGGCCGAAGAGATGTACTCTCCCGAAACCTTCGGGCGCGGCGGCAGTGACCGCGTGCGTGTGGAATAGCGGATTCTGTTGCATGAAATGAAATGGAACAAGATCAGGTCTGCGATGCGTATTCCTTTGGCATTGACCCACTGATTACAGTGCGTTGACTCATCCCCCAAAAAGGGATAACTGAGACTCAACGGTGTCGTTGAAATTTCTGTCTTCAATGAGTCATCTGATCGTAGCCATACCGCCGAGCCATGTAGGAGTCATTCATGCATTTCACCCCTCGCGCCCTTGCCCCCGTCCTTCTCTTCGTCATCGGCTGCACACATAGCGTCGCGCAACAGAAGTCAGTTCCTAAGAAAGCCGCCGCCGCGGCGCGTTCGCGGGTTGACGCATCACTCGCGCGCATCACGGAGCGTTCGGCGATAGTGCCGCGCGTTGATCACCACCAGCACATCGTAGGGCCGAGGGCTGCCATCCCTTGGCCGACGCTGCCCCCGGTCGCCGATCTGCCGCCCGGCCTGAATCACGTCGTTCAGGAGCGCAACCGGATCATGGGGAAGGAGGAGATCGGCGACATCTACACGGACACGGCGCAGATGCTCGACGTGCAAGCCGAGAGCCAACCGTGGGTACGCGGCCGGGATGACATCCGGCGGTTGGTCGGTTCCTACGACCCCGCGTCACGTTTCGTTCCGCACACGTTCGCCGTGGGCGATTCGGTCGCGCAGATAGTCGGCGTTGTTGTCTCCGGACAGTCGCCTGAGAGCCGGATGCATTTCGTCCTCGGTCTCAAAAAGGACGCGGGCGGCGTCTGGCGAATCGAGACCGAACAGGCCACGCCGATCCCTCCGCCGCCGTTCGCCGTGCCGTTGACCGCCGACCAACTCATACGCGACATGGACGAGACCGGCATCCAGCGCGCGGCGGTGCTCTCCGTCGCTTACTTCTTTGCCAGCCGGAGGAAGTGGCCGGGCGACGAGTACGCGAACACGCGTGCGGAGAACGACTGGGTGGCCGCGCAGGTGGCGCGCTATCCCAACCGTCTGGTCGCCTTCTGCGGCGTGAGTCCGCTCAGGGACTATGCGGTTCAGGAAATTCGCCGCTGCGCGAGCGAGCTTCGCATGAAGGGGGTGAAACTTCACTTCCGCAGCTCCCGCGTTGACGTGCTCAACCCTGAGCACCTTGAGAAAGTGCGGCGCGTCTTCCGCACCGCGAACGAGTTGGGGCTGGCGCTCGTCGTTCACACGCACGTGCGGCCTTATGGCCGCGAGCAGGCAGAGGTGTTCCTGAAGGAACTTCTTCCGGCTGCCCCCGACGTCCCCGTCCAGATCGCGCACCTCTGGGGCGGCAACGAGTTCACTCCTGACGCCCTCCGCGTGTTCGCCGACGCCGTCAGCGCGGGCGACCCGCGGACGAAAAATCTTTACTTCGATCTGACGGAGGTCGAGGCCGCCGCGGCGATCACCGGCGACCCGGACGAGACGATGCAGGCCATCGCCAAGCTCATCCGGCAGATCGGACTCAAGCGCATCCTGTACGGCTCGGACGCCGCGGCCACGGCCGACGCGCCGCCGACATCGCTCCGCTGGGCGAGACTGCGCCGCAAGTTGCCGTTGACGAACGAAGAGTTGAAAGTTGTCGCCGATAACGTCGCGCCCTACATGCGCTGATCCGTGAGGCTCAAGGAGGGATGAAGTGGGTTGAAACTTCCCGGCAGTTACGCCGGTAAAACGTCTTCCTAGTTTTGCCATTTAAGAGAGGATGAGATTACTATTCACATAGTTCGACTGATCTTACTGCTCACGTAGTTCAACTGATCTTACTTCTCATGTAGTTCAACTGATCTTGAGGTGAAAGGGAGCGTCTATGTTCCGTCAGCCGATCCGGATTTTCGTCGTTTATCTTCTCCTTCTTTTCGTGGCGTCGTCGGTTGAAGCACAGCACCCATGCTTCACGCCGGAAGAGCGCGCGCTCGCCGAGCGGAAGGCTAAAGTCTGGCAAGAACCCGATCCCGGCTACGACCCGGTGCTCGGCTACAACCCTCAAAACAGCCCCCGGCTCGGCGCACCGCCGGTTGACGCTGACGGACTCGCGATGCCCGTCAAGTGCGTCGCGGACAAGAAGCCGACCAAGGGATCGGGCACGACGCCAAAATTCCACTGCTCCGTGCCGGGCGTGGTGGACGAGGACGGCAACCCCATCCGTTTTAAAGTGAAGCCACACTTCAAGGGGCAGGCGAAAGAGAAGCGCAACGGCGAGATTTACGGCGAGTTCCTGTCCTCGCGTTTCTCGAAGGCGTTGGGTTTCTTTGCAGACGACGAGTGGGTCGCAGACGTCACCTGCCCGGACTGCGAGAAGAGTCTGACCAGCAATTTTCAGGGCGCGAGTTTTTCGCCTTTCCAACCAGCCGCCGGGATCGAACTCCCCCTGGGCAAAGGGATCGACACCAGTTGCAGCGACGAAGATTCGGGTTCGATCTCCGGTTCGCTGTCGAAGTTACTCCAAGGAGGCGAGACGTCCCGCGCCGAGATAGACGCCTACAAGCTGTGGCTCGCCTTCATTGATCACGGGGACACCAAGACCGACAACCAGAAGTTCTCCTGTCTCAAGTGGAAGAAGAACGATGACAAGACTCTGACCTGTGAGCCGGGACACGCGGTGTACTACGTCAGCGACATGGGTTCGACGTGGGGTTATTCCAGTTCCAGCGAGAAGAAGGCGACGCTCAAAGGGTGGAGCGGCAAAGACCCGATCCGCGTCAGCGGCGGCCGCTGCACCACGACCGCCAAGAGCGTGGGCGATGCGAACATCAGCGAAGCGGGTCGGCAACTTCTCGCCAACGGCCTACAACGCCTCCTCGATGCCGAGAAGAGCGACGGCCTGATCACCAAAGTGTTCCGCGCCTCGCGCAACCACGAGCGCGACCAGTCGCCGGAGCTATGGGCGGCCGAGTTCGCGCGCAAGGCCAAGCTGATCATCGAAGCGCGTTGCGCGAACTAAGGGGCGGCAAGTCAGAGACCGTACAAGTCGCCGTCCGTTCGGTGTAGAGACCAGCCCGCAGAAAGGGGGCGCAGAGAGAACGATTCAACTCTCTGCGCCCCCTCTGCGTCTCTGCGTTGAGTTATCTTGCTTGCACGTCAGTCAACAGAAAAGTGCTCTAGGGGAAAGGAAACTCTCTTCCTTTTGAATCGCATAATCGTCCCAACTGATTTGCGCCCTGATGTATGATGGCGGGCAGGATCGAATTCACACCTAACGGCTTATCACGGAGTCTCGAAAAACATGCACGTTTCACGCTTGAAAGCCGCACGCGCGCTCGTCGTCGTCCTGTTGTTATGCCACGCCGCTTTCGCCGCGCCTTCGTCGAGGTGGACGGAGGCGGAGGCCAACGAGTGGTACAAGCGGCAGCCGTTCCTCGTCGGCAGCAACTACAACCCCGCGACGGCCATCAACGAGCTTGAGATGTGGCAGGCCGACACCTTCGATCCCAAGCGCATTGACCTCGAACTCGGCTGGGCTGAGGACATCGGTATGAACACGATGCGCGTGTACCTGCACGACCTCGCTTACAAGCAAGACCCGGAGGGCTTCAAGCGGCGCATCGAAGAGTTTCTACGCATCGCCGACAAGCACAAGATTCGCCCGATGTTCGTCCTGTTCGATTCGTGCTGGGATCCCTTTCCCGCCACGGGCAAACAGCGCGAGCCGCGTCCCGGCGTCCACAACTCCGGCTGGATGCAGTCGCCCGGCAAGGTCGCGCTCGAAGACCCCGCCGAGTACCCGCGCCTCGCGGCCTACGTCAAAGGCGTCGTCGGCGCGTTTAAGGACGACCGGCGCATCCTCGCGTGGGACATTTGGAACGAGCCGGACAACATGAACGAACCGGCCTACAGCGCCCTTGAGCCGAAGAACAAGGCCGAACTCGTTCTCGCCCTGCTGCCGCAAGCGTTCCAGTGGGCGCGCGAGGCGGGCGCGACGCAGCCGCTCACCTCCGGCGTCTGGAAGGGCGGCGATTGGTCGAACCCGCGCGACATCGGCGCGATGGAGATCACGCAACTACACCTCTCCGACATCATCTCGTTTCACAATTACGACGACCCGGCGAGTTTCGAGCGGCGCATCAAACAGCTTCAACGCTACAACCGTCCGATCCTCTGCACCGAATACATGGCGCGCGGCAACGGCAGCACGTTCGAGGGCAGCCTTCCCATCGCCAAACGTTACAACGTCGCGGCGATCAACTGGGGCCTGGTGCAGGGCAAATCGCAGACGCACCTGCCCTGGGATTCGTGGCGGCATCCTTACGTTGATCGAGAGCCTGCGATCTGGTTTCACGAAGTCTTTCGCACCGACGGCACGCCCTACCGCGCCGCCGAAGTGGAACTCATCAAGCGGCTCACGGGCAAACTCAAAGCACAGGCTTCACGCACGCACACGACTGCGGCGATGTAAGAGTCAATCTATAACTGACTGCCGAAGGGGCGGTCGCGTGCGTGGAATATCAACGCATCCGGCCGCCCCTTTTCGTCTCTCAGCCGGAAGAAACCGGCATCCGTTGATCCCGTCGGGTGGTTTTTCTCGCGTATACAAATAGGGACTGGTATGGGTGCCGGCTCATCGTTGTGCGTGGAAGAGGATCGGGGAAGCGAGGGATTCGCAGAGGAGTCCAGACGCTTTCCACGATCAACGCCCGTGACACAAATTCATGGATCGTTTATGCCTCGCCGCAGAAGACGCGTTAATGAACTTCCTCCAAATCGGGCAGGCGATAAAACATTACCGCATCGTCGAGAAACTCGGACAGGGCGGCATGGGGGAAGTGTATCGAGCCGAGGACACCAAGCTCGGCCGCCACGTCGCCATCAAACTCTTACCCGGCGACGCCACGCGCGACGCCATCGCGCGCCTGCGCCTCGCGCGTGAAGCGCGTTCGGCGTCCGCGCTCAACCATCCGAACATCGTCACCATTCATTCGGTTGACGACCACGACGGCTTCGACTTCATCGTGATGGAATACGTCGAAGGCGAGACGTTGCGCGCGACGGCCGCGCGCGGCCATCTGCCGCTGCCGCTCCTGCTCGACATCGGGGCGCAGGTGGCGGACGCGCTCGCCGCCGCCCACGCCATCGGCATCATTCACCGGGACATCAAGTCGGAGAATATTCTGCTCACGCGGCGCGGCCACGTGAAGGTGCTCGACTTCGGGCTGGCGAAACTGATGGACGCGTCAGCGGGCTACGACCGCGAGACGCTGCTGACGCCGCTCGCGCAGACCGCGCCGACGCGTATTGACCTGACGGGCGCGGGCGTCGTCGTCGGGACGATCTTTTACATGTCGCCGGAGCAGACGCGCGGCGAACCGCTCGACGCGCGCTCCGACATTTTTTCGCTCGGTTGCGTGTTGTACGAGATGGCGACGGGGCGTCTGCCTTTCCGCGGCACGAGCGTCCTTTCAGTCGCGCACGAAATCGCCTCGACGAACCCGCCGCCGCCGAGCGGGACGAGACCGGAACTCCCCTTCGAGTTCGATCTCATCGTCGAACGCGCGCTGGCGAAGGACAGGGAGCAACGCTACGCTTCGGCCGCGGAACTGGCCGACGCTTTGAACTCGCTGCATGGCAGAACCACCGGGTATGTTTCCACGCTGACGCAAGCCAGCGAAGTTTCGTCGGCCAACAACGAATCCGAGTCGTTCGTCGGGCGCGAGGCCGAACTGTGTAGGCTGGACGAGGTGCTGCGTCAATCAATCGGTGGCGCGGGGCGCGTCGTCTTCGTCACGGGCGAACCCGGCATCGGGAAGACCTCGCTCGTTGACGAATTCATGCGCCGCTCGCGCAGGCAGTATTCGGGGCTGCTCTTTTCGCGCGGCCGCTGCGTCGAGCAGTACGGCACGGGCGAGGCTTACCTGCCGTTTCTCGACGCCATCGGCGCGCTGCTCAACGCCCCACACCGCGAGCGCGTGGCGGCCGTGCTCCGCACCTACGCGCCGACGTGGTGTTTGCAATTTCCTTCGGCCCTAGTTTCGACGACGGCCTTAGAGATGTCGCAGCAGCAACAGCAAGACCCTGCGAACGTGACCAAAGAGCGGATGCTGCGTGAGATGGGCGACGCGCTGGCGGCGTTGGCTTCCGCTTCGCCCGTCGTCTTGTTCCTCGAAGATTTGCAGTGGGCTGATCCTTCGAGCATTGACCTGCTGCGCCACCTCAGTCAACGCATCGGCGACCAACGTCTGCTCATGCTCGGTACGCTGCGCGCCGACGAAGTGGAACTCAGCGAGCACCCGCTCAAGAAGTACAAACTCGAAATGCAGGCGCGTCGTCTGTCCGAGGAGATCGCCCTCGACTCTCTGAACGAGACGCACATCGCGAAGTACCTCGACGCGCATTTTGCGCCGAACGATTTCCCGCCGGAGTTCGCCTCGTTCGTCGAGGGCAAGACCGAGGGACACCCGCTCTTTGCCACGGGTCTGTTGCAGTTTCTCGCCGAGCGCGGCGAGATCGCGAAGATTGACAACTGCTGGTCGCTCGCACGCCCGCTCTCCGAGATGGACGTGGAGACGCCGGAGAGCGTGCGCAGCATGATCCGCAAGAAGATCGAAACGCTCGGCGAAGACGACCGGCGCGCGCTCCAGTATGCGAGCGTCGCGGGCGACGAGTTTCTCTCAACCGTGGTCGCCGAATTGCTCGGAGCGGACGACCTCGAAACGGAAGAACGCCTCGCCGTTCTGGACAAGGTGCATCGTTTGATCGTGACCCTCGGCGAAGACGAACTGCCCGACGGGTCGCTCGTGACGCGTTACCGTTTCGTCCACGCGCTCTACCAGAACATGCTCTACGCCGAGTTGGTCAGCAAGCGTCGCATCCTGCTTCACCGTCAGGCGGGCGAGCAGTTGGTCAAGCACTACGGCAAGCAGTCGCCGCGCATCGCCGCTCAACTCGCCATGCACTTCGAGCGCGGTCGCGCCTTCGAGCGCGCCGTCGAGTTTCTCCTCCACGCGGGCAACAACGCCGTGCGGCTGTACGCCAACACCGAGGCCGCCGAACACTACACGCACGCCATCGAACTCGCGGAGAAACTAACGGACGAGGACAAGGCGAAGAGTTTATTAGAGCTTCACCAGAAGCGCGGCTCGACCAACCTTTCTCTCGGACGTTTCGCCGAAGCCGTGGACGACTACACGGAGATGCTCACGCAGGCGCGCGCCCTCAAGTCTACCGCGCAAGAGTCGGCCGCCCTCAACGCGCTCACGATGACGCTCTTCTACTCGCACCGTTTGGACGAGATCACCGCGCGCGCCGACGAGATACTCTTGCTCGCCGAAAGGTCGGGCAGCGCCGCCCTCCGCATCGAGGCGATGCAGGTCATCGCCCTCAAGAACCTCGGTTACGGCGAACTGGCGGAAGCCAAGACGATGCTCGACGAGATCATCGCCGACGCGCGCACGCTGGATCATCAGAAAGTTTTGCTGACCGGCTTGGCGTGGCGCGGCATACTCTATTTCTTCCAGACCGATTACGTGGCGGCCGAAGAGATGCTCAAGGAGGCGCAAGAACTCGCGCGCGAACTGCGCGACGGTTTCCTGCTGCTCGAAAGTTATTTCGTCCTCGGCATGGTGCGCGGCAATCAGGGTCGCCTGTCCGAAGCGCTGGCGACGTTCGACGAGGCGCTTGAGATCGCGCGTCGCAACGGCGAGCAATTCTGGTCGCCGCGCATCCCAAACTGCATCGGGTGGGTCTATCGAGAGATGCAGGACTTCGCGAGCGCGCGCGAGTACAACAGCCGCGGCCTGGAGGTGGGGCGCAAGGCCAACGTGCTCGAAGCGCAGGCCAACTCTTTGATCAACCTCGGCATTGACCACAGGCACGCGGGCGAGAGCGACCAGACGGTGAAGTCGTTCCGCGAAGTGAAAGACATCTTCCGGCGCGACGCGTGGTTTCGCTGGCGTTATCAAATTCGTTTGCAGGCCGGGCAGTGCGAACACCTGATCGCCGTCGGCGAACTCGACGACGCGCACGAACGCGCGCGCTCGCTGCTTGAGATCGCCACGCGCTACGAGGCGCACAAGTACATCGCGGTCGCACACCGGCTGCTCGCCCGGATCGCCGCGGGTCGCGGCGACGACGCGGAGGCCGAAGTCGAATTGCGCGAGTCGCTCGCCGGACTCGCCGCGCATCCCGTCCCCGTCGAAGCGTGGAAGACACATGCCGACATGGGTCGCTTGCGCGCGCGTGCGGGCGATGCGGCGGGCGCGCACGAAGCCTTCGCGCAGGCCGCCGCCATCGTCAAATTGATCGCCGCAGGTATTCACGACGAACAGCAGTGCACGACGTTTCTTGACTCCGAAGCCGTCGGCCAGGTTTTACGAAGCGCCGCCGTTGAAGTTAAGCCGGTGACAAAATTACCGTTGATAGAACTACCGGCGACAGCAGCACTACATGAACAGGCTCAAGCCGACGCTCTGTTAACGACCACTCCCCGCTGTTGAGTCTTGGAACGACGAGACGAGCGCGACGCGTCTGCCCTGAACTGATCGGGGCGGAGGTGTTTGACATGGGGTCAGGCGGTCAAGTATAAAATTCAAACTTTTATGAATCGGAATTATACGAAGCAATTTTTCACAGTCGCCCAACATACCGGCGGGGCTTTGCATCATGGCGTCCATCATCGCCATGCTGGCAGCGCGCCGGTTTTTGTGGACTCCCACGAAAAGATGCGTGAGTAGTTAAAAAGACTCACGCTTCGTTACCGAAGAACCCGCTGCCAACTGTCTCGCGACGAGTCGGCAGCGGGTTCTTCTTTTTGTTTTAAGAGCAGTGCGGGCGGCGCACACGATTTTATGATTGAGCCACTCTCAAAAATTCCCGGCGGCATGCGTTATTACTTCGGCGCGGAGGCGCGTCTGCGGCGCGGCGTCGAAGACACGATCATGGCCGTGTTCGACGGCTGGTCTTACGAAGAGATCACGACGCCGTGCGTTGATTACCTCGCGCTGTTCGAGCGCGGGATGGGTTACGAGGCGGCGCACCGTGCTTTCCGTTTCACGGACGGCGACGGGCTGATGCTCGCGCTCCGACCCGACGTGACCTCTTCGGTGGCGCGCGCCGCCGCGACGCTCTTCGCGGAGAAGACGCGCCCGCTGCGTTTCTGCTACGCGTCGCCCGTGTTCCACCAGCGGCAACTGACTCACGCCGAATGGAGGCGCGAGAACAAACAACTCGGCTGCGAACTGATCGGCGTCGGAGGCAGGGGCGCGGAGGCGGAGACGCTCTCGGTCGCGGCGGAAATTCTCGCGGCGTTGAACCTCGGCGGCGACTACCGCATCACGATCAACAGCGTCGAAATCTTTAGCGGCATCTCCGAACACCTGACGCTCGACGACGCCGAACGCGAGCGAATGCGGCAACTCGTGGACACGCGCGACGCAGCCGAACTGCAAAAATTCCTCTCGCACTTCGACACCACGGAGCGCGAACGCATCTCCTTCTCGCGCCTCACGCAACTCTCCGGCAAGGGCGAGATACTCGACGAAGCGCGGCGCATCATCACCAACCCGCGCTCGCTCGTTGCGCTCGACGAGCTTGAATCTTTGTGGCGCATCGTTCGCGCGTTGGGCTTGGACGAAGTTTGCGACATCGATCTCGGAGACGTGTCGGGACTCGATTATTACACCGGCCTGACCTTCAAAATTTACGTGGCGGGCGCGGGCGCGCGCGTCGGCGGCGGTGGCCGTTACGACAATCTGACGGCAAACTTCGGCAGGGCTGAACCGGCGGTCGGTTTCGTCCTCGACCTCGACGCGTTGACCGATGTGCTCATGCGCAAGAAGGGCGTCGCGACTTCGGATGAAACTGTCGGCGCAAATGTTCGCGCGCTTCATGACAAGGCTGCTATTGAACCGTCAGAGATTTTAGTTGACGCGCGGGTACGGCGCGCGCGGGGCGAGCGTGTGTTGATTAACTACGCGGGGTGAGAAAAGCGGATGCCGGAATTAACTGTCGCGGTGGCGAAGGGAAGAATGCAGGACGAGACGCTCGAACTGCTGGCGCGCTCCGGCGTCAGCGTCAGCGGGTCGGCGCTCAAGTCGAGGCGTCTGGCGATTGAAGACGAGAGCGGCGCGTATCGCTTCGTCTTCGTCAAGCCGTCGGACGTGCCCGTCTACGTGGAGCACGGGATCGCGGATTGCGGCGTCGTCGGGCGCGACGTGCTGCTCGAATCCGCCGCAGACCTCTTGCAGCCGCTCGACCTGCGCATCGGCTTTTGCAGGATCGCCGTCGCGACCCACGCGGGACAGTCGCGCCCGGTGACGGGCGCGCTGCGCGTCGCCACGAAGTATCCGCAGATCGCGGCCGCGCACTTCGGCGCGCGCGGCGTGCCGGTCGAGATCATCGAGTTGTCCGGGTCGGTCGAACTCGCGCCGGTGCTCGGCCTCGCCGACTGCATCGTTGACCTCGTGGAGACAGGGCGGACGCTCTCGGAGAACGGCCTCGAAGTGGTGGAAGTGATCGCGGAGTCGTCAGCACGTCTCGTGGTCAACCGCGCGAGCTATCAACTGAAGCCGACGGCGGTGTCGCGTCTGATCGAAGCGTTGAGCCGGGGGTTACGTAAAGGAGTGGCGGGATGATCGAGTTGATCAAGAGGGAAGACCGCGCGGGGCGCGCGCGCAAGTTGGCGCGCATCGCGGCTCGCAACGTCGCGCTTGACGGCGAACTGATGCGCGTCGTGGCGGCCATCATCGAAGACGTGCGGGCGCGCGGCGACGAGGCCGTGTGCGAATACACGGAGCGTTTCGACGGCGTGCGGCACGGGCGCGGCGAGATGCGAATTGAAGAGGGGCAGTTGCGTGCGTCGGCCGCGCGCGCCGACGCGGAGGTGCGCCGCGCCCTGCGCGAAGCGATCAAGAGGGTGCGCGCCTTTCACGAGCGGGAGCGCGAAGAGTCTTGGGAGATGTTGACGGAGGCGGGCGTCCGACTCGGCCAGCGCATCACGCCAATCGAGCGCGCGGGTTTGTACGTGCCGGGCGGAACGGCCGCCTATCCTTCGTCGGTGGTGATGAACGTCGTGCCCGCGCAGGTGGCGGGAGTGGGGCGCATCATCATCGCGACGCCGCCGCGCACGCTCGCGGAAAATCCGTCGGTCGCGGCGGCGCTTGTCGAGTTGAACGTGACGGAGATTTACGGCGTCGGCGGCGCGCAGGCCGTGGCCGCGCTCGCCTACGGCACGGAGACGATTCCGCGCGTGGATAAAATTACGGGGCCGGGAAATCGCTACGTCGCGGCCGCGAAGAAACTGGTCTTCGGGGTCGTCGGCATTGATTCGATAGCCGGGCCAAGCGAGGTCGTCGTCGTGGCCGACGAGACGGCGCGGGCGGAGTTCGTCGCCGCCGACATGCTCGCGCAAGCCGAACACGGCGAGGATGCGTCGGCAATTCTCATCACTACCGACGACGCGCTCGCCGTCGCGGTGGCCGCAGAGATCGAGCGACAGGCGCACAGCCTGACGCGCGTCGCGCTGGTGGAAAAATCTCTGTCGGAGTTTGGCGCGATCATCTTGGTGGATAGTTTGGAAGAGGCGTGCGAACTCGTGAACGAGCTTGCGCCGGAGCACTTGGACATCATGACGCGGGACGCGGAGGAGGTCGCCGAGCGCGTGCGACATGCGGGCGCGATCTTTTTAGGCGAGCACACGCCGGAGGCGGTCGGCGACTATTTCGCGGGGCCGAATCACGTCTTGCCGACGGGCGGCGCGGCCAGATTCTCGTCGGCGCTCGGCGTCTACGATTTTGTTAAACGCACGAGCATCCTGCGCTACTCGCCCGCGGAACTCGGACGCACAGCGCACATGATCGCCGCGCTCGCCCGCGCCGAAGGACTCGACGCGCACGCACGCTCCGCGCTCATTCGTTTAGAAAGAGAGCGCTGAGCGGCGTGAAAGTTTATGGCGGCCGCACGTGGCCGAAAGGTAGTTGCAGGAGATTATCTATGCCCGATTTGTTGGACACGATCAAGCCGCGCGTGCGCGAACTGCGTGCTTACACGCTGACGCCGGAGCGCGCCGCCGTCAAGCTCAACCAGAACGAGAACCCGTGGGACGCGCCGGAGCGGATCAGGGAGGAGAGCTTGCGTCGTCTCGGCGGGCGCGCGTGGTCGCGCTACCCGGATTTCGTGCCCGCGAGTTTGCACGAGCGGCTCGCGGCCTTCGCCGGGTGGCGCGCGGACGGCATCATCGCGGGCAATGGCTCGAACGAATTGATTCAATCCTTGTTGATGGTGACGGTCAGCGAGGGCAAGCGCGTGCTCATCAGCGAGCCGACGTTCGCGCTCTACCGGCAGGTCGCTACCGTCCTCGGCGGCGACGTGTTGAGCGTGCCGCTCGCCGCGCGTTTGAAATACGACACGGCCGCCCTGCGCGAAAAGATCGTGTCGGACAGACCGGACGTGACGATCATCTGCTCGCCCAACAACCCGACGGGGTGCAGGATCGTTGATGCGGAACTCGTCTCGCTGCTCGAAGTCTCGCGCGGACTCGTCGCCGTTGACGAAGCCTACTTCGAGTTTTCCGAACGGACGGTCGTGAGGCTATTGCACGAACACCCGAACCTCGTCGTGTTTCGCACCTTCTCGAAGGCGATGGCGTTGGCGGCGTTGCGCGTCGGCTACCTGCTGGCCGCGCCGGAACTCGCGCGAGAGATCGCGAAGGCCGTGCTGCCCTACAACCTCAACGTCGTCTCGCAGACGATTGCGGAAGTCGCCGTCGAGTTGTACGAGACGGAACTGCGACCGCTCATCACGCAAATCGTCGCCGAGCGCGGGCGGCTGTGTGAAGGTCTGCGTGCAATTGAGGGACTTGAGCCGGTCGCGTCGGAGGCGAACTTCATGGTCGTGCGTTCCACGCTCGCGCCGCGCCGCGTCTTTGCAGAACTGCTCAAGCGCGACATCCTGATCCGCGACGTGAGCGGCTACCCGTTGCTGCAAGACTATTTCCGCGTCAGCGTCGGCACGCCGCGCGAGAACGATCTGCTCCTGTCGGCGTTGCAGGAAATATTCGACGAAGGAAAGCAATCGCCGGGAGAAGGCGACGGTGAAGAAGTCGCAAGTTCACCTCTGGCAAACGTGAGAGAAAAATTATGAGCACTCAACTGCAAACGCGTGCGCGCACGGGGCGAGTTCAACGGCAGACGAAAGAGACCGACGTGCGTGTCTCGATCAATCTCGACGGCACGGGGCGGGGGCGCATCTCGACCGGCGTGCCGTTCCTCGATCACATGCTCGACTTGTTTGCGCGCCACGGCCTCTTCGATCTCGAAGTGGAGTGTCGCGGCGATCTGGAAATTGACGATCATCATTCGGTGGAGGATGTCGCCATCTCGCTCGGACAGGCGTTCGCCGAAGCGCTCGGCGACAAGCGCGGCATCACGCGTTACGGCGCAGGCATAGTGCCGATGGACGAAGCGTTGTGCCGAGCGGTGGTTGATCTGTCGGGACGCTTCTACCTCGTCTACGAAGTGGAGACGCGGCGACAGGCCATCGGCAACTTCTCGGTCGAGTTGGCCGAACATTTCTGGCGTTCGTTTGCAGAAGCCGTGCGCTGCAACTTGCACCTCGATCTGCTGCGCGGGCGCAACACGCACCACATCCTCGAAGCGACGTTTAAGGCGACGGCGCGCGCGCTCAGGCAGGCGGTGGAACTCGATTCGCGCGTCGAAGGCGTGCCGAGCACGAAGGGGAGTTTGTGAGCGTGCGCGTTGCGGAAGTGGCGATCATTGATTACGGCGTCGGCAATCTGCGCTCGGTGGAGAAGGCTTTCGGGGCGACGAATTGCGAGGCGTTGGTGAGCGGCGACGAGCGCGTGCTGCGCGCGGCGAAGCGTTTGGTGCTGCCGGGCGTCGGCGCGTTCGGCGCGTGCATGAGTGCGCTGCGCGCGCGCGGCTTCGACGAACTCGTGCGCGAACGCGCCGCGACGGGCACTCCGCTTTTGGGCGTGTGCGTGGGGATGCAGATGTTGTTTGAAGAGTCGGAGGAGTTCGGGCGGACACAGGGGTTGGGGTTGCTCGGCGGTCGTGTCCGACGTTTCCCGAAGGAGTTGTTAGTGCCGCAGACGGGTTGGAATCAGGTCGTGCAGCGGGGCGTTCATGCGTTGTTAGCGGGCGTTGAGGAAGGGACGTTTTTCTATTTCGTCCATTCATACTATTGCGAGCCTGAGGCGCGCGAGGTCGTGTTGGGAGAGACGGAATACGGCGCGGCTTATGCTTCGGTCGTGGCGCGCGGGGCTGTGTGCGGCGTGCAGTTTCACCCGGAGAAGAGTCAGGCGGCGGGCTTGCGCCTGCTCAAAAACTTCGCCGGGTTGGAAGCGGGTGCGAGCTAGATGTTAGCCAAACGGATCATCCCGTGTCTCGACGTTGATCGCGGGCGCGTGGTCAAAGGTATCCGCTTTCTGTCGCTCGTGGACGCGGGCGATCCGGTGGAACAGGCGAAGCGTTACGACGCGGAGGGCGCGGACGAGTTGACGTTCCTCGACATCACGGCCTCTTCGGACAGACGCGCCATCGTCTCTGAACTCGTGCGCCGCGTGGCCGACGAGGTGTTCATCCCGTTCACCGTCGGGGGCGGCCTCGGCACGCTCGAAGACATTCGCGCGGTGCTGCGCGCCGGGGCTGACAAGGTGACGCTCAACACGGCCGCCGTCGAACACCCCGAAGTGATCGGCGCGGGAGCAGAAACTTTCGGCAGCCAGTGCATGGTCGTCGCCATTGACGCGCGGCGGAGAGTGACGGGCGACAGCAGCAGCAGCAGTAGTAGCAACGGCGCGACGAGCGGGTGGGACGTGTTCACGCACGGCGGGCGGCGCAACACGGGGCTGGATGCGGTCGAATGGGCTGCGCGCGCGGAACAACTCGGCGCGGGCGAGATACTGTTGACGAGCATGGACGCGGACGGCACGCGCGACGGCTTCGACCTCGAACTGACGCGCGCCGTGGCCGACGCGGTGCGCGTGCCCGTCATCGCCTCCGGCGGCGCGGGTCGGCTCGAACATTTTTACGATGCGCTCACCGTGGGGCGCGCGAGCGCGGTGCTCGCCGCGTCGCTCTTTCATTTCGGCGAGCACAAGGTGTCGGAGGTCAAACAATACTTGCGTGGGAGGGGAGTCGTGGTGCGATGACGAAATACGCGTTGGAGGATTTGAAGTACGACGAGCGCGGCCTCGTCCCCGTGGTCGTGCAGGACGCGGCGACGCGCGAGGTGCTCACCGTCGCCTACGCGAACGCGGAGAGTTTGCGGCGCACGCTCGACACGGGGGAGACGTGGTTCTGGTCGCGTTCGCGCGCCGCACTCTGGCATAAGGGCGAAACTTCCGGCCACACGCAACGCGTCCTCGGCGTCGCGGTTGACTGCGACCGCGACGCGCTCGTCGCGCTCGTCGAGCCGTCAGGCCCGGCGTGTCATACGGGCGCGCGTTCATGTTTTCAACACGAGATCGAAAGTGCGAATGAACTCAAGATCGAAAGTGTGAATGAGTTCGGCGAGAGCGAAGGCGACGTTAAGACAAGACGCCCGCGTTCGCTCGGCGCGACACTCGCGGGGCTGTACGCGCTGATCGAGAGCAGGCGGCGGGAACGCCCCGCGGGCGCGTACACGACCTATCTGTTCGAGCAGGGGTTGGATAAGATTTTGAAAAAAGTGGGCGAAGAGTCGGCCGAGACGATCATCGCGGCGAAGAACGAAGACGCGCACGCGCTCGCCGGCGAAGTATCGGATTTGCTCTATCATCTGCTCGTGCTGCTGGTCGAGCGCGGCGTCGGGTTGGAAGAGATCGAGTCGGAACTGGCCGTGCGTGAGGGGAAGCGGGGCGCGAAATGAAACAGGATGAAACGGGATTGGAAGAGTTGTTGGAGTTCGCCGTCGGACTCGCGCGCGGGGCGGGCGAGATTACCTTGCGCCACTTCCGGCGACCCTTCACGCCCGAACGCAAGGCCGACGGCTCGTTCGTGACGCAGGCGGATCGCGAAGCCGAAAGGTTCATCCGCGCGCGCATCGAAGAAAAATTTCCGCACGACGCGGTGCTCGGCGAAGAGGAAGAGACGCGCGCTGGTTCGTCCGGCAGGCAGTGGATCATTGATCCGATTGACGGCACTTACTCGTTCGTCCACGGCGTGCCGCTCTACGGCGTGCTCATCGGTTTGGAGATCGCGGAAGAGGTTTGCCTGGGCGTCGTCAATTTGCCCGCGCTCGGCGAGATCGTCTACGCGGCGCGGGGCGCGGGCTGCTTCTGGAACGACACGCGCGCGAGCGTCTCCGCCACGCCGACGCTCGTGGATGCCCTGTTGCTCTCGACTGACTTCGGGACGTGCGAGCGTTACGGCTTCGGCGAGGCGGCGCGCCGTTTGGAACAGGCGGCGGGCGCGCGGCGCACGTGGGGCGATTGCTACGGGCACGTCCTCGTCGCCACCGGGCGCGCGGAGGTGATGCTCGACCCGGTGATGAACGTGTGGGACTGCGCGCCGCTCTTGCCCATCCTCGAAGAGGCCGGAGGGACGTTCACAGACTGGGGCGGCCGACGCACAATTCGCGGGGGCAATGCCATCTCCACTAACGGCCTCCTCTTCGAGACCGTGCTCGGCCACGTCAAAAATGAAGCGTGAGAAATGAAGCGTGAGAAATGAAGCGTGAGAAGTTAAGCGTGAGAAATTAGATGTTGATTATTCCAGCGATTGATTTGAGAAACGGGCAATGCGTGCGTCTGACGCAGGGGCGTAAGGCGGAGGCCAAAATTTACGACGGTGATCCGGTGGAGATCGCGCGCAGCTTCGAGGCGGCGGGCGCGCGGATGCTGCACGTGGTTGATCTCGACGGGGCGTTCGCCGAAAGCGCATCGCCGAACCGGGAGGTGGCGCGGCGCATCATCGAGGCCGTCCGTGTGCCCGTCCAGTTCGGCGGCGGCTTGCGTAGCGTGGCGGACGTGCGCGTGATGATCGAACACGGCGCGGCGCGGGTCGTCGTCGGCACGCTTGTCGTCGAGTCGTCGGAACTGCTGTCGGAACTCATCGGGCTGTTCGGCGAACGCGTCGCCGTGGGGATTGACGCGCGGGACGGGCGGGTGGTCACACGCGGGTGGGAGAAGCAGGAGGAGATCAGCGCGGGCGAACTCGCCGCACGCGTGGCGGCATCGGGCGTCGCGCGGATCGTCTATACTGACGTGGCGCGCGATGGGATGCTTGAAGGGGTGAACGTCGAGCAGACGTGCGCGGTCGCGCTCTCGTCGGGCGTGGCGGTCACGGCTTCGGGCGGCGTGTCGACGCTCGCGGAGATTGAGCGTTTGAAGTTTGCGTGCGAAGGCAGGATCGACAGCGTGATTATCGGGAAGGCGTTTTACGAAAAACGTTTTACTCTGGCCGAGGCGAACCGGGTTGCCGTCGCCGCGAAAGAGGCGCGTGTGACGGAGTTGGGAAAGTTTAACTAGGGGGCGGCGCGGGTCGTAAAAATATGAGAAGTTTAGATAACACATTTTTCTCGGTGCTCGATCTCGCGCCCGTCAAAGAGGGTGGCTCGATTGGCGAGACGTTCGGCGAGACGCTTGACCTCGCGCGGCACGCCGAGAGGTGGGGCTATCGCCGCTACTGGCTGGCCGAGCACCACAACATGCCCGGCATCGCGAGCGCGGCGACCGCCGTGCTCATCGGTCATGTCGCCGGGGGCACGGAGACGATCCGCGTCGGGTCGGGCGGCGTGATGCTGCCGAATCATGCGCCGCTCGTCGTCGCCGAGCAGTTCGGCACGCTCGAAAGTCTCTACCCCGGCAGGATTGATCTGGGTCTCGGTCGCGCCCCCGGCACGGATCAACGCACGGCTCTCGCACTCAGACGCCACCTCGCCGCAGCCGACGACGACTTCCCGCGAGACGTGGCCGAGTTGCAAAACTACTTCGCTCCCGTCAGGCCGGGGCAGGCCGTGCGCGCCGTCCCCGGCGCAGGGTTGAACGTGCCCATCTGGCTCTTAGGCTCAAGCCTTTTCAGCGCGGAACTGGCCGCCGCGCGCGGGCTGCCGTTCGCCTTCGCCTCTCACTTCGCGCCCGACTACTTGTTGCAGGCGCTCGAAGTTTACCGCAGCCGTTTCCGGCCGTCCGAAACGCTTGCGAAGCCGTATGCGATGGCGGGCTTCAACGTGTTCGCGGCCGACACGGACGCAGAGGCGCGGCGTCTGTTCACGTCCGTCCAAAGGCAGTTCGTCAACCTGCGCCGCGGCGTGCCGGGACTGCTGCGACCGCCGGACGACGCGCTGGAAGCAGAATGGTCTGAGATGGAGAGGGCGGGCGTCGAGCACATGCTCTCGTGTTCCGTCGTCGGCTCGCCTGAGACGGTGCGGCGCGGACTCGAAGCCTTCATCGAAGTGACGCAGGCCGACGAACTCATGTTGACGGCGCAGATTTACAGCCACGCGGCGCGCCTGCATTCTTTCGAGATCGTCGCCGGGTTGATGGCCGGTCGGAAGGCGGCTTGATCAAGTTGTTGGAGTCGGCCGGATTCGGGGGTGAAAGATAGTTTGACTCTGAATGTGCGAACGGTGACGGCGACGCGTTACGTGACGCCTCTGCGCGAGGGCGGTTCGCTGCCCGCGATTGTCGAGGCGGACGACGACGGACTCTACGTGCTGAAATTTCGCGGCGCGGGGCAAGGGCCGAAGGCGCTCGTCGCGGAACTCTTGGCGGGCGAAATCGGCCGTGCGCTCGGCTTGCCCGTCCCCGAGATCGTCTTCGTCGAACTCGACGCCGCGCTCGCCGGGACAGAACCCGACCCGGAGATTCAAGACCTCTTGAAGGCGAGCGTCGGACTCAACCTCGCGCTCGATTACCTGCCGGGTTCGGTCACCTTTGATCCGCTCGTCGAGAAGCTGAGTCCCGAACTGGCGTCCACGGTCGTCTGGTTCGACGCTTACACGACGAACGTTGACCGCACGCCGCGCAACGCCAACATGCTCATGTGGCACAAGCGGCTCTGGCTCATAGACCACGGCGCGTCGCTCTACTTTCATCACACTTGGGCGAACTACCTTGAGCGCAGCCGCGGCGCGTTCGCACTCATCAAAGACCACATCCTGCTGCCGTCCGCGACGCTGCTGGAGGAACTCGACGAGACGCTCGCCGCCCGCCTGACGCCCGCAGTCGTCGGCGAGATCGTCTCGCTCATCCCCGACGTGTGGCTCGCCGCGGACACGACGTTCCCGAGCGCGGGCGAGTTCCGGCGGGCTTACGTTGACTACCTTGTGCAGCGGCTCGAACCGCCCAGACTTTTCGCCGAGGAGGCAGCGCGTGTCAGAGCGTCACTCGTTTAACTACGCCGTCGTGCGCGTCGTGCCGCACGCCGAGCGCGAAGAGTTTATGAACGTCGGCGTCATCCTCTCGTGCCAGACGGCCGACTTCCTGAACGCCGCGTTCGAGTTGGACGAGCGGCGACTCGCGGCGTTCGCGCCGGGTCTGGACGTGAACGAGTTGCGGGCGCACCTCGAAGCCATACGCTTGATCTGCGAGGGGGGCGAGGGCGGCGGCACAATCGGCCGCCTGCCGCGCCGCGCTCGCTTCGACTGGCTGGTCGCGCCGCGCAGCACCATCGTGCAAACGTCGGCCGTGCACGCCGGGCTGTGCTCCGACCCGCGCCGCGCGTTGCAAGAACTGCTGCGGAAGATGGTCAGCGTCCCGCCCGAAACTAATTGAGTCACGCGCGTCAGGCTTTGCCCGCCCCCGTGCGTTCGGACGCCGCGCCGCCTGCGGAAAAACACTCGCATTAAGCGTTTCTATCCTTTATCAAATGCGTTACATCGGCATCGGAGGAAAGATCATGTCTCACCCGCCTCGTCGGCGACTCGTCGGGCAACTGTTGCGTCTCTGCGCCGCCTTCGCGCTCGTGGTCAACCTCCCGCTCGCCTTGACCCTCTCCGGGGCGCGTGCGCGCGCCGCCGCCAACAGCAACACCAACACCGCGCGCGGGACAAACGAAAGCGCACGCGCTGCCTCGTCGCCAGCGTCGAACGCTGCGAACGCGCCGCCCGTCCAACCTCTCGCCGTCAACTTACCGCTCAACGAGCGTGTGCTCGTCGTCTACAACGAGAACGACGCGGAGTCGGCCGACGTGGCCGCCTACTACATGGCGCGGCGCAACATCCCGGCCTCGCGCAAGTGCGCCGTCTCGCCCTCGTCGCCCGTCTATCTCAGCTACGCCGAATTTTTGAGCACCGTCAAAGCTCCCGTCCAACAGTGTCTCAACCTCGTGGGGCGGCAGAACATTCTTTACATCGTCAACAGCTTCAAAGTCCCCTTCGAGATCGGGGAAGCCCCGCCGCAGGGACAGCCGGAGGGCGGCCGTTCGCTCGATCAATTTCTCGCCGACGTGTGGGACGAGATCGAACCTTCAACTCTCGACAACCCCTACTACGCCGAGCAGCAGACGCAGGCGAACATCTACACGCCTCTGCACACGCTCGCCAACTACCGCGATGAGGCTGGAGCGAAGAACGTCTACTCGGTGTGGCGTCTGGACGCGCCGAGCGCCGCCCTCGCCAAAGGACTTGTAGACAAAGCCATCACGGCGGAGACACAAGGGTTGCGCGGGCGCGGCTGCTTCGACCGCAACCGCGGACAGTTGGTCTACACGCAGGCCGACGTTGGCTACCTTGAGCCTGACTGGAACATCTTCCGCGCGGCGGAGTTTGCGCGCGAGAAGGGCTTCGACGTTATCGAAGATTCTTACGAGGCTCTGTTCGGCACGTCGCCCGCACCCCCGCGTTGTGACAACGCCGCGCTCTACGCCGGTTGGCACAGCCTGCTCCTGTATAACGACGCGTTCAGTTGGGCGCAAGGTTCAATCGGCTTCCACCTAGAGAGCGCGGCGGCCAACAACCCGCGCGGCGGCACGGGCTGGATTCCCAACGCCATCGCGCACGGTCTCACCGTCACGGCCGGTTCGATCACCGAACCGTTCACCGAAGCACAGCCGCGCGTTGACGGCATCCTCCGCGACCTCTTTCGCGGCGCGAACGTCGGCGACGCGCTGCTTCGCCACACGCTCTGGCTGAAGTGGCACATGGTCTACCTCGGCGATCCGCTATACCGCCCTTTCCCGACATCAACTTTCCCCGTGCCGCCTGCGCCGCCCGCCGCCCCCTGGCTCGATCAAGACATCGGCGCGGTCGGCGTGGCGGGCAAGGCCAACCAGTACGGCGGCAACATCGCGGTCGAAGGCGCAGGCCAGATCGTCCACGGCTCGCCCGCCGATTCGTTCCACTACACCTTCCAACCTCTGAACGGCGACGGCGAGATCGTCGCGCGCGTCTCGCGTCTCGACAACACATCGAACATCAGTCTCACCGGCGTCATGTTCCGCGAGAGCCTGACGGCCAGCGCGCGTCACATCTCCCTGAACGTGGTCGGCGGTTACGACGGGCTGGAAGTCTATCGTCGTTACGAGCCGAACAACCCGACGACGTGGACATACGGCGGCGCTGGTCGCGCGCCTTACTGGCTCAAGATCAACCGCACCGGCAACGTGTTCAAATGTTACGTCTCGCCCGACGGCCAGACGTATACGCTCGCGGCGACGGAGACGATTGCGCTGCCGACTAACGCCTACGCCGGGCTGTTCGTCGCCTCCGGCAACGGCGAGAGTTTGAATAAATCCTTCTTCGACAACGTGAGCATCCGCCGCGCCGGAGACCCGACGCCCACGCCCACGCCGACCCCGACGCCGACGCCCTTGAACAACCCGCCGACCGCGGCCATCACCAGCCCCGCCAACAACGCGACGTTCAACGCCGTCACCCACGTCAACATCAACGCCTCGGCCACTGATTCCGACGGCACGGTCACGGCCGTCGAGTTCTACGCGGACTCAATCCTGCTCGGCAGCGATTACGTCGCCCCCTATACCTTCCGTTGGAACAACCCCACGACGGGCGCGCACGCGCTCACGGTCAAGGCCGTGGACAACTCCGGCAACGTCAAGTTGTCGAGTCCCGTCAACGTGACGATCAATTCTGTCGTCGCCAACGTCGCGCCGACGGCGAGCATCACCAGTCCGGCGAACAACGCACAGGTCGCCATCAACACGGACGTTGTGATTACGGCACAGGCGACCGACACGGACGGCGCGATCAACCGCGTCAACTTCTGGGCTGACGGCGCGCTCATCGGGACGGACACGACCGCGCCCTACAGCGTCACCTTCCGCGAGACGCGTGAGAGCACGCACAACTTCTGGGCGGTCGCCGTCGACGACGCCGAGGCGCGCAGCGCCAACTCGCCGACCGTCATCTTGAAGTTCGTTGACCCGAATCCGACTCTCTACATCACCGGGCGCGTGCTCCACCAACTGAGCACGCCGGAGAAGTCGATCCCCATCGCGGGCGTGACGTTGACCGTTACGCGCACTGCGACGGGCGAGGTGGTGCGGACGGCGCTGACGGACGCGGGCGGCAATTACTCCGTCGGCCCGCTGTCGCAGGGCGCGGCGCTCAAACTGTCGCCCGCGAAGACCGATTACACGTTCGCCCCGCCCTCGGCGAGTTGGAGCGGTCTGCCCCCCGGCGCGTCGCAAAATTTCGAGGCGGCCGGGCCGCTCCCGCCGGGAGTGACGCCGACCGATCCGAATGCCCCGCCCACGGCATGGGGCGCGTCGTATAACGGCGCGGCGAGCGATGCGGATGCGGCCGCGCGCGTGGCTGTTGACGGCGCAGGCAACGTCTACGTCGCCGGCACGTCCAACAACGCCGCGGGCGACGACGCCGACAAAGACATCGTGACGGTCAAGTACAACGCCGCGGGCGCGGAGCAGTGGGCGCGTCGCTTCGCGGGCGCGGGCGGTTACATAGATGCCCCGGCCGCCATCGCCGTTGACGGCGCGGGCAACGTCTACGTCGCCGGTTACGCGTATAGCGACCTGACCGAGTACGACTACGTGACCATCAAATACAACTCCGCCGGGACACAGTTGTGGGTCAAGTATTACGACGGGACGGCGAGCCGGGACGATCAGGCGACGAGCCTCAAACTAGACGCGGCGGGCAACGTCTACGTCACCGGCTACTCGACGGGCGGCCCGGTCAACTCCCGGATCGGCTTCGGCTACGCCACCGTGAAGTATGCCCCCGACGGCACGCAGGCGTGGGTGCGTCGCTTCGACGGCTACGGCCAGTGCGGCGCGGGCGCGGAAGATTTGGAGGTGGACGCGGCGGGCAACATCTACGTCACCGGCAGCGTCACGACCGCCACGTGCGGCGGCGAGCAAGACATCTACACCGTCAAGTACGACCCGGCGGGCAACACTCTGTGGGCGGCGCAATTCGACGCGCCGGAGAGTGAAACGGGGTTCGACATCGAGACCGCCAACGGCCTCGCGCTCGACAAGCAGGGCAACGTCTGCGTCTTCGGTTTCAACTGGCCGGGCGACAACCGGCGCGACTTCCTGTTGTTGAAATACAACGGCGGCGGCTCGCTCCTGTGGAGTCGTAACTGGAGCGCGCCCGACAACGACATCATCAGGGAGATCGCCATTGACGACGGCGGCAACATCTACGCCACCGGCGACTCGCTCGAAGCCGACTTTCAGAACGCAGATGCCGTCACGCTCAAGTATGACCCCAGCGGCACGCTGCTGTGGGAACGCACCTACGGCAGCCCGGGCAAGTGGGACGGCGACAACCAGTTGGTCTTGGACGCCGCCGGTAATGCCTACGTCGCGCTCCAATCGCAGACCGGGGCTGACTACGACTTCACGACCATCAAGTACAAACCCGACGGCACGCGCGAGTGGGTGCATCGCCCCACAGGGTTCTCGAACGATCTCGTCTACGATATGGCGATTGACCCGGCGGGCAACGTGTACCTCACCGGGCAATCGAACGTCGCCAATCAAGCGACCAATTTCCTGACCGTGAAAGTGGCGTCCGGGGGAGCGCAGCCGCCCGCCAACACGCCCCCGTCAGTCAGTCTCACGAGTCCGGCCAACAATGCGAGTTTCACCGCCCCGGCCAGCATCTCCATCGCCGCCAACGCCACGGACGCCGAGGGCGCGGTCGGCAAGGTAGAGTTTTACGCCAACGGCGCGCTGCTCGGCACGGACACGATTGCGCCCTACACGTTCACCTGGAACAACGTCGCAGCGGGCAGCTACACCATCAACGCCAAAGCCACCGACGCCGCCGGAGCTTCCACGACTTCAAGTCCGGTGAGCGTCGTCGTCAACAACACTCCGACCCCGACGCCTACTCCGACACCAACTCCGACGCCTACTCCAACTCCGACACCAACACCAACTCCAACGCCCACACCTACAGCTACGCCCACTCCGACGCCCACTCCGACGCCCACGCCAACCCCAACACCGACACCTACGCCTACCCCTACGGCTACGCCGACGCCGACGCCGCCTCCTCCGACGCCGACACCCACCCCGACCCCGACGCCGTTGGGCGATGTGATCTGGATTGAGGATGCAGTGCCGACGGGCGGCATTCTGGGGGGAGATAGCGAGGGCTGGAACTGGGTGGGGACGAACCCGCCGCCGTTCTCCGGCCTCTCCGCGCACCAGTCGAACATCTTCGGCGGCACGCACCAGCACTATTTCTACAACGCGACCGGCACACTCGCGGTCAACGCCGGTGACAAGTTAATCACTTACGTCTATCTCGACCCGGCGAACACTCCCGGCGAGATGATGTTGCAGTGGAACGACGGGGTATGGGAGCACCGCGCCTACTGGGGCGCGAACATTATTCCGTGGGGTACGGATGGCACAGCCAGCCGCCGTTACATGGGCGCACTGCCGCCCGCCGGTCAGTGGGTCAGGCTCGAAGTCCCGGCCAGTCAGATCGGCCTCGAAGGCAAGACGCTTAACGGCATGGCCTTCACGCTCTACGGCGGTCGCGCCACCTGGGATCGCGCGGGCAAATCAAACGGGTCAGTGACGCCGACCCCAACTCCGACGCCGACACCGACACCAACTCCAACACCCACGCCAACCCCGACGCCCACCCCGACGCCGAGCGCGACGCCGACACCTACGCCCACTCCCACGCCGACGCCCACACCCGGCGGCGACGTGGTGTGGTTTGAAGACGCCGTTCCGACGGGCGGCGCTCTTGGCGGTGACGCGGAAGGCTGGAACTGGGTGAGCACCAACCCGCCGCCGTTCTCCGGCACGGCCGCACACCAGTCGAACATCTTCGGCGGCACGCATCAACACTACTTCTACAACGCGACGAGCACCTTCCCCGTCAATAGCGGCGAGCGGCTGGTGACTTATGTCTATCTCGACCCGGCGAACGTGCCGTCGGAGATCATGCTGCAATGGAACGACGGCATCTGGGAGCATCGCGCCTACTGGGGCGCGAACATTATTCCGTGGGGGACGGACGGCACGGCTTCGCGTCGCTACATGGGCGCGTTGCCACCGGCAGGCCAGTGGGTCAGGCTTGAAGTGCCCGCGGCGCAACTCGGCCTCGAAGGCAAGACGCTCAACGGGATGGCCTTCACACTCTACGGCGGTCGCGCCACCTGGGATCGTACCGGTAAGTCCTCGTCGGGGTCGCCCACCCCGACGCCGACGCCGACCCCAACACCAACACCGACACCAACTCCCACTCCCACGCCAACTCCGACGCCCACGCCGACGCCGACACCAACTCCCACGCCGCCGACGACGGGCGAGGTGGTGTATGTCGAAGATGCTCTACCTGCGGGCGCGGTCAGCGGCGGCGACTTCGAGGGCTGGAACTGGGTGAGCACCAACCCGCCGCCGTTCTCCGGCACGGCCGCGCACCAATCGAACATCTTTGGCGGCATCCATCAGCACTACTTCTACAACGCGACGACCACGCTGGCGATCAACGCCAACGACAAGCTCATCGCCTACATCTACCTCGACCCGGCGAACATCCCGAACGAGATAATGCTGCAATGGAATGACGGGGTATGGGATCACCGCGCGTACTGGGGCGCGAACTACATTCCCTGGGGCACGGACGGCACGGACTCGCGCCGTTACATGGGCGCGTTGCCGCCCGTCGGCCAGTGGGTCAGGCTTGAAGTCCCTGCGGCACAGATCGGTTTGGCGAACCGCACGATCAACGGCATCGCCTTCACCCTCCACGGCGGGCGGGCGACGTGGGATCGCGCCGGGAAGTCGCCTTGATCTTCGCGCTCGAATGAACGCGGGGCGAGAGTCTTGTGCGGAATGAGAAACGATATCAAAGGCTACCTTCGGGTGGCCTTTCTTTTGGTCAACGCGCGGTTGAAACGATGACGTAGCCTGCTGCGACCGCTATCGCGATTGAGACGACTAAGGTCAACGCCGCCCGGCTGCGCGCGTCGCCCCGCAGTCCGCTCGTTGATTTGCGCCGCAGGCAGACGAGCGCGAGCGAGAGACACGCGGCGGCGAGGGCGAGCCAGTAAATTCTGTGCGTCAGGATGCGCGCACGGTTGCTGCCCGCGCCGTTTAGATCGGCGTATGTCCAGAGTTGATAGAGCACCGGGTTGTAGAGCCAGTGGTTGTAGCCCTGACTGTAAAGGTAAAACAGCCCGCCGCCCGTCGCGATGCTTGCCGCGTAGGCGAGGTACTTGTCACGCAGCAGGACGTTTGCCAGCACCGACGCGGCGGTGATGAAGACGACGCTCGGAATCAGGATCAACGTGTAGACCAGCAGGTAGGCAGCGACCTCGTTGGGCGCGTGGCCGCGATAAATTTGCACCACGTTTGCCGTCAGGCCGACGAGCGCGACGAGCACGAGGCTGAGCACGACGGGCGCGAGAAATTTTGCCAGCAGCAACACGTAGTTCGGGGCGGGCGCGCTCCACAGGAGCGGCTCGATCCGCAACTCCCGGTCGCGGTGCATGGCCTCGCCCGTGTAGAAGATGGTGATCGCATAGAGAAACAGAGACACCGACTGCGCCGTGTTGCTCGCGTAAGTCGCGCTGTAGGAGATGTCCGCGTTGACTGCGTAAAAGGTCACCTCCAGCGTCGAGAGGAACACGACGAGCGGGACGATCAACACGAGGCTGCGTTCGGCGCGCAGGAGTCGGAACTCAAGCATCAACGCCGCCGTCAACTTTCTCAGGTTCGTTTGAAATTCCTCGCCCGCCGTGTTGACGACGGGTAGCGGCACTTTCTCCGCCGTAGGGGCGACTTCCGCCAGCGCCTCGTCGCGCGCCGCGCGCGAACTCTCCCCGGCGTCGAGCCATTCGGCGGCGGGCGCGAGGTTGAGCATCGTCACGCCGCTTTGATCACCCGCGTGCTTGGAGAGTCGCGCCGAGCGGACGAAGCGGGCGTAGAGGAACGTCAGGCAGGCGGCCGCGAAGAGGAGCATCAAGACGCGGTTCGCGATCATGTCCGGGCTGTAAGTGACGACGATCCGGTTGACGCTCGCCGCGTCCTCCCAGAGCGGGCGCGGGATGCTGCCCGCGCTCATCAGCATGGGGTCGAGCGCCACGCGCCAACGCTCGGGCAAGGGTCTCAAAACGAGCACTTGATAGCCGATGTAGAGCGGGTAGAAAGAGACGGCCGCGGCGTAAACGATCTTGGCGTTGCGTGTGAGCGTGCCGACGGTGAAGTAGACGGCGGCCAGCAAGAGATGCGAGACGACGACGAGACACAGGAAGTGTTTGAAGTAGGGGAAGACGCGCACGGGCTGCACGACGAGACGCGTCGTGGGATACCACTGCAACAGCAACATCGTCAGCGCGAAGGCCGACTGGCAGCAGAGGAGCACGAAGAAGTTGCCGAAGAATTTTCCGAGCAGGTAGGCGGCGCGGCTGATGGGCTTGGAAAAGATGAGCGGCTCGACGCCCGCGCGCACGTCTCTGATCACGGGGTCGCCCATGATGACGGCGGTGAAGATCGGCAGCCCCAGTAGAAATGAGAAGCCCTGAAAGTTTCTGACGATGTTGAAGTCGCCGTTCGTCGCCCAGCCGTACTGCGCGGCAGCGCTCCAACCCCACCATAGGACGGCGTGCGCGCTGAACAGCACCATCAGTGCGTAGGGGACGACGCGTTTCGAGCTGAGCAACAACTCGTTGTAGAAGACGGCGGCGAAAGGCGTGCGTGCGGGGTTCCTCATCTCACGCGGCGCTCCCCGTCTGGCTGACCAGATGCAGGTAATAGTCTTCGAGCGTCGGGACGGCGGGCGTGAACTCGTCGCCCGGCCGCGCGCCCTTCGAGACGACGCGCAGCCGCGTCTGCCCGTCGAACATGTGCGTGGAGATCGTGCGGAGGCGCGACTTCAACCCCGCGACGCTTTCGCGCGGCACGACGGCTTCCCAGATCGATCCGGCGAGTTCGGCCACGGCCTCGCGCGGCGTGCGCGCGGCGAGAATTTCGCCCTGCCGGATGATCGCCATCTGCCCGCACAGGTTCGACACGTCGGAGACGATGTGTGTGGAGAGGATGACCACGCGGTTCTCGCCCGCGGTGTCGGAGAGCAAATTGTGAAAGCGCACGCGCTCTTCGGGGTCGAGTCCGGCCGTGGGTTCGTCAACGATGACGAGCGACGGCTGCGCGATGAGTGCCTGCGCGATGCCGAGACGCTGACGCATCCCGCCCGAAAACTCGCCGACCTTCTGCTTCCGCGACGCCGACAAATTGACGCGCTCCAACAGCGCGTCAATCAACGCCGTGCGCTCTTTCGCGTCCGTCACGCCTTTGAGCTTGGCGAAGTAGTCGAGCGTCTGCGTCGCCGTCAGCGACGGGTACAACCCGAACTCCTGCGGCAAGTAGCCGAGCATCCGCCGCGCGCCGCCCTTGTCGGCGATCAAATCAACGCCGTTCATCTCGGCCGCGCCGGAGTCGGGTTCGAGCAGCGTCGCGAGTATCTTCATCAGCGTCGTCTTGCCCGCGCCGTTCGGCCCGAGCAGCCCGAACATGCCCGAAGTAATTTCGAGGCTGACGCCCTTCAGCGCCAGCACGTGGCTCGCGTAAGTCTTCTTCAGATTTTTGATGTGAAGCATTAAAACCCTTAGAGTCGCGGCGGCGGGCTTTTGTTCCAAGTCAGACGAAGCGGGCGTCATTGGCGTCTACGCAGCACAGCTTAACTGCGACTTCGGATCACGTTGAGACGTCGTGATCAGTATGAGAGCGGCGGGTCAGGTTTCACTTCTTGTCCTTCGGCACGAGGCGCGCGCCGAGTGGGACGTACTGCTTCTTCGTCAGGTCAACGCCGACGATGTAAGAACCGCTCGCGCCGACGCGCCGGTTCGCGCCGAAGGTCAGCGGCGGGACGACGCCGGTCTTGAAGTCTCTCAATCCTTCGAGCGATGAGAGCAGCGCGGCACGCGAGAGTTGACGGCCGCTGAGTTTCGTCGCCTCGACGAACGTCTTCGCCGCCCCATAGGCGACGGCCTGAAACGCCGGGCTGCCGAGTTTGACGTTCGCCTTGCGCATGGCGTTGACGAACTCGGTGAAGTCGTCCGCGCCGGGCAAGGCCGCCGGGTAGGCGAGAAAAATTTGCGGCGCGAGCGAGGCGGGCGCGTCGAACGCGCTGTGGCCGATCATCACCACGGAACTGAACAGCGCGTTGTTCAACTTCGCCGCTTCCATCCCGCGCGTCAACTGCGCGAACTGTTCGGCGTTGCCGAAGAAGAAGACCGCGTCGGGTTTCTTCCCCGCGATCATCTCGATGGCCGCCTCGACCCGAAAACCGCCCGCCGCGTAAGTCTCTTCCGCCACGATCTGCAACGGGTGGAGTTTCGCTTGCGCCGTCGCGCCAGCGCGCGCGTCAGCGTCAAACTCGTTGTCGGTGGAGATGATCACGACGCGCGCCGTGCGCGGCGCGAACTTCGCAGCGGCGAAGTCAACTAACGCGCGCGCCTGTTCGCCGAAGGTGGGGAGCAGGTAGAAGACGAACGGGTTCGGCGGGACGGACAGGCGCGGCGAGAGCGTGACGGGGCCGACGAGCGCGACCTCTCGGCGCTTGAGGTAATCGTTCGTCGCCACGTTCGCGCCCAAGTCGAAACTGGCGACGAGCGCGAAGACGCCTTCGCGTTCGACCAGACGCTCGGTTGCAGCCAGCGTCGCGGCAGGCTCGCCGCGCGAATCGACGACGACGAGTTCGATCTGCCGCCCGTAGATGCCGCCCTGCGCGTTGACCTCTGCGAAGTAAGTCGTGAGCGTGGCCTTCACGTCCTCGCCCACCTGCGCGAGCGCGCCGGTCAACGGCAACGCCGCGCCGATCTTGATTTGCTTGTCGTCAACGCCAGGGTCGGTTTCCTTGCCGAGTTTTTTGAGGTAGGCGATGAGGTCGGCCGTCTGCGCGGGCGTCGTCTCATACTGCGGCATGCCGGGGTGGAGACGCGCGCCGGAAGGGTCGAGTCCGGCGTTGATGGCGCGTGCGAGTGTGGCGTCGGTGTAGGGCGCGCGTTCGCGGCGGGTCAGCGCGGAAGTGTGCGGCGCGGCGAGCGTCTCCGGGTTGATCGGCGGTGGTTGGAGTCCGCCCTCGCGCGTGCCTTCACCGCGCAGCCCGTGGCAGTTGGCGCAGGGGAAAGCGGAGGCGGGCACTTCGAGTTTGTCGCCGCCGAGCAGCGCCTTGATCTCCGCGCCGCCGTCGCCCTCGCCCTTGAGATAAATCTGCTTGCCGCGTTTCTCCTGCGGCGTTAGCTCTTGCTTACCGCCGCCGCTTTGCGCGCCGCCCGCCCGCTCGCCGAACGCCAGCCAGATTAGAGTGACGCAGGCGGCGACGGCCAGAGCGAGTTTGAGGCGACGGCGAAAGGGGCGCATGTGTTGTTGATGACCTCGACGACAAAAGTTGTCGCATCATCTCAGATCACTTCGCCGGTAACAACTTCAAGACGGCCGCCGCGATCTCGGTCGGGTTCGACATGGCGTGCAGCTTGACCCACTCGCCCGTTGCCTCGTTGCCGAGGATGAGTTTAAGGCCGTGTTGATTTTTGTCTTCGACGTAGCCGCCGAGTTTGTGGAGCACCCAGTCGAGGTTCTCCTTCTTGCCCGTCAGAAAATACCAACCCGGTTTGGCCTTGAAGCTGTCGGCGTATTTTTTCAGCGCGGCGGGCGTGTCCGTCTCCGGGTCAACGCTGAGCGAGAGCATCACGACCTCTTTGCCGAGGTGCGCGCCGAGTTGTTCCTGCACCTTCGCGAGGTTGGCCGTCATCGGCGAGCACGCGCCCTTGCAGGTGGTGAACAGAAAGTTGATGAGGACGATCTTGTCCTTCATTAAATCGTCGTAGAAACGGACGGGGCGGTTGTCCTGCGTCAGCAGAACGTGGTTCGGGAAGTAGGCCGCGCCGCCCGCAGACTTGGGCGTGCCGGAGGTCGCAGCCGTTGCGACTTGCTGCGCTGACGCGTCCGTTTGCGGCAGCGGAATCTGCACGTCGCCCTTGCCCGTTGTGGCGTCGCCGCTGCTGCTTTTGGCCGCCGCTTCGTTGATGACTTTGACGAGCGTCGAGGCCGGGGCGAGGCCGTAGGTGCGCGTCCAGTAGCCCGCGGCGTCGTTGCCGATCAGAAGCATCGGCGTGTGGTCGTTCTTGTCGCCGACGGCCGCGCCGAGCGCGCGCAGCAGCGAATCAATTTCGGGCTTGCTGCCCGTCACGAACGTCCACCCCGGCCCGGCTTTAAACTTCGCGCTGAACTCCTTCAAACGTTCGGGCACGTCCGTCGTCGGGTCAACGCTGATCGAGATCAACTCGATGTCGCGGCCGACGCGCGCGCCGAGTTCCTGCTGCACCTTGCGGAAGGTGGCCGTCAGCGGCGGGCAGATCGTCGTGCAGGTGGTGAAGATGAAGTTGATCGCGACGGTCTTGCCGCGCACGAGGTCTGTGTAGAAATTGAGCTTCCGCCCGTTCTGATCGTAGACCACGGTGTCTGGAATCTTGATCGCGTTCGGGGCGACCGTGGTCGTCCCGGTCTTCGGCGCGGGCGGCGCGGCGGAAGTTGTGGGCGCGGCCTCGCCGTCGTGCGCGTGCCCGTCGTGGTTGTCTGTGGCGGCGGCGTCCTCGGCCTTCACGGGGCGGAGGTTCATGCCGCACTTCGGACACTTGCCCGGCTTGTTCGATTTGACTTCGGGATCCATCGGGCACGAATAGACGACGGCCGCCTTCTTCACGGTCGCCTTCTTCCGCGCGGCGGGTTTGCGTTGCGCCGAGGCGACCGAGTGTGTATCTGCGATGCCCGACGGCAGCGCGGCGAGCGCGAGCAGGGCGACGAACGAAAAGAGCGCGCGTGAGATTTTTAATTGCATGTTGACTTCCTTTTTCCGGCGGCCTCTGACTATTTCTGTTCGGGCTTTTGCCCGGCCACGTCGCCGTCCGTCACTTCGACCGCGGTGAACGGGAGGTCGGCGAAGGTGACGCCGCGCGAAGAGACGCGCACCATCACGTTATACATTCCGGCGCGCGGGAAGACCTGCGTGATCTCATACTCGCCCGCGCCCACTTCCTTCGCCCACTGCCGCTGTTGCCAGACGCCGGGCGGCTCGAAGACCAACACCTGCACATCGCCAAGCCCGGTGACGGGCAGCTTGGAGATCGAGTCGGTGAGTTTGAGACGGAGCGTGACGCCCGCGCCGCCCGACTTGAACTTCTGCCCGGCGAAGGCCGCCGTCACGACGAGCGTGCTTTTCTCTTCGTCGGCCAGCGAGTTGGGCGACTTGCCCACGTCGGCGCGGAAGCAATGCGCGATGCGCGTCTCGTTGATCAGGATGGGCACGTCGAAGCTGCCCGCGCGCCCCAGCTTGACGGGCGTCGCGTAAGTGCCGGGCGCGATCTCGGTCAAGCTGCGGTCGAGCAAAAGGATGCCGCGCGCGCGCCGTTTGTAATTGCTGAGCGTGCCCATCGGAGCCATCATGCCCTCGACGTAGAAGTAGATCATCGCGTCGGGCGCGTGGGCGATCATCACGGAGTTGCCTTCGGGCGTCGGCACGATCATGCCTGCGACGCCAAGGTCGTCCGGGCTGTCGTTCGGCACGCGCTGCCCCGCCTGCACGTCCACAGCCGTAACTTTATCTTTGCCGAGTTTGTCGAGTTCGATCAGCGAAAACTTTTCGGAGGCCGTGCCGCGCACGTAGGCGTAACGGTTGGTGAAGGCGACTTGATCGGGACTCTTGACGACGCTCGTGCCGCCGACGATCTTGTTGGTCGCGGCGTCGAAGACGGTGACGGTGTTGTCGAGTTGGTTGACGGCGAGGCCGTAGCGGCCGCGCGGCTCGAAGGCGAGCGCGACGACGCCGCGCGCGACCGGGATGGTGGCCGCCACCTTCTGCGTCGCCGGGTCAATCGCCGTCACGCTGCCGCCGTTCAAAGAGGCCACGTAGACGAGACGGCTGGCCGCGCTGTAAGCGGCCGGGACGGGAGTTTTGCCCGTGGGAATGTCTGCGACTTTGGCGAGCGTCTTGGTGCTGATGGCCGTCACGTTGTCGGCCGTGCTGTTGGTCACGTAGACGAACGCGCCGTCGCCCGTGAAGGTGATGTTGTGCAGCCCCGCGCCGACCGCGACGGTGCGCGCGAGTTTATTCGTAGCCGTGTCAATGACGGCGACGAGAGGCGAGTTGTCGAGGCCGACCCAGACGCGCGCGCCGCCGGGTTCGAGCACGATGCGCGTCGGCTTGTGCGCGCCTTCGATCTGAATCGTGCCGACGATCTTTCTCGTGATCGTGTTGACGACGACGACCGCCGAACGATCCGGCACGGTGACGTAGAGCAGTTCCTTGTTCTGACCGAGCACGAAGTCCGCACCTACGCCGGGCAGTTCGATGATGCTCTCCAACTTCGTCTTGCTGAAAGCGATCTGCGGGTTGGTGAAGGTCAGCGTGCGGTCGTGGTTGAGCGTCAGCAGCAGGTAGCTGTTGAGGTCGATGTCGGCGCGCGCGCTCAGGAGGCCGCCCATGAGGGTGCGAATTTTATCCTTGCACTGCGTGTCGGTCGTAGCCTCGGCCGAAGCGAGCCGCGAACTGAACCACGCGTTCGGGTGGAGGTTCGTGACGGGCTGCCCCGTGCGCGCGTCGGTCACGCGGAAGGTGGCGAGCGCGTCCGCACCGGAGACGAGTGAGGGCGTCGCCGCCGTTGCAGTGTCGCCTGCTGTGGGCGTGGCCACGAGCGAGAAGTCAATCGCGATGCCTTCGCGTTCCATTCGTTGCGTGACGGACGCGGGAGTCTTAGAGGCGTCGTCGGCCTTCTTCGGCGCGGTCGGCCCGGCGACCTGTGCGCCCGCGCTCGACGGGAGAGCGAGGCCACAGAGCACGGCCAACGACAGCGTGTACGCCTGCGCCAGCGAGAACATTTTCGAGCCGCACTTCGCTTTCAACTTTTTCAAACTGCTCATTCGCATCGGAAACTTCCTTTGATTCTCGTTAAAAAAATTCTGTTCGGTTGATAATAGAATTACTTGCGGTTGATGTGAAGAGTGCGGCCTAAACCTCAGGCCGCACTCTTCGTCTCAAGTCAACTCCTCGCGGAGCTTACTGCGCAGCGGTGACGCGGAAGATGCCCCACAGGCCGCTGGTGAAGTGGAAACTTTCCTGAGTTCGCATCAGGTAGTCGCCGGGTTGACGGAAGCCACCGCCTGCGCTCGGCAGGATAATGTTCCAGTGTCGGCGCGCCGTGTGGCCGCCCTGTGAACCGATGTTCATCGAGGTCGGTTCGGGGTCAACGCCCGGCCGCCACAAGACGGTCGAGTCGTTCACCCACGCCTCGTGGAACCACGAATGACCGTGGACGGTGAAGGCGTGCTGGCGCGAGTGACCCGTCGGTTGCACGACGCGGAAGCGCACGGGCGTGCCTGCCCCCACCGAGAAGACCGGCGTTTCAGGATCGCCGTGAGCCGCCGAACTGAGGACGTTCGCCTGATTCACGTCGTTGAGCAGAGCGGACACGTCTTGGAAAGTCGTGTGGTCGATCTTGCTCATCTCGGCCATGAAGCCAAGCCGCGCCCAGATGGGTTCGGACTTGTAGTTGAAGCCCTTCGTGCCGGAGTCTTCCGAATCTTCGTCGCCGGTGTAGTTGCGCACCGGGTTGCCGTTCGGAGCCTTCATCACGAGGTCGTCCTGATAGAGCACGTTGAACTCTTTGTAGAGGACGTTGCCGGTCGCGTCCTTCACGATGGCTTCCTGGCTGGTGTTCGCAGGCGTCGTCCAAGTCGCGCCCGCCGGTTCGATGACGATCATGCCGACCGCGCCGTGCGAGCCGTGCTTCATGATGTCGCCGTAGTCCGTCAGGTTGATCGCGCCGTACTCGATGGGAGTGGCGGTGCGAACGCCGTCCGCGCCGACTTCGACCCGACCCGCGTACCAGCGGTAAGTCGTCTTCTCACCCGGCGCGACGGTCTGGCGGTCGTTGATGCCGACGTTCGCGCCGTCGCTGGTGCGCACGTCGTACTCCAACAGTTGCGGGTGGAGACTGACCTCGTTCGACGGCTTCAAGTTATTCAAGTTGAAGTTCTGCACGATCATCGGCATGAAGTTCCAGGCCGGGTAATCGGGCAGGGTCGCCGGGAGGTTGTTGGTGAGTTGCACGTTGATGCAGTCGCCGGCGTTGGCGCGCAGCACGAGCGGTTCGAGTTTCTTCGTACCGGCCTTGACGGCCGCCACGTCGCCGCTCTGCAAGAAGACCACGCCCGCCGGATCGGTCAGGCCGAACTTCTTGTTGTAGATGATGCCGCCGGGCGACACATCGGATGCGAGACGCGCTTCGACGTAGAAAGTTTTCTTCGTCGAGAACGAAGGGCAGAAGTCCGAACGCAGGCCGGGGTCGCTGCTGCTGACCTCGCTCCCGATGTTGTTCGGCAAAGGTGCAACGCCGGGACGCGGGCCGCGGTACGAACGCAGGATGCCCCACATGCCGTCCCACAGGTTGTCGGTCGCGCCGCTGCTGTACATGAAGTCGGCCACGTCGGGGTTGCCGCCGCGGATGTTACCCACGGCCGGGATCGGCGGCAGCACGAACTCGAAGTGTTCGGAGATGCCGATGGCCTGACCGTTGTAGTAGCCGGAGTTGGGGACGGACGGTTCGTGCAGCCACTTGCCGCCGTGCAGGTTGAAGACGTGCTGTTCTTCCTGCGCGCCCTGAATGAGACGCACCTGAATCTTGTCGCCCTCGTAGGCTTCGAGGAGCGGCGTGAACGGATCGCCGTGGATGATCGCGCCCGCTTCAGTTTTCGATCTGAAGACGTTCGCCATGTTGCCGCGGGCGTCCGTGTAGGGCGCGTTGGTGTTCGGGTCGCGCACGCGCAACGGGATCGGCTCGTTGCGGTAGTTGATCAGGCTCGTGCCCGGATCGTCGGCCGAGATTGACTCGGGCTGCGGGATGTCGGGCGGAGCCACGATGTTTGGCAGTCCGACTTCCTTGCGTCCCGGCGGGTTCACCGGCGTCAGTTCCTTCGTGTACACGATGGCGAAGTCGGCCAGCGCGAGGTTGAACTCGCGGTAGCTGGGCGACTGGTCGTAGGTGTACGGCGAATCGTAAATGATGTTGGCCTGGTAGGACGTGGGGCCGCCGTCGGGACGCGTGCCGAGATACGTGCCGTCGAACGCCTGCCACACAGAGTCGGTCGGCTCGACCACCAACGCGCCGTAGAGGCCGTGGTGCTGGTGCGAACTGGGGCCGAAGTGATCGTGCGTGAAGACGGTGCGGATCGTGCGATCCTCGCCCGAACGGTTGACGAGCGGGTCAGCCCACCAACGCTGGGTCGTGGTCTGCGCGCCGAGCCACGTGCCGTTCGGCCCCGTGCCGAAGGCCGGGTGCGTCTTGGCGGTCAAAATCTGCGTGCCGCCGATTGACTTCTGGTAAGTGTTGTTGGCCGTGATGCGCTCGCGCACGGCGTCGGGCGCAAACGTGCCGTCCTCGTAGTTCCAGCCATTCGCCGCGCCGTCCGAAGAGGTCACGTCGAACTTCACGAGGTGGATGTGCTGACCGATGATGTCGGTCGGCGTGTAGACCTGAAAGTCGTCGAGGTTGAGCGCCTTCGGCACGAGATTGGTCGCCTTGAAGGTGATGCAATCGCCGGAGTTGGCGCGGAAGAAGAGCGGCTCAGGCGCACGCGTGCCGTTCGTAGTCGCCGTCACGTCCTGTTCGAGCACCATGATGCGCGCTTGCCGGTCGTGCCAACCGGCGCGGTTGACGGTCATGTCGAACTGAATATAAGCCGCGCGATAGTCGCGCGCGGGAACTTTGCGGAGCGAGCCTCCGCCGTCGGTGAACGTGTCGGGGCAGGGATCGGCAAACGGTGCGCCCGGTTTCGGCGCGCGGCCGTTGACGAAGAATTTACCGGCCACGCCCGACGCCGTGTAGGACGGGTAGGCCGCGCCCTGCCAACCGGCCGGGGTCGTCGCGGCGACGCCGCCGGTGATCAGGCCGGTGTTGAGCAAGCCCTGATGGAAGTCCATCGCCTTCTTCTCTTCGACCGTGCCCGCCTGCGGCAGGATTTCGATCTTGGCCGAAGTCAGTTCGTGCGCGAAGGCCAACAGGTTCGGGTCTTTGTTGAGCGAGAGCACGCGCGCCGCCACGGGGTCGGCCAGAGCGGCAGCGGGCACGGCCGCTTTGCCGGTGATGTGCGTGGCCTCAAGGATGCGGTGGCGCGGCAGGCCGCCGTCGAAGTCTATGTCGAGCGGAGGCTGCGGGGCGCGATGGCCGGGCTGCGCCGCGACGTAGAAGGGGTAGCCTTTGAAGTCGGTCGTAGGCATCGGCGGCATCGCCTTGTTCGGCAACGGAATGATGGCCGGGTTGGGCGTGCCGCCCGCGATCTCCGCGTCGGGCAGATTGCGATCAATCGTGCCGGATTCAAACACGTCGTGCGAACGCCACAGTTCCCACATGCCTTGCGCGAAGTGCGGGTAAAGGTGGCAGTGGAAGATCGAGTCGCCGACGGTCAGGTTGCGATTGCCCGAACCGCCGTAGTTGATTTCGTAAGTGAACGCGCCGCCCGGCCCGATGGTCTGCGAGTCGAGATAGGTCGAGCCGTCTTCGCGTGATTCATGCAGCCACTGGTGTGCGTGCAAGTGGAAAACGTGCGTTTCTTTCGGCCCGGCGTGCAGGTTGCGGAAGCGCACGGGGTCGCCCATGTAAGAGTGGTGGACGTTCGAAGGATCGTCGGGGAAGAGAGCTTCGACGGCTTTGCCCGTCGCGTCTTTACGGACGTTCATCGCGGGGTCGCCGTTCGCCCACGATTCGAGGAAGAACTCTTCGAAGGCGCAGTCGGGGCAGTTGGCCGCCGGGCCGACCTTCTTGTGGACGGCGAGGAGTTCCGCGCCGAGGCCGCCCGAACCGTAGTTGATGGCGAAGCCGTCGCGGACGCCGTGAAAGAGTTCCTGATTGAGTTCGGGGAACGCCTGCACGGTCTTCGTCTCGTCGTGGAAGATCACGGTGAATTCGCGGAACGCTTGGCCGCACGTGCCGGTGGGCGGCGCGTCCCCGCAGTTCTCGCCGAAGTTGGAGATGATCGCGTTGAGATCGGAATAGATGATCTCGTTCGACGCGCTGAGCATGCCGAGTATGGGCAGGTTGTCCGTGCCGAGCTTGTCGTAGTTGATCTTGGGCGTGCCGTTGGGGTTCGTCCCCGTCTTGACCGAGGTCAACTGCGCGGCCGTCACCTGCGAGCGATACCACTTCGAGCCGCGCGGCTGGACGTTGACCGAGCCGAACAGGCCGAGGTCGAGTTGGCCGCCGTCGCCTTCGCCGCCCGCGACCGTGCCCATCGAATAGACGAGATACTGACCCTGCTTGCGGGCGTACCACTGGTAAATTTTCGTGTCGCCCGGGGCGGCCAGCGAAGAGGCGTTGTTGCCGACGTTCGCGCCGTCAGAAGCGATGTTGAGATACTCCATGCCGTTGACGTGCATCGAGGCGGCGCGCGTCAAGGGCGTGTCGTTCTTCTGCAACTTGATGTTGCCGTCCTGAACGACGTTGCCGTCCTTGTCAACCACGTTCACCTTGCCGTCGGCAAGCTTACGCAGCTTGTTCTGCGAGAGGTCGTAGGAAGGCGTGCCTTCCGCCGGGATGAGGAAGGGCGGCTTGTCGAAATAGCCCAGACGCGACGTGCCGTTGGCCGTGTTGATGCTGTCAATCTCGGTGCGGCTCGGCGTGAGCATGTTGGTGAAGTTGACCGTCAGACAGTCGCCTTCGTTAGCGCGCAAGACGAGCGGGCGCGGACGTTTGCCCGCGCGGAGACGGACGTTGCCGGGGACGAAGCCCTTGGTTGAGTCAATCGTGGTCACGTCGCGGCGCAGCGCATAGAGCATGCCCGCCGGGTTGAACGCGCCGAAACGGTTATAGGTGTACAACTGATCGAGCGCGACGACGTTTGCCGTGATCGTGCGGCTGCACATCGCGGCGGGGATGGGGTTCTGCACCACCGCCGTCGTTGTCGCGGTTGTCGTCGCCGCCGTCGGGGCGGACGATGTTGTGGTCGTCGTCGCCGGAGCGGAGGCGGGGTTGGTCGCGCCCGCTTCGGTCACGGGGACGGCCTTCGCCGTTTCCGTCTTCGCGGTCTTCGACGTGGTGGCGGCGGGGGTCGGCTCGTTGGCCTTCGCGTCGCCTGCGTCGCGGCCGGTTTCGTGATAAAGATCGGCGGTCGTGTCGCCGGGCAGGCGCACGTCGTCGTCGTGATTCAGGTAGCTGAGGCTGTCACCGTTGCCGGTGGAGCTAAAGGGTAAATGATTCTTGGCCGTTAGCCGCTGCGCTAAGGCCGGGCTACTCGCGAGCACGAGCAAGCCGAGCAGCACCAACATCGTGCTGATCAGCTTCGGCCGTGTGCCGCTTCTCCTGTGACCCTTCATGCTTACTTCTCCTTCTATGGTAAATGGACGATTAAACCGGCGCGGCTTCGGGCTGAGCACAGACGAATCCGCGCCGCAGGTCATTAAGTATTCTTCGATTCGCATTAGCGCGCCTTGCCTCCCTCGTTTCTTTCGATCCGAAGGTTGTCGAAGACGGCGGTGCCGGCCGTGGTCGTAGCGGTGTACTTCCCGGCGTAAAGTTGTGTCTGCAAGTTGGTGATGGGGAACGAGCGGCGCTCGGTGCGCAGGATCGTCCAAGTGATGTTGTCCGGGCTGGTCTCCCAGTTGATGGTGTCGTCGGCGCGGTTGTGACGGAAACGCCAGAAGCGATGCTTCACCGGGTCGTGCGGGAAGATCGTGCGCGTCATGACGCCGCCCACGCTTTGCTGCGCGAGGAAGCCGCCGCCGCCGACATCAAAGAGCATGTAGTTGCCGCTGCCGTCGGCGAGCGTGTAGGTCGTCTCGATGCCGTAGACGAGGCCGGTGCTCTGCACCATTTCGACCGTGGCGCGGGCGTCGGTCAGGTCAATCGTCGGCGTCGAGAAATAGCCGTCGTAGCCGGTCGTGCTCGCGGGCGGCGTGATCTCTAAGCGACCGTTCTGCTCGACGATGGTCATGCCGGGCGCGGCGGCGGTGTACCACTTCTTCGCATCGCGCGCGTTGTCGTTGAAGTTGTCGCTCAGAGGGAAGAGCGGCCGGTAACGTTCGAGGCGGAAGTTGTCGAAGGCGGCCGTGCCCGGTGCGCCGTTGCCCGTGCCCCACGCGCCCGCGCCGACCGACGCCGACACGGCGTTGAGCGCGAAGGGGACGGCGATGGTCTTGCGCGTCGCCCACGTCACGTTGTCCATGCTCGTGTCGAAACTGACCGTGCCCGCGTCCGCGTCGTGACGGAAACGCCAGAAGCGGCTACCGTCCCAGTTGAGCAGCGTGCGGTCGCGGACGCCGTTGATCCACGCGTCGCAGGTGAACGATCCCGCCCCGGTGTCGAAGAGAAAATAGTTGCTGCCGTCGAGGTACAACTGGAAATAGGTTTCGACCCAACCCGCCTGACTCGCCGTCTGCACTTCGACCTGAAGCGTCTTGTCGCGGAAGTCGAACGTCCCGCCCAGCCCCAGAGCGTTGTAGCCCGCGGTGTACGGTTGGAGCGTCATCTCGATGCGCCCGTTCTGCTCGGCGACCGTGGTCGGCGAAGTTTGATCGGGCGTCGCCCACATCATCGGGTTGATCGAGTTGTCGTCGAAGTTGTCGGTCATCGCCACGGGCGGCGTGGGGTTCGCTTCGTGCCAGAGGTTGTCGTAGATGGTCGTGCCGCCGGGCGTCGTCGCCGTGTACTTCCCGGCCTGCAACTGCGTCTGCAAACTTGTGATCGGAAACGCACGCTGCACGGTGCGCTGGACTGTCCACGTCACGCCGTCGGGGCTGGTTTCCCAGTTGATCGAATCGGCCGGGAGGCTGTTGTGTTGTAAACGCCAGAAGCGGTGCTGCGTCGGGCTGTAGGGAATGTAGGTGCGCGACATCGCGCCGCCCGTGGCGGTCTGGAACAGCAGGTTGCCGCCGCCCGTGGCGAACAGCACGTAGTTGTTGCCGCTGGCGAGCGACAGGTAAGTCTCCGCGCCGTAGCCCCCGGCGTTGCCCGGCGTCACCTCGACGCTCACGCGCGAGTTGGTCAGGTCAACGCCCGTGGCCGAGTAGTAGCCGCCGTAGCCGGTGGTGCTCGCGGAGGGCGTCACTTCCAGACGGCCGCCCTGTTCGATGACCGTCACGCCCGGCTGAACGCCGACGTTCCACTTGGACGTGTCGGCCGTGTTGTCGTTGAAGTCGTCGCTGATGGTGATGGCGGCGTTAGCCAACAGATTCGGCGAGCCGTCGCCGGGACTAACAACCTTGCCGGGCGTCGCAGAGTTCATGATCGCCTGACCCACGGCGTCGGGCTGATCTCCCGGACGCGCGCCGAGGTAGAGCGCGACGAGACCCGCGACGAAGGGCGCGGCCGAAGACGTGCCGGAGCGCGTGAAGGTCGAGGCGTCGTCGAGGTAATGCGCGGAGACGATGCGGTCGCCCGGCGCGAACACGTCCACGACCGAGCCGAAGTTCGAGGTGGACAGGCGGTTGTCGTTCAGGTCGGTGGCCGCGACCGTGATCGCTTCCCTGACGCGCGCGGGCGAGTGGAGACTCGCGTCGCGGTTCAGGTTGCCCGCCGCCGCGACGGTCGTCACGCCCGCCGCGATCATGGCGCGCACGGACAAGTCCATCGCGTCGCTCGCGTTGCCGACGAAGAAGCTCATGTTGGCGACCGCCGGTTTGACGTGGTTCGCCGCCACCCAATCAATCCCCGCGATGACGCGCGAGACGAGGGCTTGGTTCGAGCAGTTCAAGACGCGCACCGAATGCAGCTTGACGCCCTTAGCGACGCCGTAAGTCGCGCCGCCGATCAGACCGGCAACGTGCGTGCCGTGGCCGTTGCAGTCCACGCCATTTCTGCCATCGCCGACGTTATCGAAGGCGAAGACAGCGCGGCCGCCGAACTCTTGATGCGTCAGGCGAA
>JAUZFQ010000012.1 GCA_030838445.1 Pyrinomonadaceae bacterium | reverse complement strand
ATCAATGGCGATGATCAAAGGTTTCATAAAAAAGTTTCAGGTTTCAGGTTTCAGGTTTCAAGTTCAAGACAAAGAATCTCTAACCTCAGTCCTGAAACTTGAAACCTGAAACTTGAAACTCACTCTTCGCGCAACACGTCGCCGAGGGCACGGACGGCGGCGTCGATGTCGGCCGTCGAGACGTCGTAGTGCGTGACCATGCGGATGGACGTGCCGAAGCCGGAGGCGAGGACGCCGTGCGCGTGTTGGAGGCGCGCGCAGATTCGGTCGGCCGCGCGGCGCGTGCCCGCCACGTCGAAGATGACGATGTTGGTGACGACGCGCGCGGGGTCAATCTCGACGCCCGGCAGTTCGGCGACGCCTTCGGCGAGGCGGCGCGCGTTCGCGTGATCCGCGTGCAACAACCTGGGCGACTCTTCGAGCGCGACGAGTCCGGCGGCGGCGATGACGCCCACCTGTCGCATCCCGCCGCCGAGAAGTTTGCGCCAGCGGCGCGCCTCTTCGACGAACGCGCGGCTGCCTAACAGCATCGAGCCGACCGGCGCGCCCAAGCCTTTCGACAAACAGAACATCACCGAGTCGCAGGGCGCGGCGAGCGCGGCGACCGTCTCCGAAAGCGCGGCGGCGGCGTTGAAGATGCGCGCGCCGTCGAGGTGGACGGGGATGCCGTGCGCGTGCGCGCCCGCGCAAATCTCTGCGGTGCGCTCTCTCGTGAGCAGCGTGCCGCCCGCGAGGTTGTGCGAATTTTCGAGCGCGACGAGGCCGGTCGGCGCGACGTAGTAGGGCGCGTCGTTCGCGTGGACGGCCGCCTTGATGTCGTCCCAACTCATGATGCCGCTGCCGTCCGCGCTCTTGACGGGGCGTGCGAGCGTGCCGGAGACGGCCGACATCGCGGCCATCTCGTAGTTGTAGATGTGGCCGCGCTCTTCGATGACGACTTCCATGCCCGGCCGCGTGTGCAACTTGACGGCGATCTGGTTGCCCATCGAACCCGTCGGCACGAAGAGCGCGGCCTCTTTGTCGAACAGTTCGGCCGCGCGCTCCTGCAAGCGGTTGACCGTCGGGTCTTCGCCGTACACGTCGTCGCCCACTTCGGCCTCGCTCATCGCGCGCCGCATCGCGGGCGTCGGCTTCGTCACCGTATCGCTGCGTAGATCGATCATAATGAATTCACCGGCCGCTAAGTTTAACTGCTCCGCCTCCGCTCTATTGAAAGACTTCCCCGCCCGTCTCTTCCCATTTTCATATACGCGATTGCCCCTTCACACGAACGCGGCGAAGACTTCGTTCGAGAGCAGCACGCCGTTGCGCGTGAGACGCAGCAGGTCGCCGTCGAGTTCGATGAGGTCGGCCTCGCGGAAGCGCGAGAGGTCGTCGGCGTACTCGCTGCGCACGTCCGTGCCGAATCGAGTCTGGTGCGCCCGCAGGTCAACGCCGCGCATGAGGCGCAGGCCGAGGAAGAGCGCTTCCGCGCCCGCGTCGCGCGCCGTCAGTTCGTTCGTTTCGACGACGGCCGCGCCGCGCTCTTTTATCAGTTCGACGTAGCGCGCTGCGTCGCGTTCGTTCGACCAGCGCGTGCGCGCGCCGTCGTATGAATGCGCGGACGAACCGAAGCCGTAGTAGGGCGCGTTCGTCCAGTATTTCAGGTTGTGGCGCGCTTCGCGTCCGGGGAGGCAGAAGTTGGAAATCTCGTAGTGCTCGTAACCGGCGGCGCGCGTGCGTTCGATGAGCAGTTGGTACATCGCGGCGGCCACGTCCGGATCGGGCTGCGGCCAACGGCCTTGCCGGAGTTGGTCGGCGAGCGGCGTGCCTTCGTGGACTTCGAGCAGGTAGAGCGAGAGGTGCGCCGGGGCGAGCGCGAGTGCGTCGTCCATGTTGCGCGCCCACTCGGCGAGCGTCTGGCCGGGCAGCCCCGCGATGAGATCGAAACTCACGTTGTCGAACCCGGCCTCGTTGAGGATGCGGAGCGTGCGCCGCGCGTCGGCGGCGGTGTGCGTGCGCCCCAAGCGGCGCAGTTGTTCGTCGTCGAAGGTTTGCAGACCGAAGCTCGCGCGGTTGACGCCCGCCGCGCGGTAACCTGCGACGCTCTCCGGCGTGACCGTGCCGGGGTTCATTTCCAGCGTCACTTCCGCGCCGTCGGCGACGCGGAAACGCTCGCCGACGGCGCGCAGGATGCGCCCGACCTGCGCGGGCGTGAGCAGCGAAGGCGTGCCGCCGCCGAAGTAGATCGTGTCAACGTCGCAGACCTCAAACGCGCGCGTGGAGTCAACGGCGCGCGCGTTGATGTCGCCCGTCACTCCGGCGTCGTCGTGCGAGTCGTGTGCGGGCGCGAGTTTGAAAGTTGAAATTTCTGTGGTCAGGGCGGAGACGTAGCGTTCCGCGAGTTGGCCTTCGTATGCGCCGGTGGCGAAGTCGCAGTAGGAGCAACGCGAACGGCAGAAGGGGATGTGAATGTAAATTCCGGCACGCTTCATTGGGAGCGAAAATTATAACACGCACTCGCGCGACTGCGGGGCGGCGTGTGCTATCGAGACACAAACAGAATTGATCAAGACGATGACCTGCGCCATGTATTATTTTTAAAATCGTGTGTACGACTTTATACATGAGTCTCTGTGCGACGCGATAAAAGTTGAACGTGTTTTGCGTCGCATCGTCGGGCAAAGATTGAGAAAGTTTCGCGGGGCGACGTGTCTTCAACACACGGCACGAGGATTGATGAGTTAGAGGTTTAGCAGAAGATATTTCGGATGAATGCGGTACGGCCTCCACAGCTCGGATGCCCGCGCGTTCATCAATAAACGCAAACCCTCGACAAACAAACAGGGAGGATAGATTGCGATGATTGACGAATCAGGATCAGGCGGCGGTAGCGGCTCCGGTGGCGGCAGCGGCTCGGGCGGCGGTAGCGGCTCTGGCGGCAGCGGCGGCGGTAGCGGTTCGGGCAGCGGCGGCGGCGGAAGCGAAAGCGGCGGCGGCTCCTCCGGCGGCGGTGGCGGTTCCACCGGCGGTTCGGGTGGCGGTAGCGGCGGCAGCAGTGGCGGCTCTGGCGGCGGCAGCGGTTCGGGCGGTGGCAGCGGTTCGGGCGGTGGCGGCAGCGAAGGCGGCGGCTCCGGCAGTGGCGGCGGCTCTGGCAGCGGTGGCTCGTCGGGCGGTGGCTCTGGCAGCGGCTCCGGTGGCGGAAGCGGCTCGGGCGGCGGGAGCGGCTCTGGTGGCAGTGGTTCGGGCGGCGGCTCCGGCAGCTAGTTAACGCCGGAACTCTCCACAGAGTCCCACACGCTAACCGCGAACTAAACCCTCGCACTTAAAACTGACGCGGCGTTGATCTACACGAGATCAACGCCGCATTGTTGTATCAGGGGAGCAAAGGGATGAGGGATGAAGAAAGACAAGTAAATGGTCAATGGTGAATAGTGAATAGATAAAACCGCTTTCTGCTATTCACCATTTACCATTCACCATTTACCATTCACGACTTTTCCTAACCCCTTAATTTATCCGCCGCACGCTGGCGTCGCGGCTGACGTGGCCGCCGGAAGCGCGCGCCGCGACGCGTTCGGCCTCCGCGAAGGCGCGCAGGAAATTCTCGCCGAGCACTTTGCGCACGTCGCGCTCGCTGTAGCCGCGCCGCAGCAATTCATAGGTGAGGTTCGGCAGTTGCGCGATGTCTTTCATGCCTTCGGGCAGAGAGGACACGCCGTCGAAGTCCGAGCCGATGCCGACGTGATCGATCCCGGCCACCTTCGCCACGTGGTCGAAGTGATCGACGAGGACTGACAGAGGCGTCGGCGGCAGCGGGTTCGCCGCGTTCAACTTGTCCAACTCCTCCCCGCGCCGCTTGGCGTCGTTTTTATACTGCTCGATGATCCGGTCGCGCTCCGGTTTGAGCCGCGCGTCGCGCGCCGCGCTCGCGTCAATCGCTTTTTGATCAATGAAGTTGGGGAAGAAGTTGATCATGACGACGCCGCCGTTCTTCGCGATGCGGCGGAGCAGATCGTCGGGGATGTTGCGCGGACGGGCGGCTAAGGCGCGCGCCGAAGAGTGCGAGGCGATGACGGGCGCGGTCGAGATGTCGAGCACGTCCGACATGGTTTTGTCCGAGACGTGCGAGATGTCCACGAGCATCCCGATGCGGTTCATCTCGCGCACGACTTCCTTGCCGAAGTCCGACAGGCCATTGTGCTTTGACTGGTCGCAGCAGGCATCCGCCCAGTCGTTCGTGTTGTTGTGCGTCAAGGTCATGTAGCGGATGCCGAGGCGGTAGAAGTCGCGCAGGGCAAAGAGCGAATTTTCAATCGCGTGGCCGCCTTCGATGCCCATCAGCGCGGCGATCTTCTTCTGCTTCTTCGCGCGCCGGATGTCTGCGGCGGTGTAGGACATCACGAGTTCGTTCGGATATTTTTCCGCCGCGCGGTACACCATGTCGATCAAATCCATCGCGCGCCGCGCCGACCCGCCTGTGGCCGCGTAACTGCGATCCACGTAGACGGAGAAGAACTCGGCCGAGAGGCCGCCCTCCTTCATGCGCGCGATGTCCGTGTGATACTTGCCGACGGACGACTGGCCGATGTCGTAGTTCTCGTCGAACATGAACGAGAGGATGTCGTTGTGCGTGTCCACGACGATTGCAGAGCGTTGCAGTTTGAGCGTCTTCTGCCACAACCTTTCGTCGCGCCCAATAGTAGTAGTAGTCGGCGTGCCGGTCGTCGCGCGCAGGGTGTCTGTGACGGGCGCGGTCTTCGACGCTTCCTTGCTTTGCGGGAGCGCGGGCGCGGCCGTCGAGGCGAGTAAAAGCAGAGTCAACGCGGCGCGGAGAAAAGTTTTCGTCTGATTCATGGTGTGTCGGCTTCGGGTTCTCTTCGGAGTTGAACTGGATGGGGCGTACTTTACCGGAGAGACCCGGCGGCAGACAAGCCACAGGCGCGCGAGCGGCCGCGCGTGCCTTACCGTGTCGCAGCGCGTCGCATAGTCATTGTCGCGTCGAGTGATTTTGTGATACACAAGGACACTCACCGGAAACGCAATTTTAATTTCGCGGCGCAACGTAGACGCCGCCAACTTTTCCGACAGGAGAGCGCGAGCCAGAGTTTATGTCTTCCTCGACGACGATCATCGAATCGGTGCTGCACGAGGAGCGCGTCTTCCCGCCCGCAGAGAGTTTTGCGCAGGCCGCCCACATCA
>JAUZFQ010000230.1 GCA_030838445.1 Pyrinomonadaceae bacterium | reverse complement strand
TCTTCGCCGACGAGGCCGAGATCGAAAATGCCGCGCTCGCGTTCGTCGTAAGAGTGCGCGCCCGTCCCGGCGAGGACGAGCCGGAGCGGCGAGGCCGGGGCGCTCTCCTTGAAGCGGCGGAAGGCTCGTACGAGCAGGCCGGTGTTCTTCGTCTCGTTGCGTCGGCCGAGGTAGAGGACGAAGGGCGCGACGCTGCCGCCGTCGTCGCTGCTGCTGTCGCCGCCGTCGCCGTCGCTTCTATCGCTGCCGCCACTACTATCGCTGTCGCGCAGTTCGACGGGGAGCGCGCGTGCGAGTTGCTCCGGCGAAGCGTCGAGCGGTTCGACGCCCTCGCCCGTGACGAGGCCGCGCGCGAAGACGGACGCGCCATAGAGTCTGGCGGCGAGTTCGCGTTCGCCTTCGGAGTTGAAGAGGACGAGCCGCGCGCGTTGAAACAACTCTTCGACGGCGGGCAGGTACGCCGCCGGTTCGTCGTGCAGGCACGGTTGCAGGAACGCGCGCGCGGCGACGTGCGGCAAGCCGCGCGTGGCCGTGGCGAACATGTAGGGGATGAAGAGGAAGGCGCAATAGTCGTCGGCGTGCTCGTGGAGATGTGCGAGGAGGGCGGGCGAGTTGATGTTCTCGCCCGTGAAGATTTCGGCGTCCGCTTCGGAGACGGGCGCGACGCCCGGACGCAGATCGGGCGGCGTGAGCGCGAGCAGCTTCGCGTTGACCAGATCAAAAGCCGACGCGTCGCGCGCGCCGACGGGGAAGCGACGGACGTTGATGTCGTGTTCGCGCGCGAGTCCAGGCGGGTGTTGGTTGGTCGCCCAGTCGTCTTGAAACGAGCGGCAGCAGGTGGTCAAGACTTCCACGTCAGTGCCGCGCGCGGCGAGTCGCGTCGCGATCTGAAAGGCTTGCTGCTCGGCTCCGCCTTTCAACTCCGCGCCGAACCACGGGATGACGATGGCGAACGGCTTCATGCTTGACCGGAAAAATTCTCTCGCGCCGCTGCTGCCGCCTCTTGCAGCGAACGCAGGCGGCGCACCTCGGCGTCGAACTCTTCGCGCGCGCGCTGTTGCTTCGCGGCGAGCGCACGTAACTCCTCGCGCAACTCTGCGAGGATGACCTGTTGCGTCTCCACGATCACGCGTTGCTCCTGAATCAAAAATTCCTGTTGCGCGTCGGACGCGAGTTGCTGCTCGCGCCGGAGCGTCTCGGCGAGTTGCTGTTGCGCGGTGATGGCGGCGGTCAACTCTGCGAGCGCGGCCTGCGCCTGTTCCACCTGCGTCTGTGTCTCGTCTTGCAACGTTTGCGTCCGCGCCTCCAACTCGGCGTGACTGTTCGACAGTTCGAGGAGCGCGTCGGCGAACATCTCCAACGCCTCGACGGTCTCGGCGTGCGGCGATGATGCAGCGGGCGGCGTTGAAACGTTGTCGTCCGCTGTCGTCGTGCTCCCGCGCGCGAATTGCGCGAGCGTGCGGTTCAAGTAGTCGGCGATGAGTTGTTGTTGGGCGAGCGCGTAGATTTCAAATTGCTGTTGGTGCTGCATCGAGAGGGGCAGCCGCACGAGAGCGCGCGCGAGCCGCAACAGGTAGCCGACGACGGGCACGCGGCCGAGACGCCGCATCAAGGGCGACGGCAGACCTTCGACGCGCACGCCCCGCCCCGCTTCCGGCGACGCCAGCAGCCGTTCGATGATCTCGACTTTGCCCGCGCGCCCGCCGCGCAACTCGTCCAACGCGCGCGCGCCCTCGGCCGGAAACGGCGCGCGCCCTAGAATCGCCCGGTAGACGCCCTCGACAAAATGCTGATCGTGAAAGGCGAGTAACTCCGCGACGTGATACTGCGATCTCTCGCCCGCACGAAAGTCCGTTTGCAGCACGAGCGGCTCGACGTGCGAGTCGTCCGGCGCAACGACGTGCGAGTCGGTTGGCGCAAGGGTGGGCGACGCCGATTCGTCGCCAAGATGCGCTGTCGCCGTCTCTCCCGCGTTGGGTTTCGTGTCGTCCACTTCGATCATCAACTCTTCGCCCGTGCTTCGACCGCGCGCGTCTCAACGCCCGTCGCGCGTTCGTCCACACTCTCGCCGCCCGTCATCGTCGCCTCTGCCGTGTTCTCGTCACGCCCTTCAACTCCGACGCGCCGCGTCGTGACGCGCGCGTCGAGGTTCGCGATGCCCTCCATCTCCACGGCGCACGAGACGCGAAAGAAGATCGCGCCGTCGAGCCAATCGAAGGCTTCGCCGTCGGGCGTGTGCGCCGCCACCGAGACGAAATAATGTTCCTGTCCGAGCCAGCAACGGAACGTGAACACGGCCTCGATCACGTCGCCGCGCCGCGCCGCGCCGAGCGGCTGCCCGCGCTGCTCCGTGTTCGTCCCGTAGACGTTGATGCCGTGCCGGTTGCGAATCATAAACCCGCACACGGGTTCGTCCACGTCTTCGTGAAACAGCACGCGCAAACGCACCGCCACCGCGTCGCCCGTCTCGACCAACTCGACCGTGCGGCCGTTTGTCCCCTCAACCAACTCCGCGCCGATCACTTCCGCACGCTTATTCCCGTGACGGTAAGAATACTGCAAAGGCTGACGCGCGACCGCGCCCGCCGCATCAACAGCGACTACTCCGCCCACGCCCTCCGCTCCCGCACCCACATTCTCGCCAGCGGCCATCTCATCCGCCTGCGCCGACGCGCCCGCCGTCGTCGTCTCTGCGCCATCGCCCTCTCCGGCGTAAGCCTCTTCGCGCGCCATGATGACGCGCTGGTAACGGTTGAGCACTTCCATCGGCGTGCCGTCGGCGATCATCCTCCCGGCGTTCAAGAGGATCGCGCGCGAGCAGAGGGCGCGCACCAGCGTCGGCTCGTGCGAGACGAAGAGGATCGTCGTCCCCGCCTCCTGCATCTCCTTGATGCGGCGCACGCAGCGGTGCTGGAAGATCGTGTCGCCGACCGAGAGGGCTTCGTCCACGACGAGAATGTCCGGGTCGGTGTTGACGGCGATGGCGAAGGCGAGGCGCACGTACATGCCCGACGAATAAGTCTTGACGGGCTGGTGCAGGAAGTCGCCGATCTCCGCGAAGCGTTCGATGCGTGCGAGCCGCGCGTCCGTGTCGGCGCGCGAGAAGCCCATCAACGCGGCGTTCATGTAGACGTTTTCGAGGCCGGTGAATTCGAGGTTGAAGCCCGCGCCGAGTTCGAGCAGCGCGGCGACGCGCCCCTCGACCTGCACGTCGCCGTGCGTCGGCGCGAGCGTGCCCGTGATGATCTGCAAGAGCGTTGACTTGCCGCTGCCGTTCGGCCCGACGATGCCGACCGTCGTGCCGCGCTCGATCTCGAAACTGATCTCACGGAGCGCCCAGAACTCGCGGTGTCGCTTCAGCCACCCGCGCGTCAGCGTCTCTTTCAGGCGGTCGCTCGGGTGTTCGTAGATGCGATACTGCTTCGCCACCCCTTCGACGCGCAATGCCTTGCTCATAACTGCAAACCCTAATGCAAACATAACAACAGTGACAAGTGACGAGTGACAAGTGACGAGAAAAAGCCGTGCGTCGCTAATCGTCAATCGTTAATAGAGAAAACAGATTTCTTCTGTTTACGATTGAGGATTTCACGGCTTTTCAACGATTCAAGTTTTACGTCTTATGCTGTAACTCGTCACTCGTCACTTGTCACTCGTCACTGTACTCGGCATTGTTTACAATGCCGGAATGATTTCGGCGCAGGATTCGCGGCGGTTGGTGTGGCGGCCTTTGTGGGAGTTGCCGGGGCGGTTCGAGTTGATCCGTTCGCTGGCGCGGCGCGAGTTGGCGGCGCGTTATCGTGGGTCGGCGCTCGGCGTGGTGTGGGCGATGTTGACGCCCGCCGTGATGATCGCCATTTACACGTTCATCTTCGCGGGGATTTTCGGCGCGCGCTTCGGCGAGCGCGGGACGGCTTGGGACTACGCGCTCTACCTCTTCTGCGCGCTGTTGCCGTGGACGGCTTTTCAAGATTCGTTGCAGGTCTCGTCGAACGTCATCGTGGCGCACGCGAACCTCGTCAAGCGCGTGGTCTTCCCGCTCGAAGCGTTGCCGGTGGCGCAGGTGTTGGCCGCGCTCGCGACGCAGATGCTCGGAACAATCGTGCTCGTCGCGGGCGTCCTGCTCATCCGGCGCGAACTCCACCCGACGATCCTGTGGCTGCCCGCGCTCGTCCTGCCGCAACTCGTGTTGATGCTCGGCGCAGCGTGGCTCGTCGCCTCGCTCGGCGTCTTCCTGCGCGACACGGCGCAGGTCGTCTCGCTGCTGCTCGTCGCGTGGATGTTCCTGACGCCGATCATTTATCCGGAAGGGATCGTGCCCGCGCGTTATCAAGCGTTCATCAACGCCAACCCGTTCACGCCGCTCGTCAGAAACTATCGCCGCGTCATCCTCGAAGGCGCTTCGCCCGACTGGACTGGCCTTGCCTACTTCACCGCCTTCGCCCTCGTCGTCTTCGTCTGCGGCTACTGGTGGTTTGCCAAGACGCGCAAAAATTTCGCCGACGTGATCTGAGAGCGCGCGCATCTCTCCGCGACGCGCTCACAGGCTTTCGTGTATGCTTCGCAACAGTCCCTCGCCGCCGGTCAATTCAGCCTCGCCGCTAGCCAGTGCAGCCTCGCTGTCAGTTAGTTCAGCCTCGCCGTAACCTCGCCGACGCCACCTTGATCAACGGAGACTGATCAAGCCCATGCAACGTAAACTTACGCCACGCCACGCACGACCGGACGCGGGCAGGGAACGCGCGCGCGCCGTCCGGCGCGGGTTGGAGTTCATCTACGCCATAGCCTGCGAGCCGCAACACTTCGCCGAGTACGGCAGCGATTTGTTGAACTGCTTCTACTTCACCGCCGCGACCTCGCGTGATGCGACGCTCGGCCGCGCGGCGTGGCGGATGGGGCGCGAGCGTGCGCGACAGTGGCGACGCGAACGCCCCGCCGTCCCGCCCGACCCCGACGCCGACACGATCCTCGACTACCTCCACGGCAGCCTCGCCGCAGACTATCTCGGCTACAGCGACCCGCGTCTCAAACGACAACTCGCACTCGCCGCCGCACGTTTCAGTTCGCGCGATTATCTTTCGTTCGACCCGCTCACCGAGCCGCCGCCCTCGGACGTGCCCGCCGAATGCGAAGAATGTGGGCTGTGGAACGAGCGCGGGCGCAAGCGTTGCCGGAAGTGTCGGAAGGGTCTGGCGCAGATGAGTCGTTACCTCGTCTGGTACGACGCGTTGACGCGCGCCTACACGGGCGAGTGTTACGGCGTGACGGCGAGCGGGCGGTTCGCGGACGTGTTCGGCTGGCTGCCCGCAATGCGTCCTTACCGCGGGCGCGAAGGGGGGCGCAACCCCGATTGGTACGACGAGGTGTACGCCGTCACGCACATCGTCTACACCCTGAACGACTACGACCTCTACCAACTCTCGCCGCGCTGGCTACCCGCCGAGTTTGCTTTCTTGAAGGAGAGCCTGCCGGAGTCCATCGCGACGGACGACCCGGAGATGGCGGGCGAGATCATCGTCGCGCTCAAGGCCTTCAAACTCGAAGACGGGCACGCCTTGATCCGCGAGGGCATGGAGTACCTGCTCGCCTGCCAGAACGCGGACGGCAGTTGGGGCGACCCCGAAGCCAACTGGATTTACGCGCGCTACCATTCGACGTGGACGGCGTTCGACGGCATCCGCGATCACGCCTGGCGCGGCACGCGCCTGCGCTTCCCCAACCTCAAACCGTTCTTACTGCAACACGCGCGCCCGGTGTAGAAACGATGAATAAGGAATAGTCAGTAGTCAGTTGTCCGTGGTTAGTTGTTCAAGAATATCTTTAGTGACTCGGTTGATAACCACACGCAACTGACTACTGACCACGGACAACTGACTATTCCGTTCATCATTCCGCGTTCGTCGTTTCCTTCTGTGTTTCCACGACGCTCACGACCGTTCCCATCAGCCACCAGAGGACGAGCGCGACTTCCGCGTCGCCGAAGTTGTAGTTGACGAGTGAACTGGCGAAGAAGCCCGCGAGCGCGCCGGTCGCTCCGAGCAAGAGTCCGTGCGCGGAGGCCGCGTCGTCCGTGTCGGCGCGCAAACTTCTCTCGCCGCGCGCGAGGACGAGGCGGAAGGCGGCGAGCAGCCACAGCCAGAGGAGGAGCGCGGGCAGGCCGCGGTCGAAGGCGAGTTGGATGGGCGTCGAGTGCGTGTGAATTTTCACGTCGCCGGGAAAGCCCCATTCCGTCCAGTGTTCCTTAACGGCGTCCATGCCGTGGCCGAAGATCGGGTGCGAGGGCGTGCGCGCGACGGCGACGCGCGCGACGGCGAGACGCAGGCGCGAACTCTCGTCCTGCAAACGGAGCGCGCCCTCCGCGCGCGTGCGCCACACGGCGAACGCGCCGAGCGCGAGCGCGACGACCACGACCGCCGCGACGACGAAACGCGCACGCCCGCGCGCCGCGCGCCACGCCACCACCGACGCGCCCACGGCGAAGGCGACGAGCACGGTACGCATCGCCGTGAGCGCGATCCCCGCGGCGAGCACGACGAACGCCGTCGCCGCGAGCGCGCAGCGGAGGCGCGAGGAGACGCGCGCGCCGTTGCGGCTATGGGCGCTGTCACCGCTGTCGCCGCTGTTGCGGTTGTCGCTGCCGTGGCCGGTGCGCCGTCGCTGCCAGTAGGCGAGCGCGAAGCCGAGCGCGAGTTGGGCGAGGATTTGTAAAGTCTCGGCGAAGGTCTGGTAGTGGCGCGTCCAGCCAGAGGCGCGGAAGCGGTGCGCGCGGCGCGTGCCGCGCAGACCCGAACCCGAAGCGCGCGCCTTCAACTCTTCCGACACGCGTGCATCCAACACGCGCTCGACCTGTTCGCCCTGCGAGAACAGGCTGAGCTTGAGAGGTTCGCCCGCGGGCGCATCGCGGATGGCCTGATCAATCTCCGTCACAGAGTTGACGCGCCGCCCGCCCACGCGCCACACGGAGTCGCCCGCCGTGATGCCTTGCGACGCGTCGCGCGCGAAGGGGCTGTCCGGTGCGATCTCTTCGACGACGACGCCGCGCCCGCGCGCCACCTCGAACGCGCTCCACAACGCGCCCGACGCGCCCGACGCGATCATCAGCGCGGCGAGTAAGACGGCCGCGCGGCGCGTCCGGACGAGCGCGCGGACGAGGTAGAAAATGAGAAAGCTGCTGACCGAAATGAGTTTCAATAAACTGATGCGCGGCTCGGCGGAGAGGAGGGCGGAGAGGATGCTCCACGCGTAGAAGAGCCAGAGCGGGAGGTCGAGCGGCGTGCGGCGTGGGAAGCGCACGCGGCGCGTGACGAGGGTGCGCGCGAGCCAGCCGAGGATGGAGATAGAGAGCGCGATCCACGCGCCCGCAATCGAGTGCGGGGCGAAGACGGCGTAGAGCAAGAGGCCGCCGAAGGCCGTCGCCCCGGCCAGCCGCAGCAGCAGGGGCGAAGGTTTGGTCGAAGCGTGCCGCGGGTCGGCGTCGGCGGTCGGGTCGGGTCGGGTCAAATGAATCAAGTCGTCCGCGAGTTTAAATTGACACTATCCGCAAGTTTAAGTTGACACTATCCGAGAGTTAAAATTGACACTGAAAGTGCGCGCCCGGAGTCGGCCGCAATCGCGGCGCGCGCGTCGTCGTCAGAGGCGTCTCGGCGCGGGTCGAGTTGTGCGGCGACGCTTCCGGAAAGCGGCGTTGACACTCGTTGTCGGCGCATGTTAGCGTAAAATCTGCCCGCCACCGACTGAAGTGTGCGAGCCGGGTGCGAGACGGTATGAGCGCGGCATTGGCACTTTAGGGCATCCCCCCACCGCTGACGCGCGACGCGGACACGAACAGTTTCCCGATGGGATTCGATAAAGCAAAGGCCATCAGTGCGGCTGAAAAGTATCTGGCGCAAGGCAAGATACCATCGGCCATCACGGAGTATCGCCGCATCGTCGAGCGCGATCCGAACGATCAGAGCGCGCTCAACACGCTCGGCGATCTCTACGTGCGCGTCAAGCAAAAGCAGGAGGCCATCGAGTGCTTCCAACGCGTCGCCGACCATTATCGCGAACAGGGCTTCACGCTCAAAGCCATCGCCGTCTACAAGAAGATTTCCCGCCTCGACCCGTCGCTGCCCGTCGTCGCCCAACGTCTCGCCGTGCTCTACGAACAGCAGGGTCACTTCGTCGAAGCGCGCGAACAGTATCTCGCCATCGCCGACACCTACGCGCGCGCCGGGAAGATGCGCGACTCGCTCGACGCCCTCCAGCGCAGCGCCGACCTCGAACCCAACAACATAGACATACGCATCCGGCTCGGCGAGGGCTACCTGCGCGAAGACCTGCGCGAAGAGGCGGCCGACGCCTTCACCGAGGCGGCCGAGCGTCTGCTCGCGAGCGGCAAGGCGCAGTGGGCGCTGGAGGCTTACACGAAGGCGCACCGGCTCAGGCCGCACAACCACGCGGTGCTGCACGGCCTGGTCGCCGCTCATTCGCAACTCGGCGCGCCCGACGAGGCCGCGGCCGTGCTCGAACAGGCCGTGGCCGATCAACCGCAGGACGTAGAGTTGCGCGCCATGCTGTCGCGCGCCTATCTCGATGCCGAAGACGCGCCCGCCGCCGAGCGCGCTACCCTCAGTCTCGTCGAACTCGAAGCGTCGAACTTCCCGCAGCTTTTTGAAGTGGCGCGGCTCTACCTGCAACGCGGCGACACGAACGCCGCCGTCGGCGTGCTGACGCGCGCCACCGAACCCGCCCTCGCCAAGCGGCAGGAACAGAAACTTCTCGGCCTCTTGAACGAGGCGCTCGCGCGCGACCCCGAACAGATCGAAGCCCTCCGCCTGCTCCTGCGCATCTACACCTGGCAGCGCGACGACGACCACATGCGCGTCACGCTCGAACGTCTCGCCGAGGCGGCGCAGACGCACAACCTCATCGGCGAGGAGCGGCGCGCGCTCGAACACCTCGTCCGTCTCGTGCCCTTCGATCAGAGTTATCACGAACGCCTGAGCGAACTTGGCGATGCGCCCGCAGGCGAGGAGGAAGAAGAAGCGACCGCGACGTGGTACGAGCCGCCCGTCGAAGAACAGACGCCCGCGCCGGAAGTAACAGCGGCCTTCGACGTGTTCGAGCGCGGCAGCGGCGGCGACGCCTTCGCCACGACAGACGCCGCGCCCGTCACTTCAGATGGCGGGGGCGGCGGCACGGTCGAGTTTGAATGGAACTCCGTCGCCATGCCGGAGGCGGAAGAGACAAAGGCAGGCGCAGCGAAGACGGAAGAAGTCGCCGCCGTCACCATTGATCCCAACTCGTCTTTCGCAGACCTCAACGAAGATTTAAACGACACTCCGGCGGCGAAGTCGTCCGGCGCGCGTGCGGCGACGTTCGGCACGGCCGACCTCGGCGTCGGCAGCGCGTTTGAAGACTCCGCGCTCGCCCCGGAAAAGGGGACGGGCGAGGGGCGCGTGCGCGTGCTGCTCGCGCAGGAACTCGAAAGCGTTGACTACTACCTCGCGCAAGGCTATTCCGACATCGCGCGCGACACGCTCGACATGCTCGAACGCCAGTACGGCGCGAACGAAGAGATCGCCAGCCGCCGCCGCCAACTCGAAGCGGAGGGCGACGGCTTCGCCATGCCTTCCGTCGCGGCCGAGACTGTCAACACAGCCACGGACGCGCCCGCCGAATTTGAGTTCGCGCACTTCGAGACGTTCGCGCCGGTCGAAGATGCCGCGGCCGAAGATGTCGAACTCAGCGGCGAGTTGTTCGTCGCGCCGCTCGAAGAGTCTGCCGTGCCCCACGTCGTTGACGCGCCCACTATCGTTGACGCGCCGCCCGTCGTTAACGCGAAGCCCGCCGCCGCGCCGCCGCAGGCGAAACAACCGGCGCAGCCCATTTCACATCCCGAACTCGCAGACATGTTCGACGAGTTTCGCGACGAGGTGGAGGCGGGCGAACCCGCGTCCGACGCGGACTACGAGACGCACTACAACACCGCGCTCGCCTACCGCGAGATGGGCTTGACGGATCAGGCCGTGGAGGAGTTGCAGGCGGCCATCGCCTTAGCCGCGCCGCGCGACGGCACGCCGCGCTACCTCCAATGCTGCAACCTGCTCGGCCACTGCTTCATGCAAAAAAACATGCCGCGCCCCGCCGCGATGTGGTTCAAGAAGGGTCTCGACGCGCCCGGCCACAGCGAAGACGAGTATCAGGCGTTGCGCTACGAACTCGGCACGGCCTACGAGCAGATGGGCGACCTCGAACGCGCCATCGAAATCTTCTCCGAAGTTTACGGCACGGATGTCAACTACCGCGGCGTCGCCGCCAAGCTGCGCGACTTGCAAACGAAGAAAGAAGTGACGAGTGACAAGTGACAGGTGACAAGTTAAAGACAAGCTCTTTCTTCTA
>JAUZFQ010000217.1 GCA_030838445.1 Pyrinomonadaceae bacterium | reverse complement strand
CCGAGCGCCCCCCGCCGTTTTTGCCTCGCCGAGTGTGTGAGTCGCGGCCGGGACGCTCAACGTAGCGTGTCGTTCAGAATCTTCGCCAGCCGAAGTCCACCCTTCGTGAGTTGGTCGTCAACGATCTGCCAGTTCTTGGAGTAATACGTGGCTCCGAGCCGCGCGCCGGTTTTGGGCACGTTGTCGTACCCGTCTTTGACCGCGATCTTGAACGCATCGGTCGCCCACTGGTCGAGCGTGCCGCTTTGCAGCGTATTGATCTTGGATTGCAAATTCGCCTTCCACGCGGCGACGGCAAACTCCTCGTCGCCGCTCTGGTCTTCCAAGACCGCTTCGAGTTCGTCAGCGAACTCTTCCTCGCTCAGATTCGCGCGCCCGATGATCCCGGAGTCCCAAATCCGGTGGAGGTTCGACTGGCGGTTGAACCACAGGAGTTTGATGTTGTTGCCGCCGCGGTCGTCGGCGAAGCTGCAATGCATCGGCTGGTGCATGTCGCCGACGAAGTGGACGATGAACTTCAACGCTTCGAGCCGGTCGGCGTTCGACTTGGTGGTGTCGCCGAGGATGGCCTTGTACTTTTCTATCGCCGTCACCACGCAGCCGGGTTCGCCGTTTCGGTCGACGCAATCGCGGCTGCGGACGAAACCGGCCGGCAGCCGGGGCGGGCTGCCGACGCGGCGGGGGAAGTTGACGAAGTGCCACTCGCTGGTTTCCGGGCGTCTTTCCCGTTCGTCGTCAGCCCAGTTGGCTACGTCTTCGAGCGAGTCGCCGCCGAGCAGACCCGCCACTTTTAACTTCACGCCGTTGTCCAGATGATGGCGCGCGACGATGGCGACGATCCTGTGGCCGGACGGCCCCCACGCGTGCGACGTGCGCGCGGGCAGCAAGACGATCAGCGAGAGGGCTAACGCGATGGGCGCAATACGTTTGAGGGATGCGGACGACATGATGTTTGATCTCCTCGGAGGTTGTCGGGCCGCGCGGCCTATGAAGGATAAGAGCGGCCGAAGATTGGTAACTGCTGCGAGGCGGGTGTTCACGCGTCGGCGCGAGGGGCATCGGGTCGCGGCCGGATGACCGGCTCAAGTCCCCACGCTCGGGTTGAAATAGTCTCGTAAATATATGCCGGCGAGGGCGAAAACGTTTCGCGCCGAAGTCGAGTCTGACGGACGGCGGTTAAGGAGAACGTCCTTCCAGACGGCGGCGTGGGCGCGAGTATGTATGAATGATACCGCTTCTTATTCCGCTTCCACGGATCGTGTGTGATGTGTGGAATCGGGCGAGGGCAACAATTCCGTCGCGCGCTGCTCGTTGCGCGTTTGAGTTTCCCGCAGAATGTTTTCGAGTGTGGCCTGCCGGTCTGCGGGTGTGAGACGCCGGTAAGCCGTGAGGAATTCCATGGCCGGGTCTACGTCGTCGGCCTCCTGTAGGGGGGCGGGTGGTAGCAGGATCAGACCGGCGACGTAGAGCGCGAGCGTGAAAAAGGAGATGTAGCCGGTGGCGGGCGCGAAAGTTTCCTGCGTGCCCGTGAGCGTGCCTTGCGTGAAGCCTTCGAGGAGCGCGCCCGCGAGTCGTTTGAGCCAGCCGCCATCGGGCGCGTAGAGCGAGGCGAGCAGCATGTGTTTGAGGACGAAGGCCGTGCCGAAGAGGGCGGCGAGGCTGCGCAAGAGGCGGCGCGCGTCGAAGGCTGCGAACTGGTTGTTCCAGAGCGTCCAGAGGAAGAAGAAGGCGAACATCCAGCGGAACAGCCCCGCGTCGGGGAGCACGCTGTTGAAGGCTTGCGCGGAGGCGAAGAAGAGCGCGAGGAGCGTGAGCGCGTGCGAGACGTTCGTGAGCGGCGCGTGATCGCCGCTCAGCCACGCGCCGAGGGCAACGAGGCGGCCGCGCGCGAAGAGGAGCATCAGGAGGACTGCGAGGACGAGCGCGACGAGCGGCGGCGCGACGAAGATGAACGCGCCCGTCGCGGCGGCGACGCGCAGACCGCCCGCGAGCGCGACGGTCAGAAAGATCGTCGGGAGCAACAGGTGGCGCACGAGCAGTCGGTTGCTGTCGCGTCGGTTCTGCATCAGGTCAACAGGCGCAAGCGAGCGCGCCTTCCTCATTTCCTCTCGCGCACGATCTTGAGCGGGTTGAGATCGCCGAGCGAACTCTCCGTGCCCTGCTGCAACTCGGCCTTCAGTTCGGCGGCGGAGTGAATCTTCAACTCCGGGTCGTCCACTTGCAGCGCGCCCGCGGGCGACAGTTGGATCGCGCGGTTGATTGCGTCCAAACCTTGTCTGAACAGCGCGTCGTCGTTATAGACGCGCCCCCAGCCTTCGCGGTAGAAGGCGTAGGCGATGTAGAACTGCGTGCGCGCGTCGCGCACGGCGGGGTCTGCGCGTCCCCACTCGTCGCGCGCCGCCGCGTATTGCTCGCGCCCGAACAGTTCGCGCGCCGCGCGGAAGCGCGCCTCGTCAACCGCATAAGTCCCGGCGACGACGCTCGCGCCCATCGTCGCTTCGGTAAAAGAGCGCGGCGCGGTGGCGTACAGCCAGACGACGAACGTCGCGTAAAGAATCGTCCACGCGATGCCCGCGCTTTTGATGAGGTTGGGTTGCATTGCTATAATCCGGACGCCGCAGTTTAGAACATTTAAGTTGCGCCGCAATCTCAGTCGTAAAGGATAGCTTATTTTCCCTATGAAGACATTTCTCGTTTCGCTTCTCTTCGTCGCCGCCGTCGCCGTTGCCCCCGCCGCAGCGCAAGAACACACGCCGCACGACGGGCACAAACCGCACGACGCCACCAAAGTTGAAGTCGCCCGGACGGAAACAGGCGGCGACGTGATCAAGCGCGGCGACGCGCTCAACGCCGGGTCGCCTGCCGTCAAGTTCGCAGACGTGTTGAAAGAGCCTGCGAAGTTTGCAGGCAAGCGCGTGCGGATCGAGGGCGTGGTGGAACGCGTCTGCCAGAGCGAGGGCTGCTGGATGCAGATCGCGCCGGAGTCGGGCGCGAGTGGGATTCGCGTCACGTTCAAGGATCACAGTTTCTTCGTGCCGAAGGATTCCAAGAGCATGAAGTTCAAGGCCGAGGGCGAGTTCTCCGTCAAGGTGCTCGACCGTGCGCAGGTGGATCACCTGATCGAAGACGGCGCGAAGATCGAGCGCAAACCGGACGGCACGGCCGACGAGGTTCGCTTCGTCGCCACGGGCGTCGAACTGTGGAAGTAAAATTGTCAGTAGTCCGTTGTCCGTTGTATGTGTCGCGTAACTTGCTACCTACACTGAAACAGTTCAAGCCGCGACAGAAGAACAAAGGACAACTGACTACTGACTACTGACAGCTTTTAATTATGAAGCCTTTCAAAATCAGGGATGTGCTGATCTCGCCGCCGCTCGTGCTGTCGCCGATGGCGGGCGTGACGGACGTGGCGTTTCGCGGCCTGTTGAAGCGTTGCGGCGGCGTCGGTTTAACCGTCTCGGAGTTCATCTCGGTCGAGGGCTTGACGCGCAACAACCCGAAGTCGAAGCGGCAGATGCGCTTCTACGATTACGAGCGGCCGTTCGCCGTGCAGATTTTCGGCGGGCAGGCGGAACGCATGCGGATGGCCGCCGAGATGGCCGAAGAAGTGGGCGCGGACTTGCTCGACATCAACTGCGGCTGCCCCGCGCCGAAGGTGGTCAAACACGGCGGCGGGTCGGGACTGCTGCGCGACATGCCGCGCCTCGAAACGATCCTCAAGGAGATCAAAAAGGCGATCACCATTCCGCTCACGATCAAGATTCGCGCGGGCTATTACGACAACAACATCAACGCGGTCGAGACGGCGAAACTGGCCGAAGCGTGCGGCGTCGAGCACATCGCGCTGCACGGGCGCACGAAAGAGCAGGGCTACAAGGGGCGCGCGAACTGGGACTTGGTGCGGCAGATCAAGGAGGCGGTGCGGGTGCCCGTCTCCGGCAGCGGCGACGTGACGACCGTCGAAGAGGCTCTGGCGCGTTGGCGCGAGACGAACTGCGACGGCATCCTGATCGGCCGCGGCGCGATGGCGAACCCGTGGGTCTTTCGACAGATCGAAGACACGCTCGCCGGGCGCGAACCCTTCCAGCCGACGCTCGCGGACAAGCGCAACCTCCTGCTCGAATACTTCGAGTTGCTGCGCGAGGACATGCCGGAGTTGCCCGCCATCGGCCGCATGAAGCAACTCGCGGGGCAGTTCACGCGCGGCCTCGTCGGCGGCTCGCGCTTCCGCCAGGTGCTCTACCACTCGCACGCGGTGGACGAGATACTCGAACGCATCGAAGAATATTTCGAGACGGTCGCGGCCGGGCGCGTCTACGTCGGCGAAGGCGAGGTGACGGCGGACGAAGCCGCAGAAGAATCGCCCACGCTCGATTCGTGCGAGGCGGCGACGGTGGAAGTGTGACGAGCGTCAGTCGTCCGTGGCCGGTTGTTGACAGTCAGTTGTCCGTGGTCAGTTGTCAGTTGTTTATGAGTTTCAACTTGAGAGGGGCACAATTGAAATGAGCGAGCGAAGGGAAGCGACGCGCGACGAGGGCGGCGACGACGCGGGACACTACAACGAGCAGGATCGCGCAGACGAGCGTGGCGACGCGGCCGAGCCTGACGCGCCCGTCACGGCGGAACATAACGAGGGCATCAGCACCATCCTCGACGGCGAGGCGGGCGTCGGCGTGCAAGACAGTCTCGGCGAGTGAAGATTTCGAGAATTAGTTTGCCGCCGGGGCGGCGAAGTCTACAGATATATGCAGACCTGCCCTTTCGGGCACTTGGGCATTTTCACCGGCTCAACAT
>JAUZFQ010000206.1 GCA_030838445.1 Pyrinomonadaceae bacterium | reverse complement strand
GCTGCTCCTTCGCGGTCAGCAGTTCGGGCACGGAGATGAGGACAGGCAGCCCCGTGTAGTGGCGCGCGTCCTCGACCGTCTGAATCGTCAGCAGGCGCGGCACCTCGAAGGCGGCGGCGAAGGCGAGGCCGACCGCAAGGCCGAGCGCGAGGCCGAGCGCGATGAGGAGCGGACGCTTCGGCGCGACGGGGCGCACCGGCAGACTCGCCGGGTCAATCACCTGAATCGTCTCGCCCTGCGCCGAGTTGGTGGCCGCGACGTTCAAGTCCGACTTCTGTTTCTTGAGAAGCAGCTCGTCGTAGGCGGCCTTCTTCGTCTGGTAGTCGCGGTCGAGCGAACTGAGCGCAACCTCGGCCTGCGGGACGCGGCTCAGTTGCGCCTGCACCTCATTGATCTGCCCGCTCGTTTGCGCGAGCAATTTTTCCTGCCGCGCGATCTCGCCTTCGATGCCCTGCATGTTGACCTTCATCGTGGAGGCGCGCGGATCAACGCGCCGCTCGATGCGCTTCGTCTTCTCCGCGATGCGGTTCTTCCAATCGTCCATCAACTCCTGCTTGCTGCGTTTGACGGCGGCGAGTTCCTGATTCTTGGCAACCACGTCCGGGTTCTTCGGCTTCAAGACCGTCAACATGTTCTGCAACTCTGAGTCGAGTTGCGACTCCCGCTTGGAGAGTTCAGCCCACGCGGGCGTCGTCTTCGGGTCGGTCAGCGTCTCGACCACGTCTTCCTTGTCCACCTGAAACTGCTTCTCGATGTCGCCGAGTTGGGTGGAGAGCATCGTCTTCTGGTCGCGCAGGCGGCCGATGTCGGAGATGTAAGCCTTCTGCTGTTCGTAGAGGCCGCCGAGGCGGGTGACGAGCGAAGTGGCCTGCGTCGGGAGGTTGTTGATGTTGCCCTGCAACGTCTGAAGGCGGCGGTCATCAACGATCTTGAGTTCGGCCTGCGCCGCGTCGAGTTGCTGTTGGAGAAACTTGGCGGTCTCGTCCGCGCCCTGCGCCTGCTGCTTGATCTGCGCGTTGACGTACTTGCTGGCGAGGTCGCCCGTCACCTTCTGCGTGATGTACGGGTCTGGGCCTTTGTAAGTGAGGATGAAGCCGTTGGTGATGTCGTTGCGCGTCTTGTTGACCTCGATCTGCGTGTCCTTCTTCGCCATGCGCTCGACGAGCGCTTCCATCGGCTCGTTGCGCGCGCGCTCGGCGGCGTAGAGGTTGTAAGTCTTGATCAACGGTTCGAGCGACGAGCGGCTGAACACTTCCTGCCCGATGGCGTTGATGCGGATCGTGAGATCGTCGTCGGACATCTGCGGCACGATGCCCTGCATGATGTTCGAGGGGCGCACCGTCAATAGCGTGCTCGACTGGTAGACGTTCGGCAGCCGCCACACGACGATGGCGACGGCGAACGAGACGACGATGGCCGGGAGGATGATGAGCCACTTGCGTTTCCACAGAATGGACGCGTACTCGCCCGGCTTCCTCTGACGAAATTCGACACTCATAGTTCAACCCTCTTTCAAATCACACAATCTTCCGGCTCACAACGAGGCGAGCGCCTTGCGCGCGTCGCCCTCGTTCTCCGGCGAGAGCTTGCTGCCTTTGGTCGTGCTCAAAGCCTGCTGCAACTGCTGCCGCGCTTCGGGCTTGCGCCCCAGAGCGGCGAGCGAGACGCCTAGGTGATAGCGGTAGAGCGCGCTGTCCGCGCCGCGCGCCGTCGTCTGCCGCACGGCCTTTTGCAGTTGCTCGACGGCGGCGGCGTGCAACCCCTTCTTGTAATAGACCCAGCCGAGCGTGTCGGCGTACCCCGGCTCTTCCGGAAACTTCTGCACGACGCCCTGCGCGAGGCGGACGGCCTCGTCCAAGTTGCCCTTGCCGTGCTCGGCGTAGTTCCAGGCGAGGTTGTTGGCGGCGAAGGCGTTCTCGGTGTTGACGGTCAGAGCGCGTTTGTAGGCTTCGGTCGAGGCGTCGTAGTTCTTGCGGCCGTCTTCGACCATGCCGATGAGCATGTAGGGCGTCGGGTCGTCGGGACGCTTCTCGCTCATGCGGCGAAACTCGGCGATGGCCTCGTCGGGGCGGTTCGTGTTGACGTAGAGCGAGCCGAGCGCGTTCAAGGCGGGGACGAACGACGGGTCGAGTTCGAGCGTGCGACGCAGTGCCGCTTCGGCCTGCGCGGCGTCCTGCTGCTTGCCGTAAATTGATGACTTGAGGAAATAGAGACTGGCCGTGTTGGGGCGCGCGGCGATGGCCTGATCCACGCGCGCGTGCGCCTGATCGAAACGGTTCTGCGAGGCGTAGAGGTTGATCAAACCGTTCAAGGCATCGAAGCTGGCCGCGTCGAGCGCGAGCGCGCGCTCGTAGTGCTGCGTCGCTTCGTCGGCCTTGCGCTCGGCCATCGAGACGGCGGCGAGATTGACGTGCGACGAGGGCGCGTTCGGCATCAGGTCGCGCGCCTGCGTGAAGTCGGCGCGGGCGGCCGAGGTGTTCTGCGGCTGCGCCTGCAAGTACGTAGTGGCGCGCGCGGTCAGGGCTTTGGCGCGCAGTTCGTTCAGGAGTTGCGGCGAGTTGCGCGCGTCGGGCGCGGACTTATCGAGCCGTGCGAGCAGGTCGGTGGCGAGCCGCTGCGCGTTGGCCGCGTCGCCCGCCGCGAGGTTGATCTGCACCTGCATCAACTTGCCGGGCAGGTAGTCGGGGTAGAACTTTTCGAGGTCGCCCGCGTAGATGCGCGACTGCTCCATCTGCCCGGCGCGGAAGCTGGCCTCGGCCATGAAGTAGAGTCCGGCCTGATCGCGCGGCTCGATCTTCAAGACCTGTTTGAGGTCTTCGATGGCGTCCTTCGGCTTGTCCTGATTGAGCCGCAGGCGCGCGCGCAGGATCAAGCCCTCGCGGTCGTTCGGGTTCTTCTTGAGCGCCTCTTCGACCTGCGCGAGCGCGCCCGTCTGATCGCCGCGCTGGAGCATCAACTCGGCGAGGCGATGGCGGCCGCGCGCGTAGTCGGGCGAGGCGTTGACGATCTGCTGGTAGAGACCCGCGGCCTCGTCGTAGCGGCCGACGGAGGCGTAGAAATCGGCGAGCACGGCGCGCCCTTCGGGGCGGTCGCGGTCGAGTTCGGCGAGGGCTTTGAAGGCTTCCTCGGCGCGGTCGAGTTGTTTGTTGACGAGATAGAAGCTGGCGAGCGTGCGGCGCGCGTCGCGGTTCTGCGGCTCGACTTCGACGGCGCGGCGAAACTCGACCTCGGCCATGTCGAGCCGGTTCTGCGAGACGAAGAACTTGGCGTATTCAAGGTGGACGAGCGCGGAGCGGTCGTTGACGGAGAGCGCGCGCTTGTAAACTTCTTCGGCCTTCGCCGTCTCGTTCACCTGCCGGTGAAAGAGCGCGAGGCTCATCAAAGACTCGACGCGTTGCGGGTTGAGTTCGACGGCGTGGTTGATGGCGGCGAACGCCTCTTCGCGCTTGCCGGTGGCGTAGAGGACGCTGCCGCGCAGGATGTAGCCCTCGATGTTGTTCGGGTCTTTCTGCAAGACCTCTTCGACGAGCCGCTGCGCTTCGTCGCGGAGCTTTTCGTCTTTGGTCTGCTGGTAAGCCAGCACGTAGTAGTTGCCGAGGCGCACGCGCGCTTCGAGGTTGTTGGCGTCGAGCGCGACGGCGCGGCGCAACTCCTCGAAGGCTTGCGAGTATTGCTCCATGCCCTCGTAGGCGCGCGCCAGCCCCCAGTGCGCCTGCGCCAGCTTGTCGTCAATCTGGACGGCGTTGCGGAATTCGAGCGATGCCTCCTGAAACTTCTTGTCGGTCAGGTAGGCTTCGCCGCGCGCGACGTGTTCGGCTTTGGCTTTTTCGGGATTGGAACAGGCGATGGCCGCGAACGCTAAGGCGGCGACGATGAAGGCGAGCAAAACAGACGACAAACTCCGGCCACTGCCGGAGCGCGGGCACTCTTTGTGATTCATCTCGGTCTTTCGGACTCCTTCGCGTCCCACGCGCTCTGACCGGGGCAACGGTCTGTGAGCGGCGGCCGCGTCTGCTGGTTAATCAAGCCGTCTGAAACATCGTCTCGTTTCGGCCGCTTGCGGGTGAGGCACACCCCGAACGGCTCGAAACTTCACAATGATAAAACTGGCAATCGAGTTTCTCTTCCTGAAACGGCGGCCACGTCTTTCCCCAAAACCGCCACGCTTTTATTTTACCACTTCCCACGCGCTCCGCGTCCAACTTTCCCGCGCTCTTTAGTTCGGGACGAACGTCGGGAGCGAGGGCGCGGCCTGCGCCGCGAGTTCCGAAGCGAGGGCGAGCGCGTCCTCTTCCGACTTCTGAATCGGCACGATCACGCGCACCATCGCGCCGTCCGAGCGCCTGCGCTTGACGCTGTCAACGACCGTGTAAATCTTCCCCCAGTACTCGCTCGCCACGGCGCGGCCGCGCCCCTGATACCAGTAGATGAGCAACTGGCGCGCGTCGCCGTTCTGGATGATGTAGCGATTGGCCTCGAAGGGCTGGCCGCCGCCCGCAGGCGTGATCTGGATGGCGGCCGGTTCGTTCAAAGTCCAGCCCGCGCCGGGCAGGCAGTTGAGCGGGCTGTGATAGGTCGCGCCATTGCGCTGCGTGGCGTAGTAGCCGACGTAGAAGTTGGCGAAGCGGCCGTCGGGCAACACGTAATCGCGCGCGAGGTAATCGTCTGCGCGCAGGACGCTCTCCGTCTGCGCGTCGAAGCGCGTGTCTGCGCCGCGCTGTTGCCAGCGGCCGACCTGCGTCGGAAACTCTTTCAACTCGCGCCTGACCACGCTCGCCTCGCCGATGTGCTCCCACAAATTGACCACCGACCCGCCCGCCAGCAGGAGCAACAGCAACGCCCAGAAATGCCACTTCTTCGATTTCATATCTTCACAATTGTTAGCAGCACCTTTAATGCCCCGCGACGATGTGTTGCTCGAACAGCCCGATCAACTTATTCAGCCGCGTATCGGTCTGCGTCTGCGCCGCCGTCAGAGCATCAATGTTGCGAGAGGTGATCTCGATGAACTCGCTCTGCGTCTCGGCATAGGCCGATAACTGTCGCCCCGTCTCCGCGATCTGCGCTTCGAGTGTCGCCTGACTCTGCAACAGAAATTCGATTGCGCGTTCCATTTCTTCGCCGGTCATGGATTGCTTCCTTCCTCAACATGGTGGCAAACAGTTTCCTTACGATCCGTCCGCGCCGCGTTCGCGCAGAGACATGGTTGCCGTCGCCGCCGTCGCGGTGGTCGCGCCGACGAGTGGCGCATCGCCCGTCTCGTCCGTTGTGGTGCGCGCCGGATCGTCGGTCGCCGCTTGCGCCTGCGGAGTTTTAGGCGGCCGCGTCTTCCCGCGCCCGCCGAATTTGTCGAGCACCCAGCCGAGCGCGAAGAGGAGCAGGAACGCGGCGATGTAGACGACCCAGCCGGAGAACTCGTGGAAGAAACCGTCGGCCACTTCCGTCCCGTAGTAGCGCGCGAGGATGCCCGTGCCGCTCACGCGCCCCGCGTTCGTGATGATCGCGATGGGCACGGCCGAGAGCACGAGGATGGCCGAACGCCAAGTGCCGTAACGTTTCAAACTCGCACGCAAGCCCCCGCCCTGCTGCCCCTTGCCGCGCGGGTGCGTGAAGTAGGCGAAGACGACGGCGAGCGTCATCAATGTCATCAGCGAACGGATGCCGCTACAGGCTTCGACCACTTCGAGTTTCTTCGTGACGGCTGAATTGAGCGGCATCAACTCGATGACGTTCCCCTGCCTGAGCACCGGGATGTCGAAGGCGCGCATCGCCCACACGGCGCAGCGCGACGCGAACAACTGTAAGGGGAAAGCGATCTGGTTGAAGATGATCGCCGGGATCGGGATCGCCAGCGCGAGCAGCAGCAGCGGGACGAGCGTGAGCCGCAGGATGTGCCAGCCCCAAAAATAGATGACGACGCCCGCCAGCATCACAACGAGCGACGTGCGCTGCATGAAGAGTTCCGCGCCCGCCGAATTTGTCGAGCACCCAGCCGAGCGCGA
>JAUZFQ010000199.1 GCA_030838445.1 Pyrinomonadaceae bacterium | reverse complement strand
GCGAGTTGGCGGCGCGGCTGAGGAGCGTGTCGGATGAAAGTGGGAGCGAGATTTCGCGCACCGCGTCGTCGCCGACCGTGCCTTCGAGTCCGCGCGCGCGCCAGCCCGTGGCGCGTTCGTTCTTGACAACGAAGAAGGCGAGACGGGGCGTGAAGGCGGCGGCGCGGTTGACGAGCGTGTTGAGGATGTCGGCTTGCGAACGCTGGTTGTCAATGTCGTCAACGGCGGCTTTAAGGAGCGCGATGTCGCTCGTGGCGCGTGCGCGCGCCGACGATTGCGCGGCCTCTTCCGTGCCCTTGCCGGTCGCGGCGCGCAGGTGCTCCGAGATCGAGATGGCGATGGGCGCGTCGGAGAGCGAGTCGTCGGAGAGGCGTTCGTTGAGGCGCGTGAACGCCTCGTTGACCTGACTCTGCAAACGCGCGATCTCCTCTTGCTGCCCCTGCACGCGCGCCTTGATATAGCTCTCCACTTCGGCGCGCAAACTCTGCTCCAAGTCTTCGCTTCCTGCCACCTGTTGACTCTCCTTCGTTGGACGTGTTGCTGGTTGTTGCGGGCGAGACCCGCCCGGTAGGTTACAGCGGCGGTCTGTCAGGTGTTTTTGACCGACCGGAGGCGCGCGCTTCAGGAGGGCCGACGCCTGTCAGGGATTATGGCGGGCGCGTGCGCGCGGTGTCAAGACAAGTCTCAGAATAGCGAGCGGGGAAGAGATAGAGCGAGGGGAAAGGGTGAAGGAGCAAAGGGGAAGGACGAAAGCGTAAAGAAGAATCGAAAGCGCGGCGGGCTTTCCTTACTTTAAACTTCCCCGTTCCCTGTGCCCCTTCACCCTTTCCCCTTCACCGCCATAAGGTTTGACACGTGGGCGCGGCTACGTTATAAGGGGCGCGCCGCTTGCGTAAGCATCTTTTGCTCCATCGTGCAAAAGCGTTTCACCAATCTACGAAAGGGTTGACTCGCTCGCTCGCTCTCCCGCAGCCGACACGATCATGCCTCTGGCTCGCATCTTGATCGCAGACGACTACGACGACAACCGCGAACTCCTCCGCCTGATGCTGGAGACCGCGGGCTACGGCGTGCGGGAAACGCGCGACGGCCTGGAGTGTGTCGCGGCGGCGCGCGCGGAACTGCCCGACCTCGCCCTGATTGATCTCTCGATGCCCGTCCTCGACGGCTGGGGCACGCTCGCCGCGTTGCGCGCCGACGAACGCACGAGCCGCCTCCACTGCATCGCCGTCACGGCCTTCGCCGCCGATCAGGATCGCCAGCGCGCACTCGACGCGGGCTTCGACGCCTACCTCGCCAAACCCTACCGCTCCAAAGACCTCCTCGAACTCGTCGAACGCATCCTCCGCGAAAGCCGCAGCGGCAGCGGTCGTGACAGTCGCCTCAAAGGCGACGGACGTCAAACTCGCGACGGACACCGGACGCCCCATGCCTGAACGACGCGCTCAAACAGCAGACGATGCGGGCGACGACGGGTTGACGCCGGGGCGCATCCTCGTCGCCTTCGAGAAGCTGTTCGGCGGCGGGCGCGGCGTGCAAAAGTTTGCGCGCTCCGGCCTGCGTCACGTCAAACTCGCGGGCGGCGCACAGCTCATCGAACAGAATCCGACGAAAAAGAGCGAGTGGGCGGAACTCGCCCGCCAGGGCCGCCGCGTCGCGTGGGTCATGCGCGACGGCGAATACCTCGCGCGCGTCGTTGACGGCGAAGTCACGATGCTCGATTAAGAAACGATGAAGTGAAAACTGTCAGTTGTCCGTGGTCAGTAGTCAGTTGTTCAATTGAGTCTTTAGCAACTTGTGTGATTGTCACATGCAACTGACAACTGACTACGGACAAAGATCATTCCTACAGTGCATCCTTCCGCGTTCCTCCTTCCGCATTTCCCCTGTGCCTCCGTGGTGAATGCTGTTCACAACACGGAAGTCTCGTCGAGCAGGTGACCCGTCGCGAATCTCTCCGCGCCGAGCGCGCTCGCGTCGAGCAGTGAGGCGCGGCCGTCGAGAATCAACTCCGAGACGAGGCGACCCGTCGCGGGCGAGTGCATCACGCCGTGCCCGCTGAACCCGTTGGCGAAGAACAGCCCGCCGACCTCGCGCGATTCACCGATGATCGCGTGATGGTCGGGCGTCACCTCGTACAAGCCTGCGCGGCAGCGGCTCGCGTTGACGGTCGCGTCGGCGAGAAAGGGCGCGCGTGCCCGCGCCCGCCGGAAAACTTTCCCGGCGAAGGCCGGGTCGAAGTCGTCCTTGAAACCCGGCGTCTCCGCGTCGTCAGGCCAAGCCATGAGCGCGCCCGGCATCGCCAGTTCGCGCGACTCGGGGCGGAAGTGGAAACCGTCCGACATATCAATGACCATCGGCAGCCCGTCGGGCAACGGCGCGCGCGGCCGCACGCTCACCAACTGCCGGCGCAGCGGCACGACCGGAATTTCCACGCCCGCCAGACGCGCCGTCTCCGCCGCCCACGCGCCCGACGCGTTGACCACCGCGCGCGTCTCCACACGCCCGCGCGAAGTCATCACGCCCGCGACGCGCCCGCCCTCGCCGACGTCAATGCCCATCACCCGCGTCTCAGTCCAGAGGCGCGCGCCGCGCTCCGTCGCGCGCGCCATGAACCCGTGCAACACCTTGAGCGGCGCGATGAAGCCGTCCGTCTGGCAGAACGAGCCGCCCGCCACGTCGTCTGTGCGTAAGCCCGGCACGCGCCGCGCGACCTCTTCCGCGCCGACGATCTCGACGTTCGTCAGACCTTCGGCGCGTTGCCGCTCGCGCGTGCGTCGCAGGTAATCGAGGTGCGCTTCGCTCGTCGCGACGAACAGATAGCCGGCCTGTTCGTAGCCGCAGGGGTGGCCGGTCGCTTCCTCGAAGCGCGTGAAGAAGTCTATCGAGTAGCGCGACATGCGGATGTTGATTGCGGTCGCAAATTGCGCGCGCACGCCGCCCGTCGCCCGTCCCGTCGAGCCAGACCCCAGCGCGGCCTCGCGCTCGACGACGAGCACGTCCGTGCAGCCGCGCTCCGAGAGATGAAACGCGACGCTCGCCCCGACGATGCCGCCGCCGATGATAACCACGTCCGCCGTCTGCTTCATAAACTTTCCCGGCCGCAACAGGCGACCTCCTCATGCGCTATGGGCGCACGCCGCATGGCTGACTCAAGGGATGATCGTGATCTCGCTCGCGCCCGCGTCCGGCAACGGCAAACTCAGGCGGCGCGTGTCGCGGTCGTAAGAGTAGTTTCTGACCTCGCGCCCGTCGAGTCGTATCTCCTTCGGCTTCTCGCCGATGCCGAGCACTTCGACGAGACTGACGCGCCGCGCGCCGCCGAAGTCGCCGACGTGTTTGATCAAGACGCGGCCGCCCGCCTGCGTGACGGTGGTCGTGCGCCACGCGCTGCGCCGGTAGCCGTAGCCGTCGCCCTCGTCTTGATGGATGCGCCCCTCGCCGTCCGCGCCGGAGACGACGGTGATCGAGAGCGGCGCGCGCGCCATCTCGCCCGTGTGCTGGACGACGGGTTGCGCGGGGATGACAGCCCCGGCGCGCGCGAAGAGCGGGAGACGCGAGAGCGGCGCATCAATCTCGGCGGTCGTGCCGCCCTCGTAGCGCGCGCCCGTCCACCAGTCAACCCACGCGTCGCCCTTGGGAAAATAGACGGGGCGTTTGGTGTCGCCCGGCGTCAGGACGGGCGCGACGAGCAGGTCGCGCCCGACGAGAAATTGTTCGAGCGTGGGCGTGGGCGCGTAGGTGTTGTAGTCGGCCGGGTAGTTGAACCAGAGCGGGCGCATGACGGGCATGCCCGTCTGTTCGTGCTCGCGAAAGAGCGTGTAGATGTAAGGCAGCAGGCGGTAGCGCAACTCGATGGAGGCGCGGTTGATGCGCTCGTTGGCTTCGCCGAACGACCACGGCTCGCGCTCCTGCAAATTCGCCGCGACGTGCGAACGGTAGAAGGGCGTGAGCGCGGCGGCTTGCAGCCAGCGCGTGTAGAGTTCGGCCGACGCGTTGTTGGTGAACCCGCCCACGTCCGCGCCGACGAAGGCGAGACCGGAGACGCTCATGTTCGTGAGCATCGGCAGAGAGAGTTGCAGGTGTTCCCAACTCGCCACGTTGTCGCCCGTCCAGACGGCGGAGAAGCGTTGAACTCCGGCGTAGCCCGCGCGCGTCAGGACGAAGGGGCGCGCGTCGGGGCGCAAGTTTCGTAAGCCCTCGAAGGTGGCGCGCGCCATCTGCATGCCGTAGGTGTTGTGATAGCGCGCGTGGTCGCCGGGCGCGCCGTCGCCGAAGTGGCGCACGTCGAGCGGGAAGGTCTTGGCGGCGTCGTGCATCACGTTCGGCTGCGCCGGTCGGTCGTCGGGCGGAAACGTCGCAGGCTCGTTCATGTCGTTCCAGAAACCGGAGACGCCCTCGTCCAAGTTCTGCTTGTAGAGCGAGCCGAACCACGCGCGCGCCTGCGGGTTCGTGAAGTCGGGGAAGGCGCAGACGCCCGGCCACACCTTCGCCTGAAACTCCTTGCCGTCTTTCGTCTGGTGAAAGAACCCGCGCGCGCGCCCTTCCGTGTAAGCGAAATATTTCTCGTCAACCTTGATGCCCGGATCAATGATGACGACGGTGCGGAAGCCGTCTTTCGATAGATCACTCAGCATCTTGGGTGGGTCTGGAAAACGCGTCTTGTCCCAGGTGAAGACGCGGTAGCCGTCCATGTAATCAATGTCGAGATAGATTACGTCGGCCGGAATTTTACGTGCGCGAAAGCCGCGCGCGATCTCGCGCACTTTCGCTTCGGGGTAGTAAGACCAGCGCGACTGTTGATAGCCGAGCGACCAGAGGGGCGGCAGCGGCGTGCGCCCCGTCAACTCCGTGTAATCCTCCAAGACCTTCTGCGGCGTGCGCTCGCGCCCGCCCGTGAAGACGTAGTAGTTCAACTCGCCGCCCGCCGCGCCGAACGTGTAGCGGCTCGGCGCGGCACGTCCCATGTCGAAGTAGGTGCGATAGGTGTTGTCGAAAAACAGCCCGTAGGCGCGACCCTGCCGGAGCGCGTAGAAGAACGGCACGGACTGGTAAATCGGATCAGTGCCGGGGGCGTAGGCGTACGCGTCCGTGTTCCAGTTGGCGACGACTTGCCCCTGCCGCGACGTGGGCAACGCCTTCTCGCCGAAGCCGTAATAGAACTCCAACTCGTCGCGCCGCTTCGACGCCTCAATCGCGCCGCTCTCAAGATCAAACGAAACGGGGCGCGCCGCGTCGTCTTCGACCACCACGTTCCCCCGCGCGTCAAACACCGACACCGTAAACGGGCGGCGACGGACGATGATCCGCGGCCCTTCGACGCGCGTCGTGATCTCGATTGTCTCGCGCGTCTCTTTGACGACGGCCGCCACGGTCTTCCGATCCCTCGACCACACGGCGTAGGAATAATCGCGCTCGAACACGCCGCGCGGCGCGAGGCGCACGCGCACGACATCGAGATCGAAAAACGTCACGGCCACGCGCGCGCCGCTCGACAATGTGAGCGTGACGCCGTTCGTCTCGCGCGCGACGGCCGTGACATCGCCCGCCGCGCGCCACGCCGCGCGCGCCTCGCCCGCCGCTAAACCGGACGCGAACAGGAGCGCGAAGATGAGCGTTAACAAACGGCGCGACGGTGCGCGATGCACGCGCGGGTTACGTTGGTGGAAGGTCATAGTCTTAGCTAGTCGTGCGAAGCCGTTGCGCGTCTATTTTTGCGAGTCGTGCGAAGACAGGGGCGCGTCTATTTTTCGTAGACGACGCGCCCGCCGAGGATGGTCATCGAGGCTTCGGTCTGCAAAATCTCTTCGGGTTTGATGGTCAGCAGATCGCGCGAGTGGACGGTCAGGTCGGCGAGCATGCCGGGCACGATCTGTCCTTTCTGCGTCTCCTCGAAAGAGGCGTAGGCCGACTCGGCGGTGTAGCAGCGGATGGCGTCGGCGATGGATAAGCGTTCCTGCGGCCACCAGCCGCCCGTCGGCTCGCCCTCGGTGCTCTGGCGCGTGACGGCGGCGTAGAGGCCGAGGTAAGGGTTGATGGGTTCGACCGGCCAGTCCGTGCCGAAGGGCACGCGGACGCCGAACGAGCGCATCATGTGCCACGCGTACGCGCCCTGCACGCGATACTCGCCCAAGCGATCCTGCGCCCAACGTTTGTCCGAGATGGCGTGCGACGGCTGCATCGAAGCGATGACGCCGAGATCGTTGAAGCGCGTGAAGTCCGTCGGCGCGACGACCTGCGAGTGCTCGATGCGATGCCGCGCCAGAAGGCGGAAGGCTAAATCTGCGTCAGCTTGATGAGCATTGACTTTACGTGTTCCTTCCCGCGCCGCTTCAAAGCCGTCAAGTGCCATGCGGTTCGCGCGGTCGCCGATGGCGTGGAGCGCGATCTGGAATCCGGCGGCGTCGCGTTCGACGATCATGCGCGTGAGTTCTTCTGGCGGGCGGCGTGGGATGCCGCTGTTGTGCGGGTCGTCTGCGAAGGGCGCGAGCATGGCGGCGGTGCGCGATCCGAGAGTGCCGTCAACGTAGCCCTTGATCGCGGTCAGGCGGATGCGCAGCGGATCAATTTTGAACGTCGCAAACTCCGCGCGCTGCGCGTTCAACTTTTCAACCGAATCCTCGAAGTTGCCCCACTCGGCGACGCGCACGGTCAGTTTTCCCGCTTGCAAAAGTTCGCGATAGAGTTCCGTGGCCTCGTAGCCTGAGTTGTCCTGAATCGAAGTTAGCCCAAAGCGTCGCGCCTCTGCGAGCGCGCGTTCGGCGGCCTGCATGCGCTCGGCGCGCGTGGGTTCGGGCACGACGCGCGCGATGAGCGCGGCGGCCGTCTCCTTCAAAATTCCGGTCGGCTGCCCGTCGGCGTCGCGCAGAATCTCGCCGCCTTCGGGCGCGCGCGTCTCGCGCGTGACGCTCGCTTTAGAGAGCGCGAGCGTGTTCGCCCAACTGACGTGGCCGTCCACGCGCTGCACGAAGACAGGGTTGTTCGGGGCGACCGCATCGAGGTCTGCGCGCGTCGGCCACTGGCCGCTCCAGAGCGTGTGATCCCAGCCGCGACCGAGAATCCACGCGCCCGTCGGGAGTTCCTTTACCTTCGCCGCAATGCGCCGCTTCGCCTCGGCGAGCGTCTTCGCGCCGACGAGTTCGACGCGCAGGAGCGAGAGGCCGCCGCCGATGAAATGTATGTGCGCGTCGTTGAAGCCCGGCGTGACGAGACGGCCGCGCAGATCAACTGTGCGCGCGCCCGTGTAAGCGCGCGCGATCTCGGCGTTCGTGCCGACGGCGACGATGCGGTCGTTGTCAACCGCGACTGCCTCGGCGATTGTGCCCCGCCCGTCGGCCGTAAAAATCTTGCCGTTCGTCAGCACGAGACTGACGCGGCGTTGCACAACGGCGACGGCGGCGACGGGCGCGACCGCCTGCGAGCGGTGCGACGCGGCGGGCAGCAGCACGAGGGCGACGAGCGAGAGGGCGAACGTAGCGCGAATTAGTTTCATCATGGGCGATTGTGTGGTGCGTGAACGGGTGCGTGCGGCGGCGGAGGTCTGTGTGTCCATCGTCGGTTTCATTCTCGAAGCGAGTCTGCGGGCGAGTCGTCAACCCTGTCGGCTCGATCAAGGCAAGTGATAGTTAAGAACAAGAGGGTCTCGATTCAACTCTGTGGCATCGCGGGTCAGCCGTCGGATTGTAGCGGCAGACCCGCGAGTTAGAGAAGCGGCGCGCCCGCGCCTGCTCCGGCACACGTCTCAACGTCCCCCATCAGTTCATAGAGACAAACTTCCCGCCGGTTCATAGATGCAAACTTCTTAACTTGAATTTTCATTGCATGTTGCTTCGCGACGTGTCTAAGATGCGTGCGTTCGAGCCTTGAGAGTCTCTTTGCGCAGCGGTCGTGTTAGCCGCGCCGAACGGGTCTCTCGATTCCCCCGATTAGTTACTAAAACCCCGGCCGCCGGCGACGCCCACCCTTTTGCCGCCCGCGGCCTTCACCCACCGGAGACGATACATGAACCTGAAAACCAAGGTTTTCGCGGGCACACTTGTGCTCGTGTTCGCCGCGCTCTGCTTCCAACAATCACCCACCGTCAATTCGCAAACAACTTTCACCGAAGGCTTCGAGGCGGGCGGCAAGACCGCTTACGCCGCCGCCACCGTCCAACTCACTTCCGGCCAGTGGTACATGGACGACGCCCTGACCGGCAACCTCTCCACCGACCACAAGACGGGAGCTTACTCCGCGCGCATACGCAACGTCGGCGCGGTGCAGATGAACTTCAACCGCGCGAACGCGGGCACGGTCTCCGTCCAACACGCCGTCTACGGCACGGACGGCGCGAGCAGTTGGGCGCTCTACAAGTCCACCAACAGCGGCAGCACTTGGACGCAGGTCGGCGCGAGCGTCAACACCTCATCCACTTCGCTCGTCAACGCTAACTTCACAATCAACTCGGCGGTCGCCGTGCGCTTCAAGGTGGTGAAACTGACGGGCGGCGCGAACCGCCTGAACATAGACAACATCTCCATCACGACCTACGCGACGCCGACGCCCACTCCGACGCCGTCGTCGAGCGAGCACCTCGCGATGGGCAACCCGTCGAACGCCACCGCGGACATTAACCAGCCGACGAATTACCTCATGGAGAAGCCGCAGTACGCCCTCTCTTATCACCGCAACAACGGTCGCGCCAACTGGGTCAGTTGGCATCTCGACAGCACTTGGATGGGCAGCGCGCCGCGGCAGGACGACTTTCGCAACGACACCACGTTGCCCTCCGGTTGGTATCAGGTGTTGGGAACGGACTACAGCGGCTCAGGTTTCGACCGCGGCCACTACTGCCCTTCGGCCGACCGCACGAGCACGATAGCCAACAACTCTGCGACCTTCCTGATGACGAACATGATGCCGCAGTCGCCCGACAACAATCAGGGGCCGTGGGCTGATCTGGAAGACTATTCGCGCACGCTCGTCAACGCGGGCAACGAGTTGCACATCATCATGGGCGGCGCGGGTCAGGGCGGCACGGGGTCGAACGGCGGCGTCACGCAGACGATTGCGGGCGGCCACGTGCAAGTCCCGGCCGAGACCTGGAAAGTGATCCTCGTGCAGCCGCAGGGCACGAGCGACGTGGCACGCGTGACCACCTCGACGCGCGTCATCGCCGTCCGTATGCCGAACACGCAGGGCATCAGGTCGAACTTCTGGCAGCAGTACCGCGTGAGCGTGGACGAGGTGGAGCAACTGACGGGCTACGACTTCTTCTCGAACGTGCCGTCGAGCATTCAGGCGGTCATCGAGTCGGTCGTTGATAACCAGTAAGGTCACAAGGGCAAGCTGAAACGAAGCGAGGCGATTCGCACGCACGCGCGTGTGTGCGAATCGCCTCGTTCCACGGGGCAATGTCGCACGTGCTATCATCATGCGAAGTTTTCACATTTTAACCGGCGAGGGAAGAACGGTTGCGCCCGGCGACGGCGACGTGGCGCGCGGCCGTTCGACATTCACAACATGCGCGTACTGGTGACGGGCGGGGCAGGATACATCGGCAGCGTCGTGACGGAAGAGTTGGTGCGCGACGGCCACGAGGTCGTCGTCTACGACAGCCTCTACAAAGGACATCGCGGCGCGGTGGTCGCGGGCGCGGAGTTTGTCGAAGCGGATTTGATGGACGGCGAGCGTTTGCGCCGCGCCTTCCGCGAGCAGCGCACGGAGGCCGTGATTCACATGGCGGCCGATTCGCTCGTCGGCGAGTCGGTCACAAACCCTTCGAAGTATTACCGCAACAACGTCATCGCCGGACTCGCCCTGCTCGACGCGATGCACGACTGCGAAGTGCGCCGCCTCGTCTTCTCCTCGACCGCCGCCACCTACGGCGAGCCGGAGAAGCAGCCCATCGAAGAGTCAGACCCGACCAACCCGACGAACACCTACGGCCAGACCAAGCTCGCCTTCGAGCACGCGCTCCCTTGGTACGAACGCGCCCACGGCATCCGCCACGCCAGCTTGCGCTACTTCAACGCGGCGGGCGCGACCCGCCACTGCGGCGAGATGCACGACCCCGAAACGCACCTCATCCCCATCATCCTTCAAGCCGCCGCGGGCAAGCGCGACGCCGTGGAAATTTACGGCGAAGACTACCCCACGCGCGACGGCACTTGCGTCCGCGACTACATCCACGTCGTCGATCTCGCACGCGCACACATCCTCGCTCTCTCCATACTCGACACTCACAGCGCCGTCTACAATCTCGGCTGTGGTGGCGACGGCTACACGGTCAAAGAAGTCATTGACGCGACGCGCGCCGTTACGGGGCGCGAGATCAAAGTCAAAGTGGGCGCGCGCCGACCCGGCGACCCAGCCTTCCTCGTCGCCAGTTCCGCCCGCATCAAACACGACCTCAACTGGTCGCCCCAGTTTCAGGATTTAAATTTGATCATCGAATCCGCATGGCACTGGATGCAGTCGCATCCGGATGGGTACGCGGGGTGATGAGTGCGGCGTGTGAATTTGAAAGCAACAAACGGATAGAACGCGCGGGCGGGCGTTCGGTAAAATGACGCCTGTGATGACGAGAAACATTTCGACGGAGAAATTGATCGAAGACTGGCGTTGGCAAGTCGTGCAGGCCAAGAACGCGGAGTTTGACGGCGCGTTCTTCTTCGGCGTCAGTTCGACGGGAATCTATTGCAAGCCTTCGTGCGCGGCGCGGCGGCCGAAGCGTGAGAACACTTCGTTCTACGCCTCTCCGGGGGAAGCCGAGCGGGCGGGGTTTCGCGCGTGCTTGCGGTGTCGGCCGCGGGCGGACGAAGCGCGCAGCGCGAAGACGGAAGTCGTCGTGCGCGCCTGCGCGCTCATCGAAAACAGCGGCGACGAGGAGATCACGTTGGAGTCTCTGGCGGCGCAGTTGAACGTCAGCGCGTCGCATTTGCAGCGCACCTTCAAGCAGGCGCTCGGCGTCTCGCCGAAAGAGTTTGCCGCCGCGCGGCGTCTGCATAATTTCAAACAACAGGTGCGGCGGACGGACGTAACGACGGCGATGTACGAGAGCGGCTTCGGGTCGAGCCGCGCGCTGTACGAGAAGGCGACGCGAAATCTGGGCATGACCCCGGCGACGTATCGCAAGGGAGGCAGGAATTTGAAGATCAATTTTGTGACGGCCGACAGCAGTCTGGGCAAGCTGCTCGTCGCGGCGACCGAGAAGGGCGTCTGCGCCGTGGCCTTCGGCGACACGACGGAGCAACTCGCGTCGAACTTAGCGTCGGAGTTTCCCGCCGCCGAGATTCGGCCGGACGACGACAGGTTGCAGAGTTACGTGCGGGCGATTGTCGAATACCTCGACGGCCGCGGGCGCACGCTCGGCCTGCCACTCGATTTACAGGCGACGGCTTTTCAGTTGCAGGTGTGGGCGGAACTGCGTCGCATCCCTTACGGCGAGACGCGTTCCTACAAGGAAGTCGCCGAACAAATCGGCAACGTCAAGGCGGTGCGCGCCGTCGCGCGTGCGTGCGCGACGAACCCGGTCGCGCTCGTCACTCCTTGCCATCGCGTCGTCGGCGCGGACGGTAAGTTGAGCGGCTATCGCTGGGGCGTCGGGCGCAAAAAGATTCTGCTGGACGGCGAGCGGTCAAGCGAGACAAGCGGCTGACGCCGGACACGCGAACTACAGTTCAAACGGATTCACCGTAGAGACGCGGAGGGGGCGCAGAGAGTGAGTGTTGAAACTCACTCTCTGCGCCC